>DATNJF010000136.1:0-4493 GCA_035604035.1 Allostellaceae bacterium | reverse complement strand
GCCAACGGCCACAGCAGGGGAGAGGCCGAAGCGATTCGCCGGATTGCACTGATTGCAGTAAGTAGCGCGGCACCTATGGAAGCAGAGTGCAATTTCTTCATTTGGTTAGGCTCGCGAGAACTTGTCGGGCTCATTCAAGGGCCCAGGCGAGGTAACAGCCACGCGGAATTCCAGCAGGGTTGATGTATTTGACGAGCGCCACGATGTCAGATCGCAGCACTTGCGGCCCATTTCGCCCCTGTACCGTCAGCATACAGCCTCACGAATTCGGATTAATTAAAGACGTGGCACCTCGGCAAAGGTTACACCGGTTTTCCATGCTCGCTCCAGTACGAGATTGCGGAGCGCGGGCTAGTAGAAGCGGGGTTCGCCGGGCGGGCGGGTTTTCCATCGGCGGTGAATCCAGTTCCAATGATCGGGATGCTCGCGGATCATCTGCTCGATCGTGTTGGTGTAGCGCTGCGTGTACTCACGCACGGCAGCCTCGCGGTTGCGGGTCTTCTCGGCGTAGATGGCGGGCAGAATTTTGATCTTTTGATGAATCGAGTCGCCCTCGCGCACCATGAACACCGGCAGCACGGGCGCGCCGGTCGCGATCGACAGCCGCGCCATGCCGTCGCTGGTGGAGGCGGGCATCCCGAAGAAATCGACGAACACGCCCTTGCGCACGTCGAGGTCGAGCGCGATTGCGATCATCCAGTTCTGCCGCAGCATCCGCACCATATCGCGCCCGCCCGCCTTGCGCGCGATGAGTCTGTTCCCGTGGCGGACTCGCTCGGCGCAAACGGCGGCGTCGATCAGCGGATTGCGCAGCGGACGATTAACGATGGCGAGTTGGTAGCCGTAGATGGAGTGGGCTATCGCCAGGAGCTCGAAATTTCCGTAGTGCGCGGTCATCACCAATATGCCGCGGCCGTTGGAGCGTCGCTCCGCCTCGTCCCAATTTTCCTTGTCCTCGTAGGTGACAACCTGCTCGATGTTGGCGCGGCTGAGTTCGGGCAAGTGGGTCCATTCGGCAAGCACGCGGCCCCAACTGCTATACATCTTGCGCAGGATCGCCAGGCGGGCCGCCGGGGTGATCTCGGGGAAAGCGATCTCGAGGTTTTTGAGCGCGATCGGCCGGTTGGGGCGATCGAAATTCATCGCCCATCCTCCCAGCCGCGCGCCTGCGCGCACCGCCCGTTCCAACGGCATCGCACGCAACGCCGCGGTGACGGCGGTTATGCCCGTGTATTCGATTCGGGCCTGAACGGGACCGATTTGCCTGGCCATCGGGGATCGAGAATGTTCAGAGAGGACGGGTGCGCGCAAGCAGCGGGAAGAGATCCCTTCCCGCTGCGTTAGGGGTCGATGCTGGGGGTTACGCCCGGGGGGGCGGCGGACTTGGCTGGGTCGAGCGCGCTGGAGGAGGCGGCGAAGCCGCCGGCGCCAGCCGCTGGTGGTGCGGAGACTTTACCGGCGCCGGGATCGAGCGGCACGGCGGGGCCGCTGGTAACGAATCGTGCGGAGGCGGCCGAGTACGGCGGGGCGCTGGTCATGGTCGCCGAGGTCGCAGTCGAGTAGCCGGTGGAGGTCTTGTTCATCGAGGTCGGGCCGATCTCGGTGGTATTGAAGGGAGTTTCGCCGCTGGCGGGCGCGGCTTCGATTGCGGCGGCCGGATTTTCGGGACCCGGAGCAGCCGCCGGAGCACCGTAGGGCGCGTTGAGGTCGTCGGCGGGAGAAACCGGGATGGAGAAGCTCGGCTTGTAGATTTGTTGAATCTGCGAGGCCGGCATATCGTGAATTTCCCTGCGCCCGAGCGAGTTGACGAACCGCTGGCGTTCGTCGAGGGCGAGTTCGCGCAGCTGGCTCTTGTTGCGGACTATATGCGGGGTCAGGAAGACGATGAGGTTGTCCTTCTGCTTGTCGGTGCTCTTGCTGCTGAACAGGTTGCCGAGTACCGGGATGTCGGAGATGAACGGAACGCCCTGATTCTCGAGCGTATCCTGGCTGGCGAGCAGGCCCCCGATGACCGCGGTGCGATGGTTCTGGATCATGACGCTGGTCGAGGCGGAGCGAATGGTCGTGGTCGGACCGAGCGTGTTGTTGGCGGTGCCGTTGACGACGTTGGAAACTTCCTCATACATGTCGAGCTTGACGTAGTCGCCCTCGGAGACCTGCGGCACGATATCGAGCGTGATGCCGACGTTCTGGCGCTCGACCGAGTTGAAGATTTGGCCGGGCAATCCGGCGTTGGCGGAGGCCGAGCCGACGAACGGCAGATTCTCGCCGATGACGATCATCGCTTCTTCATTGTCGGCGGTGAGCAGCGTCGGCGCGGAGAGCACGTCGGCGTGAGTGTCGGTCTCCAGCGCTATGATGAGCGCGACATCGCAGGGGATGCTCAAGCTGCCGGTGCTGGTGGTGGTGGTCGTAGTGGAGGTGGCGGCGCTAGCCGCAGCCAGCGCCGCGGCAGAAACCGTACACATGCTTTTCGAAGCGAGGCCCAGGCCCAGGCCGGTCACCCCGAGCGGGTTGCTGATCGTATTCTGCAGCTGTCCGAAATCAACCGTGCCGAAGCCGATCGTGTTTCCGAAACCCATCGCGGCGTTGAAATTGACGCCCATCTGGCGCTGGCGCTCGGCGGAGACCTCGACGATGATGGCCTGGACGAAAATCTGGACGCGCGGGGTGTCGAGGTCGTCGATAATCTGCCGCAGGGTCTGCCAATCCTGCGGCGACGCGCTGATAACCATCGCGTTGGTCGCGGGATCGGCGGTGATATTTACCGGATAAGAGAAATCGATGCTCTTGCCGGCCGAGCTGGCCGACCCCGCCCCGCCGCCGCCGGGCGCGCCGCCGCGGCTCATCCCGCCGCCGCCACTGCCGCCGAAACCACCGGAGCCGTTGGTGCCGCCGCCGAAGCCGCCGCCGCTGGAACCACCGAAGCTGGCGCTACCGGTGGACATACCGCCCATGCCACCCATCCCGCCCATCCCGCCGGAGCCGCTCATCCCGCCAAAGCCCGAGCTGCCGCCATTGGAGTTGAAGCTCGCGCGGCCAAGCGATCCCTTGCCGGTGGTCGGCGAGAGGGTCTTCGGGCCGCCGCCGCCGTTGAGCAGGTTGTTGAGCACCTCGACCATCTCGAGCGCCTGCGCGTTCTTGAGCCGATAAACGTGGATTCGCGAGGTGGTCAGCGGCGGATTTACGTCAAGCTTGTCGACTATTTCCTGAATCTCACGCATCTGAAGCGGCGGCGCCAAGACGATCAGGCAATTGGTGCGCTCGTCGGGGATGACCTTGTAACCCATCCCGGCGCCGGTGGTGGAAGGCGCCACACCTTGGGGCCGCGCCATCTGGGAGGTTGCGCCCGTGCCTTGCATCCTGGCCGTCATCAGCTGATCGATCTCCGGCGCAAGCTCAGTGGCAAAGGCGAGCTTGAGCGGAATGACCACGATGGTCTGCTGTTGGCCGCGCACGTCGAGGCTGCCGATTATCTGCAGCAGTCGCTCGACGTTGTAGGCGTCGTCGGTGACGATGATGGTGTTGTCCAGGGGAAACGCGGCGATCAGGCCGTCGTGCGAGACCATCGGCTGGATCACGCCGATGATGGAAGCGGCGTCGATATTCTTAAGCCGCACCATCCGGGTGACGTATTCGTCGCCCTTGGTCTGGGCCGGAACTTGCGATTCGGTAAGCGCGGCCGAGGAGCGCACGTTGCGCGCGGGCACAATCTTGATGATCTTGCCGGCCTGAACGGTGGTGAAGCCTTTCACCTGGAGCACCGATTGAAAGATCGAGTAGGCCTGTTCGGCCGTCACCTTGCTCGGCGAGATGATGGTGACCTTGCCGCGCACCGATTCGTCGATGATGAAGTTGCGCCCGGTGATCTCGCTGATGAACTTGGCCAGCACCGGAATATCCACGTTCTGGAAGTTCATCGTAACCATATTCTGGGGCGGCAAACTCGCCGATTCGGCGCCCCACGCGGAGCAGCGCAGGCTGCCAACGCCAACCAGCATCGCGGCGGTAAACGCCCCGACCAAAAAACGGTTCATGCGCGCATCCTCCGCATTTCGCCTCGAAACGCCGTGAGCATATTTCACCGCCGCCAAGCTGCGCAACCCGCAATTGTTGCAAATCCCACCGCCCTCGGCGACTATGACGATCACGATCACCGTTCATATTTGAGAAGTTCGCGCCCCGTTGGTGCTGACCTTCGGGGATTCGGTGATACCAACCTGGCTGTCGCTACTGAAACTCTCGAAGTCATCAGATGGCCTGAAGTTTTGCAGTCGGCCACCGCATCGTCGGCGACTGTGGGGCTGCCTTCTTGGTGCGGAGATGCGACCCCGCCGCACTACCATGGGCGTGCCAGGGCCCGATGGGATGATGCGGCTACGTGGCCGGCATGCAGCGCGCCGGGATTGAGCGCTCGCTATTGGACGGGTCTACACGCCAAATAAATCAACAAAGCACATCTTTACATAGGACGCGATCTTCTGCCATGTTCG
>DATNJF010000135.1:0-3907 GCA_035604035.1 Allostellaceae bacterium | reverse complement strand
ATCGAGACGCTCGTCCGGCCGCTCGGCAATCAGCTCGGCGGCGGCGAGAGCCGCCGCTGTCATTTCCTCAGCTCGACGCGGGCGACGGCACGCTTATGGACCTCGTCGGGTCCGTCGACGATGCGCATGACCCGCGAGCGCGCCCAGGCATAGGCAAGACCGAAATCCTGCGACACGCCGCCACCGCCATGCGCCTGGATCGCGCGATCGATGACGGCGAGCAGCATCTTCGGCGCGATGACCTTGATCATCGCGATCTCAGCCTGCGCGACCTTGTTGCCGACCGTGTCCATCATATGCGCGGCCTTGAGCGTCAGCAGGCGGGCCTGCTCGATCTCCATCCGCGAATCGGCAATCCACTCGCGAATGACGCCCTGGTCGGCGAGCGGCCGGCCGAAGGCGACGCGGCTCTTGACCCGCGCGACCATCGCCTCAAGTGATCGCTCGGCTAAGCCGATCATCCGCATGCAATGATGGATGCGCCCCGGCCCGAGTCTTCCCTGCGCGATCTCGAACCCGCGGCCCTCGCCCAACAGGATGTTTTCCGCCGGCACGCGGACATCCTTGAACTCGACCTCGGCATGGCCGTGCGGCGCGTCGTCGTAACCGAACACGGTAAGCGCGCGGACCACATTGACCCCGGGCGTATCGCGCGGCACCAGGATCATCGATTGCTGCTGGTGGCGCGGCGCACTGGGGTCGGTCTTGCCCATCAGGATGAAGATCTTGCAGCGCGGGTCCATCGCGCCGCTGGTCCACCATTTACGCGCGTTGATAACGTAGCCCTGGTTGCCGTCGCGCTCGATGCGCGCCTCGATGTTGGTCGCGTCCGAGGACGCGACCGCCGGTTCGGTCATCGCAAAGGACGAGCGGATTTCGCCGGCGAGCAGCGGCTTCAACCACTGCTCCTGCTGCGCCGGCGTCGCGTAGCGCACCAGCGTTTCCATGTTGCCGGTGTCCGGAGCCGAGCAGTTGAAGACCTCGGGCGCGATCGGCGAGCGGCCCATGATCTCGCACAGCGGCGCGTATTCGAGGTTGCTGAGCCCGGCGCCCAGTTCCGATTCGGGCAGAAACAGGTTCCACAGGCCCTCGGCCCTGGCCTTCTTCTTCAGCTCCTCCATCACTGGCGGAATCTGCCAACGCGAAGGGGCATTATCGAGCTCGCGCTCGAACACCTGCTCGGCCGGGTAGACCTCGCGGTCCATGAAGGCGAGGAGCCGCTCGCGCAGCCGCTCAACCTTTGGCGTAAAGTCGAAATCCATCTGCGTTTCCCCGTGTTATCCCGCGGCTTGTTGGCCCGGCTGCTGAAGCAACGCCAGTATTTTGTCCAATTTCTCGAGTTCCAACCGCGCCAGCTCCTTGAGGATGGTCTCGATCTCTTCCTTGGCGGCGACGTTAGTCTCGTAATCATGCTCAGCCTGAACGCGATCGCGCTCGGTCTGGCGGTTTTGGCTCATCAGGATGAGCGGCGAGGCATAGGCCGCTTCCGCCGACATGAACAGATTGAAGAGGATGAAAGGGTAAGGGTCGAATTGGTAGGCGCCAAACAGCCAGACCGTGTTGAAGATCACCCAGACCACGAAAATCCCGCTCTGAATGATGATGAACGGCCACGAGCCGATGAAGTTAGCGACCATGTCGGCGACGCGGGCGCCGAAGGACATCCCCTCGCGATGTGTGTCGTGCCAATTCCGGTGACGAAAGCGCATGGTCCCCCGATCCTTCTCCGGCAGCGATTGCGCACCATTGTCGCAGCCTGCGCACAAATTTGCGATTGCCGGATACGCCGCGACGAACGTCAACCTAGAGCTAACTATTTTGCGGTTAGCTCGGCAGCGTGACGAAGCGCTCGCGGACAACCTCCGACAGCCCTGGCAATTTGCTGCCGGCCGGCTCCGACTACGGCGTGTGGACCGGCCACCAAGTTCCCGCCGACCCGGCCGCTTGGCACCCGCTCGTCCGCCGTTTCTATGATTACTGGCTGAGCGTCGCTCCTCCCGGCCGACTGCCTGGCCGTCAGCACATCGCGCCCGAGGACATCATCACGTTGCTGCCGCGACTGTGGATGCTCGACGTGTTCCGTGATCCGCTGCGGTTCCGCTATCGGCTGGTCGGCACTGAGATCGTCCGCTCGGTGCAACGCGAATTGACCGGGCAGTGGCTCGACGAGACCCAGCCCGAGAGCGTCAGCAACCCGACGCTCAGCAACCGCTACCGCTTTATCGTCGACACCGGCCGGCCGACCTGGCGCCGCGGCCCGACTTTGTGGAGTCGCGATCCGCACCATCGCAGCATCGAGAACTGCCTGGTGCCGCTCGCCACCGACGGCGAAACCGTCGACAAGATCTTCGCCGTGACGGTGCTGTTCGACGTCAATGGCCGCGAGCTATAGCGATCAGTTGAGATAGCGTGGTTTCTCGCTGGTCGGCATCAACCTTGAGCTAACCATTATGCGGTTAGCCTAGGCGCCGTTATGCCACGCTCGCAGACAACTTTCATGAATCGCGGCAATCTATTGCCGGCCGGCGCCGATTATGGCGTGTGGACCGGGCACCAGGTTCCCGCCGACCCCGCCACCTGGCACCCGCTGGTTCGCCGCTTCTACGAGTATTGGCGGAACATCGCCCCGCCTGGTCGCTTGCCTGGCCGGCAGCACCTGGCGCCCGAAGACGTCGTGCCGCTGCTCTCGCGGCTATGGATGCTCGATGTATTTCGCGATCCGCTACGGTTTCGTTATCGCCTGGTCGGCACCGACATCACCCGTTCGGTGCAACGCGAGTTGACCGGGCGGTGGGTCGACGAGGCGCAGCCCGAAGCCTCGCGCAATCCCAACTTGCGCGACCGCTATCGCTTCATACTCGAAACCGGGCAGGCGACATGGCGCCGCGGCCGGGTTCTGTGGGAACACGACCCCACGCACCGGTTTGTCGAAAACTGCCTGGCACCGCTCGCCAAGGATGGAAAGACAGTCGACAAAATCATCGCCGTATCGGTGATCCTCGACGCCAACGGCCGCCAGATGTAGCGGTCAGTTTATGTAGCGGGGTTTCTCGCCGCGACAGACCAGCCAGCGGGATTCGCTTTCACACAATTGCTTGAGGGCGCAGTTAGGGCAGCGCTCACCATCTTCGTCGAGCCCCGACTCACGGCATGCCTCGCCGAGCGAGCACGGGCGGTCTCCAGCGTCTGCTCGGTAATGCGGCGGCATCCCCGGCACCTCTTCGATCGTCGTCTCAAGAGCCGGATCGTACTCGCGCGGGAGCCTGGCGGCTAAGCTAATTTCCGCAGGGTCACGACGCGTTTCCGACACAGGTTGCGACGATCGATCCCGCGGCTGCCGCGAGCCGCGGGATCCCGCTCATCGAACTACTTCGCCAATTGCGCGCGGAGTTCACCACCGCCATTGGCCTCGGTGTGGACGTTGACATAGCACTTGCCGGCTTCGAGGTCGGCAACCTGCGCGTCGGTCAGGGTCGCCGAACCGCTGATCGGGCTGGCCGGAGAGTCGAACTTGACGGCGACGCCGGCATTTGCGCCGGCGGCGGCGCCGCAATGAATATGCGCCGCCTTGGCCGGTCCGCTGAGGCCGGAATAGGTAACGGTATAGGTGACCTGCTTGGTCGCCGGATCGAAATTGACCACGGCTGTACCGGAGCCGGTGCCGGTAACCGGCGGGACCTCGGCGCCGGTGCTGAGCGTGCCCTTGAAAACCTCGGTCGCTGCCTGGCTGTAGCCCCAAGCAAGCGCGGTGGCGGCGAAGCCGATCGCGGCGAGTGTGGTCTTGCGCATCTTATCCTCCCGTTCGGATGACCCGACGGGCGACAAGCTATCCAATTGACAGGACGACCAGAAGCCGAAAATCCCTCAACCGGGCATCGTCTCGTTCAAACCAGCGTGACCGGCGCGA
>DATNJF010000134.1:0-41453 GCA_035604035.1 Allostellaceae bacterium | reverse complement strand
TGCGCTGCAATCCGAAACCAGCGATCCCCAATGGGCGGCGGAAACTCGCGCCTTGCTCCTGACGAAATCGCCCACCAGCCTGCGCATCACCTTGCGCCAGTTGATCCTGGGGCAGGGCCTCGACCTCGAAGAGGCGCTTCGACTTGAATATCGCATGACCCAGCACGTTATGGCGGCGCACGATTTCTACGAGGGCGTGCGCGCGGCGTTGGTCGACAAGGACCAGAAGCCGCGCTGGCGGCCGGCAAGTCTTGCCGAGATCGACGATCGCGCAGCGGAAGCCTATTTCGCGCCGCTGGGCGATGGCGAATTGATATTCGACTAGGAGGGACAACACATGGCGACGATCGGCTTTATCGGACTTGGCAATATGGGCGCGCCGATGGCCGCCAACCTGTTGAAGGCGCAGCACAAGGTCACCGGCTACGATGTCGTGGCGACGCCGATAGGCAACCTCGAGCTGCAGGGCGGTAAAGGCGCGGCAAGCGCCGCCGAGGCGGCGATGGCGGGCGATATCGTCATCACCATGCTGCCGGCCGGGCCGCAGGTCCGTTCGGTCTATCTCGGCCCGAACGGGATCATCGCCAAGGCCAAGAAAGGCGCGCTGCTCATCGATTGCTCGACGATCGATGTCGAAACCGCGCGGCTCGTCGCCGAGGAGGCCAAGAAGGCCGGGTTCGAGATGCTCGACGCGCCGGTCTCGGGCGGGGTCATGGGCGCCCAGGGCGGGACCCTCACCTTTATGGTCGGCGGGACTGAGACTGCATTCAAAAAAGGCCAGCCGATCCTTGCCAATATGGGGCGGACGATCGTCCATGCCGGAGCCTCGGGCAGCGGTCAGATCGCGAAGATTTGCAACAATATGATCCTCGCCTGCTCGATGATCGCGGTGTGCGAGGGGTTTGCGCTTGCCGAGAAATTGGGTCTTCCGGCGCAGACCCTGTTCGACATTTGCAGCACCTCGACTAGCCAATGCTGGGCGATGACCAATTATTGCCCGATGCCGGGGCCGGTGCCGGCGGCGCCGTCGAACCGCGGCTATACAGCCGGGTTCACCGCGGCCAACATGCTAAAGGATTTGCGCCTGTCGCAGCAGGCGGCAGGCACCGCGGCGGCGGCGACGCCCTTGGGCGCGGTTGCCGCCAACCTCTACCAACTCTTTGTCGACGGCGGGAAGGGCGGTCTCGATTTTTCGGCGATCATGCAGATGGTCCGGCGCAACGGAAACACCGCGTGAAAACGGAAAATTAACACAAACCTCGTTATGTTTTCGATTAGACGGCGGCCTAACGGGGCGACAAATGAATAGCGGCTATCTCGAGGTAATCTCGCTCGTCGAGCGTCTTCACCGGCATTTTCTCGAAGTCGTAAAGCTCGAGCTCGACGGGCTCGGCATCCACGACATCAACAACGTTCAGGGTTTGATGCTGTTCAATATCGGTGACGCCGAGATGACGGTCGGCGAACTGACCTTGCGCGGCTGCTACCTCGGCTCGAACGTGTCGTACAACGTCAAGAAGATGGTCGAGAACGGCTATCTGGCGCAGGAGCGCTCGGTACACGACCGCCGCTCGATCCACGTGCGGCTGACCGATAAGGGCTCCAAGCTGCGCGATCGGCTGCACGCGATGCATCAGCGGCATACCGAGATGCTGAACCAGACCGCGATCACCGGCGAGGATCTCACGGCCGCGACCGTGACGTTGCGCCGCCTGGAGCGCTTCTGGATCCGCGCCGGCGATCTCGTCCAGCGCCCGGGCCAATACGCCGCGTAAGCTTCCGGCAAAACTCCCCTGGGGCCTCCCCCCACTTTTCTGGTGACGGAACTGAAACGGGCTGCGACTCTGCAGCCCGTTTTGGTATTGGGGAAATGAAGATGTCGACCCTGCCGCCGCTGATGGAACTCGCGTCCGGCGTGACCGCCACCGGGGCGCTCACCCGCGACAATATCGAGGCGCTCGCCGCCGCCGGCACCAAGGTCATCGTCAACAACCGGCCCGACGGTGAGGACCCCGGCCAGATCACCGCCGAGGAAGCGCGTCAGCTTTGTGCGTCGCACGGCATCGCCTATCACCATATCCCGTTCGTCGGGGCCACCTTGACCCGAGCCGATATCGACGCGTTCGCCGTAGTGCTGAAGAACGCGACGGGGCCGCTTGTCGCGCATTGCCGCAGCGGCACCCGCTCGACGATGATCTGGGCGCTGACACGGCTGCGCGAGGGCGCTGACCCCGTGGCGCTGGTCGCCCTCGGTGCGCGAAACGGCGTCGACATCGCCGCATTGACCGCGCTCGCCGCCCGCCTGCTCTAGCCGCGCGGTCTTGGCTAGCGAGCCGCGCTGGGTTTCGATCGAGGCGGTCGTCGCGCTCAACCGGGAAGAGGTTGCGAAAACCGGCGAGAGGCACGAGCTTCTCAACCGCGCCGCGCTGGAGATCGCGGTCAAGCGGCCGTGGAATGTCTGGGTGTATTTCATGGACCAGGACTACGCGACCTTGGCGATGTCGCTGCTGGTCGCGATCGCCGGCGCCAGGGCGTTCGCAGCCGCCAACGAGCGCACCGCTTATCGCGCCGCGGTGGCGCTGCTTGAAGCCAACTGCCTTACCCTCGATCTCGGCGCCAATCGCGAGCGCGCCGAAGAGCGCCTGTTCGAGTACTTCAAGGGAAGGCTCAGTCAAGCCGGCGTTGTCGCCTGGTTCAAGGATTGGATGAGCCCGGCCGATACCTAGTCCTAGAACGCCGGAATGCCGGTCTGCGCGCGCCCCAAAATCAGCGCGTGGATGTCGTGCGTCCCCTCGTAAGTGTTGACCGTCTCCAAATTCATCAGGTGGCGGATCACGTGGAACTCGTCGTGGATGCCGTTGCCGCCATGCATGTCGCGCGCGGTGCGGGCGATGTCGAGCGCCTTTCCGGCGTTGTTGCGCTTCAGGATCGAGACCATTTCCGGCGTGTCGCGGTGCTCGTCCTTGAGGCGCCCGAGCCGCAGGCAGGCATGCAGCCCCAAGGTGATCTCGGTCTGCATATCCACAAGCTTTTTTTGGATCAGCTGGTTGGCGGCGAGCGGCCGGCCGAACTGTTTGCGCGCCATGGTGTAGTCGCGCGCCGCGTGCCAGCAGAACTCGGCCGCGCCCATCGCCCCCCAGGCGATGCCGTAACGCGCGTTGTTGAGCGCCGAGAACGGCCCGCGTAGCCCGCGGACATTGGGCAACAGGTTCTCTTCGGGCACGAACACCTCGTCCATGACGATCTCGCCGGTGGGCGAAGCACGCATGCTGAATTTGCCCTCGATCTTTGGGGTCTTCAGCCCTTCCATCCCGCGCTCGAGGATGAAGCCGCGGATTTGCCCGTCCTCGGTCTTGGCCCACACCACCAGCACGTCGGCGATCGGCGAATTGGTGATCCAGATCTTGTTGCCGGTGAGGCGGTAGCCGCCCGGCGCCGCCTTGGCGCGGCTCGCCATGCTGCCGGGGTCGGAGCCGTGATCGGGCTCGGTCAGGCCAAAGCAGCCGACCCATTCGCCGGTCGCCATCTTCGGTAGGTACTTCTCGCGCTGCGCCTCGCTGCCGAAGGCGTGGATCGGATGCATCGCCAGGCTCGACTGCACCCCCATCGCCGAGCGGTAGGCGCTGTCGACCCGCTCGACCTCGCGGGCGATGAGGCCGTAGGCGACATAGCTGACCCCGGCGCAGCCATAGCCCTCGATCGTCGCGCCGAGAAACCCCAGTTCGCCCATCTCGCCGTAGATGTCGCGGTCGAAACGCTCCTCGCGGTGGGCGCTGAGGATGCGCGGCATCAGCTTTTCCTGGCAATAGGCGCGGGCGATGTCACGGATCAGCCGTTCGTCCTCGGAGAGCAGATCGTCGAACCGCAGCGGGTCGGCCCAATCGAATTCGGCGGCTTCAGTCTTGCTCATCAACGGCCTCGGGTCGTGAGAGGCCGAGTATAGCGGGTCCCAGCCTTCGCCGGGATGGCGATAAACCTAAGGCTTCGCGGCGGCGGGATCGGCGCCATCGAGCGCGGCGATGTCGCCGTCAAACTCGTTTAGGTCCTTCCTCCATTGGTTCCAGTCGGGATATTGCGCGACCAATTTGGCCATGATGTCGCGCGCGGCGACGGTCTGCTCGCCTAGCGTACCGCCGGCGGCGAAATCGTGGCGGTCGTGAAATACCGACCGTAGCTGCTTGGGGACCGGCCCCATCGCGGTGTCTCGGCCGACCAAGTCCTTGTCGATGCGAAAACCTTCGATGCGGCCGTGCAGCCGCTTCGCCGCCGCGCTGTCGCGGTGGCTGTAGGAGAGGAACGCGCGGTACTTGAGCGGCGCGGCCTCGACGGCCTCTGTCGTCATCCCGCCTCGCATGACGCTTGCCGGATGTTATTCGCGGCAAACGCGCAAAATATGATCATCCGCGCGCGCAACAAAAGGGCATTCTGCCGGGCGGCTCGGCGGGAAAACCAATGTGCTAACGAGCCGCCTAGAGGGCGGTTTTCCTCATATTTGGCCCCAAAATTGCTATACAAACTTTATTTCTATCCCCAAGAAGGAAGAGCCCGCATGGCCTCGATCGCGTCAAATACCCTCGCCGGCATCCTCATCGTCGGCGCCGCCCTGCTGGCGGTCGTTCTCGTCTCAGGCAGTTTGGCCTCGATCTAGCCGGTTTTCAGATCGCAAAAAAGAGGGACGCCGCGGCGTCCCTTTTCGTTTGGCCGGGAAGCGGGCTTACTTCTTGCCGCGCGCCGAGCGGCGGCCGGTACCGCGGCCCAAACCGATCTTCTTGGCGAATTCCGAGCGCTGCTGCGCGTATTTCGGCGCAACCATCGGATAGTCGGAGCCGAGGCCCCATTTCGTCCGGTATTCGTCGGGGGTCATGTTGTAGGTCGAGCGCAGATGCCGCTTCAGCATCTTCAGCTTCTTGCCGTCTTCCAGGCAAACCAGGTATTCGGGGGTAATCGACTTGCGGATCGGCACCGCCGGTTTCAGCACTTCGGCCGGCGGCTCGATCGCGGTCCCGTCCAGCGCGCGAAGCGAGTTGTAGACGGCGTGGATTATGTCGCCGAGCTGGCCAGTCGCCAAGGTATTATTGCTTACATAAGCGGCGACCACTTCAGTCGTCATCTTGAGCAGTTCGTCGTCCGCCGTCTTGGGCGCCGCTACTTCCGCCATGTCCTGCCCCGCCGAATCGAAAGGTTTGTCCTGAAGGTGATAATTGCAGCCCAATTTCTTGGTGTCAACGATAACGCCTGGCATCGATAGTAATACTCGAAATCCAGTTACATCGGCGACTTGGATATAGCAGTGAAGAGCATGCCAGCGGTGCTGTTAAGAGTCGCTCCGCCGTCAATTGCACAATGCTTGTGCTTTGGCGATTCACGGATAGGGCGATGGTTTCTCAGCCGACACTCTGTGAGACCGGGGTCCGCGATGCCGACGCGAGGTCTGGTAGCAAGCTGACATCGGCGCCCGAGATATGGTAGGCTCGATAGCTTCGGCGCCCTCCCGGCGCCGGCTAACCGTACTCTCGATCCCGATAGGTGATTTCCTGACCCAGCTTAGAGCCTCAGTCGCTGATCTTGCCGCGGATAGCGGCTTCTTTTCGACAGGCCTTGCGGCCGCCGATCCCGAGGTGGCGGATGTGGTCGCGCGCGAGCTGCACCGCCAGCAATCGCAGATTGAGCTGATCGCCAGCGAGAACATCGTCTCGCGCGCCGTGCTGGAGGCGCAGGGTTCGGTGCTGACCAATAAATACGCCGAGGGTTATCCCGGCCGCCGCTATTACGGCGGCTGCGAGTTCGTCGATGTCGCCGAGACCCTGGCGATCGAGCGTGCAAAACAGCTGTTTCACTGCGGCTTCGCCAATGTCCAGCCACATGCCGGCGCGCCCGCGAACGAGGTGGTGTATCTGGCGCTGTTGTGGCCCGGCGACCCGATCCTCGGCATGTCGCTCGCCGCGGGCGGGCATCTGACCCACGGCGCCCCGCCCAACATCTCCGGCAAATGGTTCAAGGCGGCGACCTATGGCGTGCGCGCCGAGGACGGCCGCATCGACTTCGCCGAGGTCGAGCGCCAGGCTGAAACGCACCGGCCGAAGCTGATCATCGCCGGCGGCAGCGCCTATCCGCGGATCATCGATTTCGCTCGCTTCCGCGCGATCGCCGACCGGGTCGGCGCTTATCTTATGGTCGACATGGCGCATTTCGCCGGACTGGTCGCCGGCGGCGTGCATCCAAGCCCGCTGCCGCACGCGCATGTTGTCACCACGACGACGCACAAGACGCTGCGCGGCCCGCGCGGCGGCATGATCCTCACCAACGACGAGGCGATCGCGAAAAAGATCGACTCGGCGATCTTCCCCGGCCTGCAGGGCGGGCCCTTGATGCATGTCATCGCCGCCAAGGCGGTGGCGTTCGGCGAGGCGCTGCAGCCGAGCTTCGCGTCGTATGCCAAGGCGGTCGTCGTCAACGCCAAGGCGCTCGCCGAAACCCTGCTCGCCGAGGGGCTGGCGATCGTCTCGGGCGGCACTGACACCCATCTGATGCTGGTCGATCTGCGCCCCCTGGACCTCACCGGTCGCGACGCCGAAAAGGCGCTCGAGCGCGCCGGGATGACCTGCAACAAGAACGGTATCCCGTTCGACCCGCGCCCGCCGACCGTCACCTCGGGCGTCCGTCTCGGCTCGCCGGCGGCGACGACGCGCGGCTTCGGCGTCCAGGAGTTCCGCCAGGTCGGCCGCTGGATCGGCGAGGTGCTGCGCGGCCTGGCGCAACATCCTGATGACAATTCTAGGGTCGAGGGCCGGGTGCGCGGCGCGGTCGGCGCACTCTGCGATCGTTTTCCGGTCTATCCGCAGAATTAGAATTCGGAGGGGGAAATGCGCTGTCCGTTCTGCGGCACCGACGACACCCAGGTGAAGGATTCGCGGCCCACCGACGATCGCGGCGCGATCCGCCGCAGGCGCTTTTGCCCGAACTGTGCGGCGCGGTTCACCACCTTTGAGCGGGTGCAGCTGCGCGAGTTGACCGTGGTCAAGAAGAACGGCCAGCGCGAGCCCTTCGATCGCGACAAGCTGGCGCGCTCGATTTACGTCGCGCTGCGCAAGCGGCCGCACGAGACCGAGCGGGTCGAGCGGATGATCAACTCGATGGTGCGCCAACTCGAAAGCTCGGGCGAGACCGACATCCCCAGCGACCAGATCGGCGAATTGGTGATGGAGGCGTTGGCGACGCTCGACCAGGTCGCCTATATCCGCTTCGCCTCGGTCTACCGCAATTTCCGCGAGGCCAAGGATTTCGGCGAGTTCGTCGGCCGCATCGCCGCCGACGGCGATTGCTGAGGCAAGCCGATAGCCGACCCCGCCGATGATAGGACCCGCGACCTCGCACATATGAGCGCGGCGCTGGGTTTGGCGCGGCGGGGTCTCGGGCAGGTCTGGCCCAACCCGGCGGTGGGCTGTGTTATCGTCAAGGACGACCATGCCGTCGGGCGCGGCTGGACCCAGAAGGGCGGCCGGCCGCATGCCGAGACCGAAGCGCTGGCGCGGGCTGGTAAGGCGGCGAAAGGTGCCACCGCCTATGTCAGCCTCGAACCCTGCAGCCACCACGGCAAGACGCCGCCGTGCGTCCAGGCGCTGATCGCCGCTGGGATCGTCCGGGTCGTCGCTGCGGTGGAAGACCCCGACCCACGCGTCTCCGGCGCGGGGATCGCGCGGCTGCGCGAGGCCGGGGTCGATGTCGAGACCGGGCTCTGCGCCGCCGAGGCCGCGGAGGTCAATGCCGGTTTCTTTTGCCGGGTGACGCAGAGCCGGCCGCTCGTCACCTTGAAGCTCGCGACCTCGCTTGACGGGCGCATCGCCACCGCGGGCGGCGAAAGCCGCTGGATCACTGGCGAGGCGGCGCGAGAGCGCGCGCATCTCTTGCGCGCGACGCACGATGCAGTGCTGGTCGGCACGGGGACCGCGCTCGCCGATGACCCGCAACTGACCTGCCGTCTCCCGGGACTAGAAGATCGTTCACCGGTCCGGGTCGTCCTCGACCGCACGCTGCGCCTGCCGCCGAGTTTGCGTCTGTTCACCGAGGCCAATCAGTTGCCGACCTGGCTAGTGACGATCGCCAAATCTTCGCCTACCCGGCGCGAGGCGCTAGCGAAGCAAGGGATCGAAATCATCGCCGCTGAGCCCGACGCCGCCGGTGGCATCGATCTCGCTGCATTGCTGCACGTGCTCGGCGACAGGGGGCTCACACGCCTGCTCGTGGAGGGGGGTGGCGGCATCGCCGCTTCGCTGCTGCGCGCCGGCCTGGTCGATCGCTTGGTCTGGATGCGTGCGCCGGTGACGCTCGGCGGCGATGGCATCCCGGCGATCGCCGCGCTCGGGTTTGGCGAGCTCGCTGCCGCGCCACGTTTCAATCTCGTGTCGTGCGAGATCGCCGGCGGCGATCTGATCGAAACCTATCGCCGCCACGACTAACACCGGCCAAGTCGATTTGGCCCTGCGCGCGAAAGGCGCTGGCTAAAGCGCGGGCGGGCTCCTACCTTTCCGTCATGTTTACCGGGATCGTCACCGATATCGGCACGGTGCGTCGGATCGAGCGCGGCAACGGCGGCGCGACCTTGACCATCGCGACCGCTTACGACACCGGCTCGATCGCGCTGGGCGCGTCGATCGGCTGCGCCGGAGTGTGTCTCACGGCAACCGCCCTGCAGCCCGGCGTCTTCACCGCCGATGCCTCGGCTGAGACGCTGGCGTGCTCCACGATTGGCGACTGGCGCGAGGGCACCCGCATCAATCTCGAACAGGCGATGAAATTGGGCGACGAGATGGGCGGGCATCTGGTGCTGGGCCATGTCGACGGGGTCGCGCGGCTGGTCGATAGGCGACCGGATGGCGACTCGGCGCGCTTCACCATCGAGGCGCCCGCTGAGCTGGCGCCGCTCATCGCCTCGAAAGGCTCGGTCGCGCTCGACGGGGTGAGCCTCACGGTGAACGAGGTCGAGGGCCGGGTGTTCGGCGTCAACATCATCCCGCACACGCTGGCTCACACCACCTTCGGCGACGTCGCTCCCGGGACCCGCATGAACCTCGAAATCGACCTGATCGCCCGTTACGTCCAGCGGCTGCTGCAGGCGCGGGGAGCCGGCTGATGGCCGAACGCAAGCCGCATGTTCTGATCGTCGAAGCGCCGTACTACACGCATATCGCGGCGTTGTTGCGCGAGGGCGCCGAGCGCGCGCTCGGCGCCGCCGGAGCGACCTTCGAAACAGTTCAGGTGCCCGGCGCCTTCGAGATCCCGGGTGCGATCGGCATGGTGGCGAAGACCGAGGGGCGCTTCGACGGGTTTGTCGCGCTCGGCTGCGTCATCCGCGGCGAGACCACGCATTACGACCACATCTGCGAGGAGACCGCGCACTGGCTCCAGGTTCTCGCGGTCAATGAGGGGCTGCCGATTGGCTACGGCATCCTCACCTGCGAGAACGAGCAGCAGGCGCTGCATCGCGCCGCCCCGAGCGCCAACGGCCGCGATCACGGCGGCGCTGCGGCGCGCGCCTGTCTGGCGATGGTCGGGGTCAAGCGGCAGTTCTCTGGAAGCAGGGGATGAATTCCGCCGCGGCCGAGAACGACGCGGCCCAACCCTCCGGCAGCCGGCGGCGCAGTGTCGCGCGGCTGGCTGCGGTGCAGGCGCTCTATCAACTTTCGCATAGTCCTGGCCTCGACCCGGTGTCGGTCGTCGGTGAGTTCGTCCATCACCGGCTCGGCCGCGAAATCGACGGCGAGCAGTACGGTGAAGCCGACGAGAAGCTGTTCGCCGATTTGGTCCGCGGCGTCGAGCGCCACCGCGAGCGGCTCGACGAGACGCTTTCCGCCGCGCTCAGCGAGGAATGGTCGCTGCCGCGCCTGGAGACCATCCTGCGGCTGATCCTCGAGGCCGGCGCCTACGAGCTGGCACATCGGCCCGACATCCCGCCGCGCGTCACGCTCGATGAATACGTCACCATCGCCCACGCTTTTTTCGACGGCAGGGAGCCGGTTCTGGCCAATGGCGTGCTCAACCGCATGGCCCGAGCGCTGCGCGCCGCCGAGCTGTAGCGTCCCATGAAGCCGAAGGGCCTCGGCGAGTTCGGCCGCATCCGGCGCTTCTTCGCGCCACTCGCCGGGCCAGGGTCGCTCGGCCTCACGGACGATGCCGCGCTCGTCGATTGCCCGCCCGGATATCACCTCGTCGTCACCGTCGACCAGCTGGTCGAGGGCGTGCATTTCCTGCGCGACGACCCGCCCGATCTCATCGCCAGGAAGCTGCTGCGACGCAACCTGTCCGACCTCGCGGCGATGGGAGCGGCACCGCGCGCCTATCTGGTGACGTCCGCTCTGCCCCAATCGCGGGATGACGAGTGGGTCCGCCGCTTCGCCGAGGGTTTGGGCGAGGATCAGCGGCGCTTTGGCGTCACCCTGCTCGGCGGCGACTCGACCTCGACCCACGGCCCGGTGTCGCTGACCCTGACCGCGATCGGCGAGGTCGCCGACGGCGCGGAAATTCGCCGTGCCGGCGCCAGGCCGGGCGACCGGGTCTGGGTCAGCGGCACGATCGGCGATGCGTTTCTAGGGCTCAAGGTGCTGCGCGGCGGCTACGAGGAGCTGGCGCCCGAGCACCGAGCCGCGCTCGCCGCGCGCTTCCAGCTGCCCGACCCACGCATCGAATTGGGCCCGCGCCTCACCGGTATCGCCCACGCGATGATCGATGTCTCGGACGGGGTCCTCGCCGATCTCGGCCATATCTGCGAAACCTCGGGCGTGGCGGCGACGGTGGAGCTGAACAGGCTCCCGCTGTCGCCGGCGGCGCAGGCAATTGTCGATGCTGACCCGGCGCTCCACCCGGTGCTCGCCACTGGCGGCGACGATTACGAGCTGCTGTTCACCGCGCCGCCCGAGGCTGGTGCGGAGATCGCCGCCCTCTCGCATAGCCTGGCGCTGCCGATCACCGAGATCGGCGCGATCGCGGTGGGCGAGGGCGTGCGCCTCCTCGACGCTGACGGGGCGGAGATCGCGACCAAGACCGCTGGCTGGACGCATTTCTGAGCGAGTGCGCGACACTGCGGCGTGCATCGCTTCGGCGATGCCTGCCATGGGCGCGCGGCGGTTGACCTCGCAAACCCAGTCCCTAAGGTCGTCACGATGAGCACCGCTTCCGGCTCCCGCCGTGCCGTTCTGCTGCTGGCGGGTTGTCAGGCGCTGGCGATGACCAGTATGAGCGTGCTGGCGACCACCTCGGCGATCATCGGCAACATGCTGGCGGCGAACAAGGCGCTGTCTACACTGCCGGTGGCGCTGCAGATGACCGGGATGATGTGCGCGACGATCCCGGCGGCGCTGTTGATGGGGCGGATCGGCCGGCGTGGCGGGTTCTGGACTGGGGCGGCGGTCGGCGCCAGCGGTGGCATCGTTGCCGGCGCGGCGATATGGGCGGCGTCGTTCCCGCTGTTCTGCCTCGGTACTTTCATGGTCGGCAGCTCGAACGGATTCGCCCAGCAATACCGTTTCGCCGCGGCCGAGCTGGCCGATGAAGGCTTCCGCGCCAAGGCGATCTCGCTGGTGCTGGCCGGCGGCGTCGTCTCCGGCGTGTTCGGGCCCGAAATGGCGAAATGGTCGCGCGATCTGTTTGCGCCGGTCCTGTTCGCCGGCTGCTTCGCGATGGTCGTGGTGCTGCAGCTTGCCGCTGCGGCCCTGCTCGCCTTCGTGCGCCTGCCGCCTCCGCCGCCGCGCGGGAGCCTACGCGGCAGTGGCCGGCCGCTCGGGCAGATCGTCCGGCAAAAGTCGTTCGTCGTCGCGCTGCTGTGCGGCATGGTCGGCTATGGCGTCATGTCGATGGTGATGACCGCGACCCCGATCGCCATGATTGGCTGCGGCTATGCCTTCACCGACGCGGCCTTTGTCATCCAGTGGCACATCCTGGGTATGTATGGGCCGAGCTTCTTCACCGGGCATCTGATCGCGCGCTTCGGACTGACCCCCATTCTGCTGATCGGCGCAGCGCTGCTGCTCGCCTGCTTGGGGATCAACCTAGCCGGGATCGCCGAGGGCAATTTCTGGGCGGCCAACCTGATCCTCGGGATCGGCTGGAATTTTCTCTTTATCGGCGCGACGACCCTGCTGACCCCCACCTATGCGCCGGCGGAGCGCGCCAAGGTGCAGGCGCTCAACGATTTCACCATCTTCGGCACGTCGACCTTGTCGTCATTTTCGTCGGGCGCGCTCCTCGCCGGCTTCGGCTGGCCGACCGTGCAAATGACGGTGATGCCGTTTGTCGCAGTGGCCGCCGCGGCGATCCTGTGGATGTGGTGGACCGCCCCGCGTACCGCACCGAGCTACGCAGCGGATTAGTGCTTAGTAGCTCGGCTTCACCGGATGCGGCGTCAGCTGGATCTCGTGGCTCCAGCACGATCTGTCCTGAGTATGCAGGTACCAGAACGCCTCGGCGATCTTCGTCGGGTTGATGATCTGGTCGGTCCGGTTCGCGTTGCGTGGCAGCGCGCGGGTGCCGGGCGAGTCGATGGTGCCGTCGATCACGACATTGGCGACGTGCACGCCATGCTCGGAATAGTCCTCGGTCAGCACCTGCGCCAGCGTGCGCATCATGACCCGGGGGTAGTAGAGCGACTGGCCGGTCATGCGCTTCTTGCCGCGCAGCGAGCTGGAGTTGTTGGAGAAGAAGAACGAGCCCTCGCCCTTCTTGCGCATTGCCGGCAGCACCTCCTGGGCGACGAGGAATGGCCCGCGAACGGCAACATCGATCGCGGTGTCGAGGATCCTGACCGGCACGTGCTCGAGCAGTTCCTTGTCCGGCGGCAGCTCACGTCCATCGAGATAGCCGGCGTTGTAGATCAGCACGTCGGGGTCGCCGGCCTCGGAGCGGATCGTCTTGAAGGCGTTCGCGATCGACTCGTCGACCGAGAGGTCGAGTTCGACGACAGCGCATTCTCCACCCTGTTCCCGGATAGCCGCCGCCAGGCCGGACGCATTGGCCGGGGTGCGCGTCGTCAGGACCGTGAGGAAGCCCTCTTTCGCGAATTTCTGGGCGATCGCGCCGCCGACGCCCAGCGCACACCGACCGGCAGCTCGCTGTCGTCCACCTTATGGCCGTGCGCCAGCGCGGTCATGCGGCCGTCCGATTGCCACTTGGATGTGGCGCCGACCACCACGCAGACTTTCCTACCCTTGCTGTTCATTGCCTCGCTCCGTGTTCGCGCATCGGGAAGAGCGCCCCAAACCTCAGTCGGAAATGCTAACGACAATACTCGCGGCTGTCAGCTATCGCCGCCGTAGAGCAGGTTGAGTTGCGAGAGCGCGGCTCTTCTGGCATGGTCTCACGCGCCTGACCTGCCCCCGCCGCGCCAGGCGCGGTAACTGAGGGCAGGTTTTATTTTCGGTGCCATCGGGGGGAAACAAGAACCATGTCTCCGGCCGCTATCCTGGTCATCGCGTGTGGTGTCGTGGCGTTGCTGTATGGGCTCGTCACCAGCCGCCGCGTGCTGGCCGCCGACGCCGGAACGGCGCGGATGCAGGAGATTTCCAACGCCGTGCAGGTCGGTGCCAGCGCCTATCTCAACCGCCAGTATCGCACGATCGCGCTGGTCGGCGTGGTGATCCTCATCATCCTTTGGGTGGCGCTCGGCTGGCACGTTGCGCTCGGCTATTTCATTGGTGCGGTTTTGTCGGGCGCCGCCGGCTATATCGGGATGAACGTCTCGGTGCGCTCCAACGTGCGCACCGCGCAAGCGGCGCGCGGCGGGCTCGGCGCCGGGCTCGACATCGCTTTCAAGGCGGGCGCGGTGACCGGGCTCCTCGTCGTCGGTCTCGGCATTCTCGGGGTCGGGGGCTACTATTTCTTCCTGCGCGCGACGGTGCCGGGCGCCGATCTGCGCCCGGTGTTGGAGGCGATGGTCGCGCTTGGCTTCGGCGCGTCGCTAATCTCGATCTTCGCGCGGCTTGGCGGTGGCATCTTTACCAAGGGCGCCGATGTCGGCGCCGACATTGTTGGCAAGGTCGAAGCCGGCATCCCCGAGGACGACCCGCGCAACCCCGCCGTCATCGCCGACAATGTCGGCGACAATGTCGGCGACTGCGCCGGGATGGCCGCCGATCTGTTCGAGACCTACGCGGTGACCATCGTCGCGACGATGCTGCTGGCCAACATCTTCTTCCAGCCGCCGCTGCGAGACACGATGATGCTGCTACCGCTGGTGATCGGCGCGGTGTGCATCGTCACCTCGGTGATCGGGACGTTTTTCGTCCGCCTCGGCGCCGACCAAGGCATCATGTGGGCGCTCTATAAGGGGCTGATCGCCACCGGCATCCTCTCGGTCATCGCGATCGCTGCGGTGGTCGGCTGGCTCGTCGGTTTTCAGGACAAGCTGACCATGGTCTCGGGAACGATCACCGGCTGCGACGTGCTCAGCTGCGCGGTCGTCGGCCTGGTCGTCACCGGGCTCATCGTCTGGATCACCGAATACTACACCTCGACCGAGTATCGGCCGGTGCGCAGCATCGCCAACAGCTCGACCACCGGCGACGGCACCAACGTGATCCAGGGTCTCGCCATATCGATGGAGGCGACCGCGCTGCCGGTGCTGGTGATTTGCGTCGGCATCATCGTCTCCTACCTGATGGCGGGCCTCTTCGGCATCGCCATCGCGGCGACGACGATGCTCGCGCTGGCCGGCATGGTGGTGGCTCTCGACGCCTACGGGCCGGTCACCGACAATGCCGGCGGCATCGCCGAGATGGCCGACCTGCCGCCCGAGGTGCGCAAAACCACCGACGCGCTCGACGCGGTTGGCAACACCACCAAGGCGGTCACCAAGGGCTACGCGATCGGTTCCGCCGGCCTCGCCTCGCTGGTGCTGTTCGCCGCCTACACCGAGGACCTGAAGCATTATTTCCCCAACGTTCACGTCGACTTCGCGCTGCAGAACCCCTACGTGGTGATCGGCCTCTTCATCGGCGGATTGCTGCCCTACCTCTTCGGGGCGATGGGCATGACCGCGGTGGGGCGCGCGGCCGGCGGGATCGTCAATGAGGTGCGGCGCCAGTTTCGCGAGATTCCCGGCATTATGCAGGGCACGGCGAAACCCGATTACGGCCGCGCCGTCGACATGCTGACCCGCGCGGCGATCCGCGAGATGATCGTCCCGTCGCTGCTGCCGGTCTTGGCGCCGATCGTCCTCTACATCGTCATCCGGCTTGTCGCCGGGCAGGCGGCGGCGTTCGGCGCCTTGGGCGCGATGCTCTTGGGCACGATTGTCACCGGGCTCTTCGTCGCGATCTCGATGACCTCGGGCGGCGGCGCCTGGGATAACGCCAAGAAGTACATCGAGGAAGGCCATCACGGCGGCAAGGGCTCGGACGCCCACAAGGCGGCCGTGACCGGCGACACCGTCGGCGACCCCTACAAGGACACGGCGGGGCCGGCGGTCAACCCGATGATCAAGATCACCAACATCGTCGCCCTGCTGCTGCTCGCCATCCTCGGTGGCTGGGCGCACTAGGGAGGACAGGCGACGCTACTTCGAGCTGTTGAACTTGCCCATATTGCCGATCAGCTGCTCCATGAAGGTCAGCTCGCGGCCGGGAGCCGGGGTGGCGCCCGGCGCGGGGGTGATCGGCTCGCCATCCGCGAGGGTGCGGTGGTCGATATTCTTGACGACGCCCTGATCATTGAAATCGACGATATAGACCTGTTGGTCCATTACCGTCGGCGAGAAAAATGCGACCTGCTTGGTCTTGCGGCTGATGTAGTACCAGGTGTCGTCGTTGAACGTGCTGGCGCTCGATGGGGTGCCGAGGACCTTGACCACTTGCTCCTTGGTCGTGGTGCCGGGTTGGATTGCGGCGAGCTTATCGGGGTCGGGTAGGTTGCCGCGCTGGTCGACGCTGATCGTGCACCCGGCGAGCAGAGCCGACGCGGCGATCGCGGACAGCCACGGAACCAGGCTTCGCCGCGTTTTTTGCATGCGAGGCGGTATGATATCCAAGCGATTGCCGAAGGAAGCCATGTTGCGCGCGGACTTTAGTCGCGGCGCGGGTGCTGTCAACGTTGCTCAGCGACACGGAGGCTGAGGCGGTCTTGCGGTTTCGGCGCAACCCCCACCGCGACGCCGCGGCGCGCGCCTATGCCAGCGTCGTCGAGCAGGCGCGTCGGCGCGAATTTTTTACCGGCTACGGTGTGCCCGACACGCTCGACGGGCGTTTCGAGCTGGTCTGCCTGCATGCCTTCTTCTATCTGCACCGTTTGAAGGGAGAAGCGGCTGCGGCTGCGGTCGGGCAGGAGTTTTTCGACACGATGTTCGCCGACTTCGATCGTTCGCTCAGGGAAATCGGCACCGGCGATCTCTCCGTCGGCCGCCAGGTGACGCGCATGGCCGAGGCGTTCTACGGGCGAATCCGCGCCTATGAGGATGGGCTCGCCGGCGACGACGCGGCGCTGGGCGGGGCACTCGCGCGCAATCTCTACGGCACCTCTCCGGCGAGCGACCAGCTAGTGGTGCGCATGGTCAGCTACGCGCGACGCGAGGTGGCGCGGTTGGCCGGCGAACCGGCCGCGGCGCTGATCGCCGGCACTATCGAATTCGGTCCACCATGAGCGATCCGGCTCCCGAATTCTCGCGTCCGATGGCGCTGACCCGGATCGGCTCGCAACCGTTCCGCCAGAAAATCGCCGCTAATGAAGCCGAGCGGGCGGCGCTCGCCAAACGCTTTTCGCTGGTGTCGCTGGATCATCTTGAGGCGACGGTGGAGCTGGCGCTCGAACGCGGCGGCACGATCCTGCTGACCGCTGAATTTTCGGGCGCGTTCGCCCAGGAATGCGTGGTCTCGCTCGATCCGGTCGCCGGCAGCGTCCAGGCGAGTTTCTCGTTGCGCTATGGCCCGGCCGAGGCCGAACCGGTAACCGACAGCGACGAGGAACCCGCCTTCGAGCCGCTCACCGGTGACGCGGTCGATATCGGCGAGGCGGTGGCGCAAGAATTCTCGCTGTCGCTGCCGCCGTTTCCGCGTGCGCCCGACGCGGTTATCGACGAGGGCCCGTCGGAGCTAGCGGACGATGGGCCATTCGCCGCTTTAGCGTGGCGCAAACGCGACGATTAGGCATCCGGGGTTTAGCGGCGGCCTAGATGACCGATTCGACCCATTCGTAAAGCTTGCTCTTCGGCAGGGCGCCGATCTTTGTCGCCGCGACCTGACCGCCTTTGAACAGGATCATGGTCGGGATGCCGCGCACGCCGAATTTGCGCGGCGTCTGCGGATTTTCGTCGATATTGACCTTGGCGACGGTAAGGCGCCCTTCCATGTCGGTGGCCAAATCGTCGAGAAACGGCGCGACCATTTTGCAGGGTCCGCACCACTCGGCCCAGAAATCGACCAGCACCGGCTCAGTGGAACCGAGCACCAGGCTGTCGAAGGTGCCATCGCTGACGGGGGTCGGCTTCATGGCGGGATCCTTTCAATCGCTCTGCGGTGACATTAGGTGAGCCGTAAAACCAACGTCAAGGCAGGTGCCGCGTCAGCAAGTCGGGGCTGATCGGCATCAGGCGCGGGCCCGCCGTCCACAGGATCGCGCAGGCGATCGGCCGGTCGGGATAGATGCGCTCAAGCGCGGCGCGATAGATCGCCAGCTGCTGCAAATAGAGCGGCGCGACGTCGGCATCGCTGTCGGGCGGCGGTCGTACCGTCTTGTAATCGACGATCAAAACCTGGCTTTCGGTCGCGACCAGCCGGTCGATCTGGCCGGAGAGCGCATGGCCGCCAATGAGCCCGACGACCGGCACCTCGGCCTGCGCGTTTTCGCCCCAGAGCAGCGCGAACTCGGGGGCCTCGATCACGGAGAGCGTCTCACGGCGAATCTCGTCCTGTTCGTCCGGGTCGAGCGCATGCACCGGCAGCGCGAGAAACCGCCGTGCCGCCGAATCGCGCTCGTCTCGCGGCAGTTCCGGCAGGGTTTGCAACAGGCGATGCACCAAGAGGCCGCGCTTGAAGCGGTCACGGCCGGCGTAGGCCAGCGGCGACAGAGTGGCTGGCTCGCTGCCGACCGGCTGCGACGGCAGCAACGGTTTTGGCGGGTCGGGTTCGTCGGGCGGCGGCCGGTTAAGCCAAGCCGGCACGGCACCCAGCTTTAGCTCGGTGAACGCTGCCGCGTCGCGAACCGGCGGCGCGGTTTGCAGCGTTTCCAGCCGCAAGCCTTCGCCCGACCAGCCGTCGCGCTCGCCGATCAGCGGCGTCGCGTCGAAGGAAAACGGCGTCGCCAGCCCGCTCCAGCCGGCGCGGCATAGCGTGTGCCAGGTCTCGCCGCCTTTAGCATCGCGGGTCTCCCAGCCACAGACATAGAGCCGGTCCTGTGCCCGGGTCAGCGCGACATAGAGGAGGCGCCGGTATTCCTGCAGCTCGCGGCGGCGCAGCGCCTGTCGCTCGCCGGCGTAATGCGCCGTCGCGAATTCCTTGCGCGGACGCCATAGCGGCAGTGCATCCGTTTCGGTCCACAGCATCGCTATCTGCGGATCGGGAAGCTGCATCGTGTCGGGCAGGAAGACGATCGGCGCTTCCAGTCCCTTGGCGCCGTGCACGGTCATGATGCGAACCTCGTCGCGCTGGCGCTCGGCGAAGTCGCGCTTGACCTCGATCTCGCCGGCAACCAGCCAATGCAGGAAGCCCTGCAGCGATGGCACATGCTCGCGCTCGTAGGACAGTGCCAAGGCAAGGAATTCCTCGATCGGATCCTCCGCGTCCGGGCCCAGCCGCTCGAGCATCGCCCGCCGCCCGCCGCGCGCGCCGAGGACGTCGGCGTAGAGCTCGTAGGGCGGAGCGAAATCGGCTCTGCGCAGCAACTCGCGCAGCATCGCGACCGCACCGGCAAGCAGCAGGTCATCGCCGGCGCGACGCTGCAGCCGGGTCCATAGATGCTGGCCGCTGCGGTCGTAGGCGAGGGCGAAAAGCTGCTCCTCCGAGATACCGAAGAGCGGTCCCTTTAGCACCGCCGCCAGCGTCAGATCGTCCTCGGGCAGGAGCAGAAACTGGCCGAGCGCGACGAGATCTTGAACCGCAAGCTGCTCCGCCAATTTCATCCGATCGGCGCCGGCGACCGGGACGTTCCGCTCCTTGAGCGCGCGCAGCAGATCGCCAACAAACTCGTTGCGGCGGCGCACCAGCACCATGATGTCACCAGCCCGGATCGGTCGGTCGCGCGACGCGAGGCGCTCGCCAGTTTTCAGCCAGCCGTCGATGGTTGCGGCGATAGCGCGGGCGAGGCGGGTGCGCGACTCGGGGACGCGCGCGCCAGCATCCTCGCCGTCATCGTCGGCTTCGGCCGAGGCCGGGCAGGGCGGCCACAACTCGACATGCCCGGCCTGGCCGATGCGGGCGGCGACATGGCGGATCGCGGCGCCGTCGAGCGCAACACCCTCGGCGGCGTTGGCGTTGGCAAACGCGGCGTCGACCGCGCGCAGCAGCGGCTCGGCGGCACGAAACGAGATGTCGAGTGGCACGATCCGCCAGTGCCGCTGCGCCTCGATGACCCGTGCCTCAAAATGCGCGCGCATCTCGACGAATGCGCGCGGGTCGGCGCGCTGAAAGCTGTAGATCGACTGCTTGGCGTCGCCGACCGCGAACACGGTGCGCACTCGGCCGAGCGGGTCCTCGCCGGCGAAGAATTCGGCCGCGAGGACCGCGACGATCTCCCATTGCTCGGGGTTGGTGTCCTGGGCTTCGTCGATGAGAATGTGGTCGAGCCCGCCATCGAGCTTGAACAGTACCCAGGGCGCGATGCCGGCGCGGCGCAGCAAGTCGAGCGCCTTGAGGACGAGATCGTCGTAGTCGAGCTGCGCATGCAGGCGCTTGCGCGCTTCGTAGGCTCCGAGCAGCGCGTCGCCGAGCCGGACGATGGCGCCGGTGGCTTCGAGGATGACGACCCCGTTCTTCGCCTCGAGGAACTGCTTCACGCGCTCTGCCTCGAGGCAAAGGATGCGGCCGATATCGACGGCAGCCTTCCTTGTGGTGTCCTTGGTGACCAGGCTGGCGCGGATGTCGCCGTCCTTCGTGAGGAAGGCGAGCAAATACTCGGGGATCATCGCTTCGCGCCCGGCTGCGTTTTCGCACCAGGCGGCCAGCACGGCGCCGCGTGCGCGGTCGGTCTTCGACCCGTCGGCGAGCGGGGCGCAGGCCTCACGAAGCGAGGCCAAATCGCCGCCGGCGCAGAACGCGGCGGTAAGCCCGTCGACGGTAGTGCCGACCGGCACGCCGATTGCCGCGGCGAGCCGTGCTAGAAAGGCTTCTTCGCCGTTGGCCAAGGCGGCGGCAAGCTTGCTGCGCTCGCGCGCCAGCGCCCCCATCAGCTCAGCAAAGCGCTCCTCGGCCAGATAGCGCGCCACCACCCCAAGCGCCTCAGCGAGGTCGGGGCGGGCGCCCGCGCGGGCGGCGGCGATCATGCCGGCGGCGGCATCGCTCAGCGCCTCGGCGGCGCTGCGCTCATCGAGAACGGTGAATTCCGGCGGCACTTGGGCTTCGAGCGGAAAGCGGCCCAGCAGCGATTGGCAGAAAGCGTGGATCGTCTGGATCTTGGCGCCGCCGGGCGTATCGAGCACGCGGGCGAACAGCTGGCGGGCATGGGCGATCTCCTCCTCGTGGGGATGGCGGCCGGTCAGGTTCACTAGCTCCTGCGCGAGCCGGCCGCGTTCCATCGTCGTCCAGCTGGCGAGCCGGTCGTTGACGCGGTTCGCCATCTCCGCCGCCGCGGCGCGGGTAAAGGTCAGGCAAAGGATGCGCGACGGCTCAGTGCCGGCGAGCATCAGGGTCAACAGCCGGTCGGTCAGCACCTTGGTTTTGCCGGTGCCGGCCGAGGCCGAGACCCAGACCGAGGCAGACGGGTCGAGCGCCTTGCGCTGCGCGCGGTCGGCGGTGGTGTTGCCCAGCATTACCCGGCCTCGCTCTCGTCGAGGCGTTCGAGATGCGCGTAGTCGGAATAGCGCGGTTGCCAGCGTGCGACGGGCACCGGGCGATACGGCGTCCGCGGGTCGTCAAACCGGGCGACGAAGGCTTTAATCTCGCCGAGCACGCGGTCGATCAGCGCGGCCGGCTCATCGTCGCCCAACGACAGGCGCTCGCCGCCGGGGCCGCCGCCGAGCCGCCAGTGTTCGAGCGCCGCGACTGGGCCCGGCGCGATTCCAAACCCGCCGGCACGGGCGATCGCCCCTTCCAACGGCAGCTGCACCGCGATCGCCGCCTCGATCGCGGCCTTGTCGGGTACCGAGCCGGTCTTGTAGTCGATCACCGTAAACTCGCCCGTTTCGCTGCGCTCGACGCGGTCGGCGATGGCGAAGATGGTAAAGGGGCCACCCGGCGCCGGGATGACCAGTTCGCCCTTGACCTCGCTGCGCATCTCGGCGAGGCCCGGGCGCCGGATCGCCTCTTCGGCGGCGAACCAGCGCGCGATGCGCTCGAAGCGGGGCCACCAGAACGCCCAGGCGCCGGGCCGCGACAGCAGCGCGGCAAAGTGGCGCTCGCCGATCTCCTTGAGTTCGATCTCGGCATGCGTCGGTAGGTCGCTGGGGAAGCGGCGGACGAACTCGGCGAGCGCCCGGTGAATCGCGATACCGAGATCGGCGCGGTCGGGGTCGGCGTCGAGCGGGTCGAGCGCCTTCAAGCGCAGGATGTGTTTGGCGTAGACCGCGTAGGGGTCGCGCCGCCAGGTCTCGATGTCGGTTACCGACAGGCGCCGTGGCCGGGCCTCGACGGGCGGGCGCGGCGCCGGACGTGGCATCGGGCGGCGCGTCAGCGGCTGGTCGGCGATCGCGGCGGCAGCGGCAATTTCCGGCTCCGGCCCGAGTTTCCCGTCGAGCCCCACCGCCCGCAGCACCGCGTCGAGGCGCAGCAGCCAGCGCGATGGCACGGTCGGAACGCCCTCACGCCGCGTCGCCCGGGTCAGCGCGACTTCCGGCGCGCCGATCGCCTGGGCGAAATCATGGGCGGCGATGCCGATCGCGCGCTCGGGTAGCGGGATGCCGAACTCGCGCCGCATCTGCCGCGACATCCACGGGTCGTCGGCGATGGGTCCCGGCCAGGTGCCCTCGTTGAGCCCGCCGAGCACGACCAGATGCGCTTGTTGCAGCCGCGCTTCGACCAGACCCCAGATTGCCAGGCGAGGATGCCGACCATACAGGGGCCGGACCACGGCGCCGCCAGACAAGGCCTCGAACAGCGCTGGATAATGGCGGCCGGCTACCAGCGGGAAGTCGCGTGCCGCGTCGATCAGATCGTGGCAGAACCCCGCCGCGGTCTCGCCGGCCGCGTCGCGCCATAGCCGGGCAACGCCGCTTTCCGTGTCGCTCGCGGCAAGCCGCTCGGTCGCGGCGATATGCGCGGTCGCCAGTTCGGCGATGCTGACTTTCTCCGTGGCAAGCAGGCTTGGCAGCTCGCCGAGGCAGTTTTCGAGGCGATCGACAAAGCGGAGCAGCTCTCGCTCTTTACCAAGAGCGTTGCGCAACCCGGCAATGCCAGGCGCCGGGCGCGGCCCGCGGATTTCGTGTTCGAACCGGCGTGCGAGGTCGCGGAACTCGGCCACGGCGAGCCCACCCGCCGCCAGCGGATGCTTCATCGCCGCCAACAGCGGCACTGGCGCCAGCTCGCTTTCGGCCATGTCGAGCACCAGGCGCAGGAACGCGCCGGGCGGGGTCAGGCTCAGGGGCGTGCCGGCGGAATCGTCGATGTCGATGCCCCAACGCCGCAGCTCGGCGGCGACACGGCGGGCGAGTTCGCGGTCGGGAGTGATAAGCGATGCGGTCGCGCCGGGTGTTTCGAGCTTGCGCCGTAGCAGCAGGGCGATGGTCACTGCCTCGTCCTGCGGGCTCGGGCAGTCGTAGCGGCTGAGCCCGGCCAGTGCGCCCTGATCCTCCGGGCGCAGGTCGCGCCAGGCATGGGTGAGGTCGGCCGGCAGCAGCGCTTGCGACGCTAAGCGCAGCCGTACCTCACGCTCGCAGGCCGGAGCAGGCTCCCAATCGCGGACATCGTCCGCCGCGATCTCGAGCGCGCGCAGCAACCCGGCCAAAAGAAATTGCGGGTGCGCCGGGTCCTCGGCGATGACGTTCCAAATATCCGGTGCAGGGTCGCGGTCCAGACCGGGCAAGATGACGGTGCCCTGGTCGAGCTCGGCGACGACGCCGATCAGTTCGTTCAAAGCCGGGATGCCGCCGGTGAGGCCGGCCGCGATCACGGGGTCGCGCGGCGGCGTACGGCGCCACTCCGCCGCCTGCCGCAGCAGCAACTGCTTGCGCCGCTCGGCGGCGTCGAGCGCACCCTCGGTGTCGAGCACTTTCGGCCATTGCGCCGGCAGGATGTCGAGAAAGCGCAACACCACCTGCCAATGCTCGGCGAGGTCGAGCGGCGCCAACCTGGCGAGGTCGGCGAAGCTGGCGCCCTCGGTCGCGGCGGTGTCGATCAGCCGCGCCAGCGCGCCAGCGAGCGAGGCAGCCTGGCCGGGCAGCAGCTTCTGGTCGTCATGCGCCTCGCTCCAGTCGAGCACCAGCCGGGTCAGCAGCAACCGCCGGCGCAACTCGGGGAGTGCCGGCGGGATCGCCAGGGTCTCGTCGCCGGGAACGAATTCGAGTTCGTCGGCGTCGAGGTCGCCGATTGGTCGCATCCGCGGCAGCAGCAGCGGCGCGCCGGGGTCGCTGCCCTCGCCGGTGAGGCGCAGGAATGCTTCCCGCAGGCTGCGCGCGGCGCGCCGGGTCGGCAGCAGCACCGTCATTCGCGCCAACCGCAGCGGGTCGCCGCCGGCCATCGCCACCAGTCCGTGCGCCAGGGTCGCGAGGAAAGGCCGATCCGCGGATATCGTGAAGAGGCGCGGGCGCACGAACGCGCCCTAGCGCTCGATGCGGTGGGAGGCGAGGCGCGCGCGCGTCGCTTCGAGGCCTTCCGGCGTGCCGATATGGAACCATTCGCCATCGTGGATGATGGCGCCGAGGCGGCCGGCATGCTCGGCACGGTCGTAGAGCTTCTTGAGCGAGAATACGGTGTCGGCGACGCCGTCGAAGAGGCGCCGGTGCAAGATCTGGATACCGGCGAAGATATAGGGCGCAACCTCACGCTCGCCGCGACTGCGCGGGACGCCGAGCGGGTCGAGGAAATAATCCCCGAGCCCTTCATAGCCGGTCGCCCACACCGTTCGCTGCATTAGCAGTAGCGCATCCATTCGCTGTTGATCGAAATATTGGACAAGGCGCGTTAGCGCCGAGGTCAAGCCATCCAGCCAAAATACGTCGCCGTTCAACGCAAAAAATGTCTCGCCGAGTAATGGCAGCGCATTCTTTACCCCGCCGCCGGTCTCGAGCAGCTCCGGCTCGCGCGATAGCTCGATGCGCGGCCGCGTGCGCCCTGCGAGCGCGGCTTCGATCATCTCGGGTTTGTAGTACAGGTTGACGACGGCGCGCTCGACCCCAGCGAGGGCCAACCGATCGAGCGCATGCGCAATCAATGGCTGACCGGCGACCTCGATGAGCGGCTTCGGCCGCACATCGGTCAGCGGCCGTAGCCGCTTGCCGAGCCCGGCCGCGAGCACCATCGCCGATTTGGGCGCGCTTTTCACGCCGCGCTTCGCCGGTCGGGGGCGCGACGCAGCGAGCTCGGCAGATGGCGATCGAGCCAGCGCGCGATGCCACGCAAGGCCGGCTCCTGCAAATCCCCTTCGAGTAGCCGCCAAACGCGCGGGATATGGCCGAGATATTGCGGCTTGCCGTCGCGCCGCCACAGCCGGGTGAAGATGCCGATAATCTTGGCGTTGCGCTGCGCCGCGAGGATCGCGGCCGAACGGCGGAACGCGCTGCCGTCGATTTCTGGCAGAGCCGCGAGATAGCGCTCTGTCATCGCTTCCCGCAGAGCGGGCGGAACATCGCGGCGGGCGTCTTCCAGCAGCGAGACGAGGTCGTAGCTCGCCGGGCCGCGGAGCGCGTCTTGAAAGTCGAGCAGTCCGCACCCCCGCACGCCATCTCGGCCTGGCAGCAGCATCAGATTGTCGACATGGTAGTCGCGCAGTACCAGCGTGGGGCCGGGCAGCGCGGCGAGCGGCAATACCGCGTGCCACAGAGCCAGATATTCTTCGCGTGCCTCCGGCGGCAGCGGCGCGCCGAGCACCGCCGGGGCGTACCAGTCGGTCAGCAGCGTCGCCTCGGCGATCAGCGCCACCTCGTCATAGGGCGGCAGGTCAGGGGGCGCGGTGACTGCGCACTGCAGCGCGACCAGTGTGTCGATCGCCAGCGAATAGAGCGCCGTCTCGTCGCCGCCGTCGGCGAGCAGCCGCGTATAGGTGTCGTCACCGAAATCCTCGATCAGCAACAGGCCCTGATTGCGATCCTCAGCATAGATTTCGGGGGCGCTGAGCCCGTGGCCGCGCAGCAGGCCCGCCACATGGACGTAGGGCCGGACATCCTCGTGCGGCGGCGGCGCGTCCATCAGCACCGCGCGGCGGCCGTTGTTCGAGAGCCGGAAATAACGGCGGAACGAGGCGTCGGCGGCGAGCGGCGCCGGCGCCACGCCGCGCCAGCCCGCACTGGCGAGAAAGCCGGAAATCGTCTGGCCGCGCTCGTCGTCCATCACACCACCGCGCCAAGGCCGGCGAGCCGCGCGGACCAGTCGCCGCCGCCCGATAGCGTGGCGCGCCGGGCGTCTGGAGCCGCGCCAAAGTCGAGAGCGATTTCAAGCCGCAGAGCTGGGAGCAAATTTTCCAGCCTCTCTGGCCATTCGATCAGGGAAATCCCGTCGCGGAACGCATCCTCGATGCCGAGTTCCCAAGCTTCCTCGGGTCGATGCAGCCTATAGAGGTCGAAATGCCAAACCGGACCGCCGGGCAATTCGTAGACCTGAACCAGGGTGAAGGTTGGGCTCGGCACGGTTTCGTCGCCGCCGCGGGCACGGATGAAGGCGCGGGCGAAACTGGTCTTGCCGGCGCCGAGTTCTCCCTTGAGCGCGATGACGTCCCCCGGCATCGCAAGCGCAGCAAGCCGCGCGGCAATCGCAGCGGTTGCATTTTCGTCGGGCAGATCGATGACGGTCACCTTCGCCTTGTATCCCCAGCGCGGAGTCGGCGACAAGCGCCGATATGGGCTACTATTTGGGGATGGATTCAGGTCTCCAGCATACTGACGTCGCGATCATCGGCGCTGGCCCGGTCGGGCTTTTCGCGGTGTTCGAATGCGGCATGCTGGAGATGCGCTGTCATATCTTCGATGCGCTCGACGTGCCCGGAGGGCAATGCGCCGCGCTCTACCCCGAAAAACCGATCTACGACATCCCCGGCTATCCGCGTATCGATGCCGGCGCGCTGGTCGAGCGGCTCGCCGAGCAGGCGTCGCCGTTCGCGCCGACCTACCATCTCGGCCACGCGGTGACAGGGCTCGACGAAGCGACGGACGGGTTTGTCGTCAGTAACGCCGCGGGGGTGCGGGTCGCGGCGCGCGCGGTGGTGATCGCCGCTGGCGGCGGTGCGTTTGGGCCGAATCACCCGCCGCTCGCCGGCATCGAGGCGTTCGAGGGCACGAGCGTTTTTTACTTGGTGCGGCGGCGCGAGGATTTTCGCGGCAAGCGCGTCGTCATCGCCGGCGGTGGCGATTCGGCGGTCGATTGGGCGCTGTCGCTCGCCGAGTTGGCCGAGCGTGTGATGGTCGTGCATCGCCGCGACCGGTTTCGGGCCGCGCCGCAATCCTTGACCCGGCTTCGACAGCTCGCCGAGAGCGGTAAGATCGAGCTGGTAATCCCGTATCAGTTGGCCGGGCTCGAAGGTGCCGGCGGTCGGCTCACCGCGGTTGTCGTCGCCGACCTCGCCGGCAACGAGCGCCGGCTTGAGGCCGATTGCCTGCTGCCGTTCTTTGGCCTGGCGACCCAGCTCGGTCCGCTGGCGCAATGGGGCTTTGCGTTTGACGATAACCGCATAGCCGTCGATCCGGCGAGCTGCGCGACCTCGCGGCCGGGCATCTTCGCCATTGGCGACATCGCTGCCTATCCCGGCAAGCTTAAGCTGATCCTCTCGGGCTTCGCCGAGGCGGCGCTCGCCGCACATGCGATCCATCCGCTGGTCCATCCCGGCGAGGCGCTGCACTTCGAATACTCGACGACCAAGGGCGTGCCTGGCGGTGGCTAATGGAAGGTCCCGGCGGCGGCTTCCAGGCTCGCGACAGCGGCGGCGGCGCGGTGTCCGGTCGGCAGATGACAGCGCACCGTGGTGCCGCTGTCCGGGCTCGATTCGATGGTCACGCGACCGCCATGCAATTCGATGAGGCTCTTGACCAGCGATAGACCGAGGCCGGCCCCGCTCTGGTAGAGCTGCGGGTCGCCGCGCTCGAATTTTTCGAAGACGCGTGCCTGATCCTCCGCCGGTATTCCCACTCCCGTATCCGACACCGAGAGCACGAGCTCGCCGTTCTGGCGCTCGGCCTCGAGTCGGATCGAGCCGCCCGGCGGGGTGAATTTGATGGCGTTCGAGATGAGGTTGAACAGCGCCTGCTTCAGCCGGCGCTCATCGGCCTCGATGGTGCCGAGGTCCTTTGGGCTGTGCAGCGACAGATTGAGGTCTTGATTGCGCGCGCGTTCGCGGGTCAACGTCATCACGGCTTCGAGCATGTCGCCGATCTCGACCGGGCGGGTTTCGAGCACCATGTACCCGGCCTCGATCGTCGCCAGGTCGAGGATGTCGTTGATCAGCGATAACAGGCGGTGCGAGCTGTCGAGGATGCCGCGGCTGTAATCGAGCTGGCGCGGGGTCAAGGTGCCGAAATACTCGTTCGCCAGGATCTCGGCGAAGCCGATGATCGCGTTTAATGGCGTGCGCAGCTCGTAAGAGACGTTGGCGATGAATTCGCTCTTGAGCCGCCCGGCGGTTTCGAGCGCCTCGTTGCGCTCGCGCAGCGCCCGCTCGACGCGCGTGGTGTCGGTCACGTCCTGATAGCTCAACAGAACGTTGCCGTCCGGCAGCGGCACCGTCGCGAGCTGAAGTACGGTGCCGTCTTGGCGGTCGATGCGGTCGCTGACCAAAGCGCCCGCTGAGATCGGCGCGATGATTTTCTCCTTCAACGAAGGCCAGTCGCCGCCATCGTCATAAAAGACCCTAGTCTTCTCGACGATCTCGCTGATATGCGGTTCGCCCTCGAGGTCGATCTCGCTGAGGCCCCACATGGTGCGGTAAGCGGGGTTGTGGAGCTTGAGCCGGCCGTCGCTGCCAAACACGGCGATGCTCTCAAAGAGATTATCGAGCGATTCGCGCTGCACCTCGATCAGCGTGTTGTAGGAACGCTCGAGGGCCAGTCGGTCGGTCACGTCCTCGTAGACGAAGATGAGCCCGCCGAGCGGGTGCGGCGACACCGAGAGGCTCAGGGTGCGGTCGTCGGGCAGATGCAGCAGCTCCTGCTGTGGTTCGATCAACGAGGTGAACATTGCCATCTGCTGGCGCTTGAACGAGCGGAAATCGGCAAGCTCGGGGATGCGGCGGCGCTCGCGCAGCCGCTCCAGCAACTCGTCGAGCGATGGACCACTGGCGAGCCAGTCGGTCTCGATCCCCCACAGCCCGGTGAACGCCGTATTGAAGAATTTTAGGCGTTTGTCGGCGCCGTAAATCGCCACCGCGGCGTGGATGCTTTCGAGCACTTCGCCATGCGCGTTGATGTGCCGCGACAGCTCGGCCTCGGCGTCCTCGAGATCGGTGCGGTCGATCGCGAAGCCGATCGTGCCACCCTCGCGGTCTGGGGTCTCGGTGATCTCGATCAGCCGCCGCGAGCCGCCGACCACGACATGTTGCCGTTCGGTGCGCGGTTCGCCCGCAGCTGCGGCGCGCGCGAGTTCGAGCGCCTTACCTCGGCTGATCGCCGGCGCGAGCTCGCGCCGATCGGAGAGCACGGCGTCGCGGGTCGTATCGAGCGCGGCGGCATAGGCGGCGTTGCAATCGATCAGGACAAGGTCGCGATCGCGCCGCCAGACCGGGACCGGGATGGCCTCGATCATCGTGCGCAGCGCCGCCGCCGTCGCGGCACTCGCGCGCTGCGCGGTTTCGGCGACGCGAATGCCGGTGATGTCGGTCACCCACAACAACGCATCGCCGTTCTGGCTGCGGCGGCCGGCAAGCGCGAGGAGACCGCCGTCGCGGCGCGGGGTGGTCAAGTCGAAGGGCGTTCCCCCCACGCGCAGATCGACAATTGCGGCGCCGGTCCGGGCGACGGCATCCGGCTCGAGCTCGGCGAGAAAATCGGTGAAGGAACCGGAGGCTCCGGCGATGCCGGTCGGCTCGCTGACGCCGGGGCGCCACACGAAGCCGGCCAGGGGCGCTGTGGCAAGATTCGCCACCGCCCCGGCGAGAGCTCGCTCCGCGGCGTTGCGCCGAGCTTCGGCTCTGCCGAGCCGAGCCCGGGCATAAAGCGTCAGCCCGCCCAACGCGGCGACTGCGGCAAGGCAGATCAGGGCGACGATGACGATCACGCTGCTCCGCCTCTCGGGCGTCGGGGCGAACGCCGCTTTATTGAATCCGCCAAGATTTTCCGGGTTTTTTCAACGAAAGCAAGTCGCGATCACTTGCCGCCGCTAATAGCGGTAATGCTCGGGCTTGTAGGGTCCGGCGTTCTCGATGCCGAGATATTGCGCCTGCGCGGTGGAAAGCTTGGTCAACTTGGCGCCGAGCTTGTCGAGATGCAGCGCGGCTACCTTCTCGTCCAAATGTTTTGGCAAGACATAGACCTTGTTCTCGTACTTGCCGTGATTTGACCACAGCTCGATTTGCGCCAGCACTTGATTCGTGAACGACGCGCTCATCACGAAGCTCGGGTGGCCGGTGGCGCAGCCGAGGTTGACCAGGCGCCCCTTGGCCAACACGATCAGCCGCTTGCCGTCGGGGAAGACGACCTCGTCGACCTGCGGCTTGACCTCATCCCAGACATAGTTGCGCAGCGAGGCGATCTGGATCTCGCTGTCGAAATGGCCGATGTTGCAGACGATCGCCCGGTCGTGCATCTGCCGCATGTGGTCGAGGGTGATGACGTCGATATTGCCGGTCGCGGTGACGAAGATGTCGCCGTGCGGCGCCGCCTCGTCCATCGTGACGACCTGGTAGCCTTCCATCGCCGCCTGCAGCGCGCAGATCGGGTCGATCTCGGTGACCATGACCCTCGCGCCCTGGCTCCTGAGGCTCGCCGCCGAGCCTTTGCCGACATCGCCGAAGCCGGCGACGACGGCGATCTTGCCCGCCAGCATCACATCGGTCGCCCGCTTGATGCCGTCGACGAGGCTCTCGCGCACGCCGTAGAGGTTGTCGAACTTCGACTTGGTGACGCTGTCGTTGACGTTGAACGCCGGCACCTTCAGCTCGCCACGCCGCATCATGTCATAGAGCCGGTGCACGCCGGTCGTCGTCTCCTCGGAGATGCCGCGGACATTAGCCAGCAGGTCCGGATGATGGTCGTGCAAAATCTTGGTCGCGTCGCCGCCGTCGTCGAGCACCATGTTCGGCAGCCAGCCTTCATACGGCCCGTAACTCGGCCCGCGCAGCGTCTGCTCGATGCACCACTCGTATTCTTCCTCGCTCTCGCCCTTCCAGGCATAGACGGCGATGCCCTTGGCGGCGATCGCCGCCGCGGCTTGATCCTGGGTCGAGAAGATGTTGCACGAGCTCCAGCGCACCGTTGCCCCGAGATGCACAAGCGTCTCGATCAGCACCGCGGTCTGGATCGTCATGTGCAGGCAGCCGACGATGCGCGCACCCTTCAGCGGCTGCGACGCGCCGAACTCGCCACGCAGCGCCATCAGCCCCGGCATCTCGGTCTCGGCGATCGCGATCTCCTTGCGGCCCCAATCGGCGAGGGCGATGTCGGCGACCTTGTAGTCGGTGAACTCGGGCATGCGGGTGTCTCCAGTGGTGCGCAACGGCAGATCAGTTGAACATATAAAGATGTCTTTAAGTCGTCAACGGCTGGCGGCGGGTGAGTCGAGGTTAGGCGAGCTCGGCCATCGCGTTGAAATCGTCGAGCAGCGCGGCGATGCGGCCGGAATCCGACTGGTCCATGATCGCCTCGGCGCGGCGGGTCGCGGCGACGATATCGAGGCTGCGGATGCGCTGTTTGATCCGCGGCAGGCTTCCCGGCGCCATCGACAATTCGCGCAAGCCAAGGCCGAGGAGCAAGGCGGTGAAACGGGGCTCGCCCGCCATTTCGCCGCAGATGCCAATCGGGATGCGTCGCCGGGTGGCGGCTTCGATCGCGAACTGGATCAAGCGCAGCACGCCGGGGTGCAGCGGGTTGTAGAGATGCGCGACCTGCTCGTCACTGCGGTCGATTGCCAGCGTGTACTGGATGAGATCGTTGGTGCCGAGCGCGAAGAAATCGGCTTCGCCGGCGAGCGCGTCGGCGGCGAGCGCGGCGGCCGGCACCTCGATCATTACCCCCAGCGGCGGCATCACCTCGGCGAACGGCACGTCGCGGCGGCGCAGGCGGCGGGCGACTTGCTCCAGCGCTTCGCGAGTGCGGCGGATTTCGCCGACAGTCGAGATCATCGGCAACAGGATGCGCAGCGGCCCTTCGCGCGCCGCGCGCAGCATCGCCGCGAGTTGGGTGTCGAACAGCCGCCGATCTTTCAGCAGCAGGCGGATCGCGCGCAGGCCGAGCGCTGGGTTGGCGCCCTCGACGGTCGCCGCGGCGAGCGCGTCGGGCAGCTTGTCGCCGCCGACATCGAGGGCGCGGAGGGTGACCGGCCGCCCGCCCATGCCGCGCACCAGCCCGCGATAGAATTCGTATTGCTCATCCTCGTCGGGCAGGTCGTCGCGGTTGAGGAACAGGAACTCGGTGCGCACCAACCCCAGTCCCATCGCCCCATTGGCCAATGCTTGGTCCAATTCGACCGGCAATTCGAGGTTCGCGTCGAGGCGGACATCGACGCCGTCGCGGGTCACCGCGGCGAGCCGGCGCAACCGGCCAAGATGGCGCCGCTCGCGCAGGACATCCTCCTGGCGGCGGTGATAGACGTCGAGCGTAGCCGGGGTCGGGTCGAGGATGACAAGCCCGGCGCCACCGTCGATCACCACCATCGCACCGTTATGGGCCCGCGTGATCAGGTCGGGGACGCCGATGACCGCCGGGAGGCCGAGCGCGCGCGCCATGATCGCGGCGTGGCTTTCCGGACCGCCGAACACGGCGGCGAACCCGCCGATCCGCCGCGGGTCCATTAGCGCCGTGTCGGCCGGGGTGACTTCCTCGGCGAGGACGATGGCGCCGCCGCTGAGGCTCGCATAGGCGACAAACGGCTTCTTAATCAGGTTGCGAATGAGCCGCGCGCCGACGACGCGGATGTCCTCGACCCGCGCTGCCAGATAAGAGTCGCGCATCGCCGCGAAGCCCTTGCCGATTTGCTCGATCTCGAGCTCGACCGCGCGCTCGGCGTTGATCCGCGCGGTGACGATGCGATGGTGGGTGCCGCGCACCAGCCGCGAATTCGCCAGCATCGCCAGATGCGCATCGAGCAGGTACGAGATTTCCTCGCCGGCCGAGCCGGGCAGGGCGGCTGCCCGCGCCTTCAGCTTGCGCAGCTGTTTCTGGGCAGTGGCGACAGCGTCGGAAAACCGGGCGCGCTCGGCCGGAATCGCGGCCTCGGCGATCGCGGTCTCGGTGATGACGAGGGGCCCGCGCTCGCCAATATAGGCGACGCCGATCGCAATCCCCGCCGATACGCCGATTCCCGAAAGTCGCTCTTCGCCGCGTTTTCTGTTCTCGGGCGTTCCTTCAGTCCTCATCGAACTTGCATTCGACCAGGTGCGCCAACGTCCGCACCGCATCGTCCGCCTCACGCCCGGCGGCGGAGATTTCGAGTTCCGCGCCGGCTCCCGCCGCCAGCATCATCAGCCCCATGATCGAACGGCCCGAGACGATCGTGCCATTCTTGCGAACCCAGATGTCCGCGTCGAAGCGGTGCGCGGTTTTGACGAAGAGCGCCGCGGCACGCGCATGCAGGCCGCGCTGGTTGCAGATTTTCGCAACCTGCCGGGCGGTGGCCGCCGAGGCCGCTAGTTCTTCTTGCGAGGGTTGGCCCGGCGCCTCGATGCTCACCGATGCGCATCCGTCAGCAGTTGCGAGGCGACGTTGATGTATTTGCGGCCCGCTTCCTGCGCGCCGAGCACCGCGCGCTCCAGGCTTTCGGTCTGCCGCAGGCTCGCGAGCTTGATCAGCATCGGCAGGTTGATGCCGGCGATGACCTCGATCTTGGCGCGGTCCATGACCGAGATCGCCAGGTTTGAGGGCGTGCCGCCGAACATGTCGGTCAACAGCACCGCGCCATCGCCGCTGTCGACCGCGCCGATCGAGCTGAGGATTTCCTGTCGGCGCTGCTCCATATCGTCCTCGGGGCCGATGCAGATGGCGCTCATCTGGGTCTGGGGGCCAACGACATGCTCGAGCGCGGCAACGAACTCCGCAGCGAGGCGGCCGTGGGTGACGAGAACAACGCCAATCATCGGCGCGGCTCCGCACGGCAGCGCAGGGCGCGGCTTGTATGGGGCGCGAGATCCCGACTACAGGGGCTCGGTATCGAAGTGCTCAAGGTAGGGTTTCGATCACACGAAAATTGCGGTCACTCGGGGGTAGAGACCATTCGGTGTTCGATCCGCATGCCGCCATGGGCCGAAACGGCCCGCGGGTGGGGACAGGTCGGACTCCTATAGCGCTGTCCGAGGCGTTCGTCACCACGCATGATAGCGGGGCAGGCGCGCGCCGCGGTCAAGAGCGCGATATTTCCGCCCGTGGCTGGGTATCAGCGCTGGAGGCGGGTCGAAGATCTGCCGCCGGCCAACGCGTCGAGCGCGAGGCGTAGCTTGGCCGGGGCGGAGGCCTCAAACGCAGCCAGCGCGATCAGCGGGATCGCTAGGCCGAGTATCGTCTCGCTGCGTGGCTCCGGCAGCCGCTCGACTGCTTCCGGTGAGACCAGATCGACGATGAGCGCGAGCTCCGCCGAAGCGAGGGAAGCGACCCGCAGGATACCGATGCCGCGCGCTTCGATAAGGCCGGCAATCGTCTCGGGCGCGCAAACCACAATCGCGTCGCCGTGACGCCGCAACTCGCTGCGATCGTCGGCGACGAGCCGCGCCCCGGCGTCGATTAGTCGCAGGGCCAGATCAGATTTGCCGCTTCCCGACGGGCCGCGCAGCAGCATCGCGCGGCCGCCGATCGCGACTGTTGTCGCATGGACCAGCAGCGTTTCCGGCATCAGGCTTCCGGCAGGCGGATTAGAAAGCGGGCGCCGCAGACATTACCCGACGCGTCGTGCCGGTTCTCGGCCCAGATGCGGCCGCGATGCGCTTCGATGATCTGCTTCGAGATCGACAGGCCGAGCCCCGAATGGGTGCCAAACGTCTCGCCAGCCGGGCGCTCGGTATAAAAGCGATCGAAGATCGCGGTCAGCTTCTCTGGCGGAATGCCGGGTCCGTCATCGTCGACCGTGACCAGCACCGCGCGGCCGTCCTCCCGTGCCCGCACGCGGATTTCGCCGTTCGGTGGGCTAAACGAGACCGCATTGCTGATGACGTTGAGGAAGACCTGAGAGAGCCGGCTCTCGATGCCGCGGACGATGAAGCCGCGGCGCCATTCGGGCATGCTCAGCATGACATGCGCGGTGCCGTCGGTGCGCGTCGTCTCGTGAATATCGACGAGGGTGCGCAGCATCGCCCCAATATCGGTCGGCGACATCACGTCGCGGCTCAGTTCCGCATCGAGCCGCGAGGCGTCGGATATGTCGGTGATCAGCCGCGATAGCCGCTCGACGTCGGCCATGATGATCGCCAGCAGGCGCCGCTGCTTGACCGGGTCGTCGACGCGAACCGCGGTCTCGACCGCGCTGCGCAGCGAAGACAGCGGGTTTTTGATCTCGTGCGCGACATCGGAGGCGAAACTCTCGATCGCGCTCATCCGCAGCCACAGCGTGTTGGTCATCTCGCGCAGCGACCGCGACAGGTCGCCGATCTCGTCGCCGCGCTGGGTCAGGTCGGGGATTTCGATGCGGGCGCCGTGGCTGCGTGCGCGCTCGGCGGCTTCGGCCAGCCGGCGGACCGGCCGGGCGATGGTCCCGGCGAGATAGAGCGACAGCAGCACCGTCACCATCACCGCGACGCTGAAAATACGCAGCAGCTCGAGCCGCACCGTGCGCAACTCAGCTTCGATTTCGCCACTGACGCTGGTCAGCATCACCGCGCCTAGCACCTCCTTATAGCGCTGGACCGGGACCGCAACGCTGATGACGAGCCCGTTATCAGTGGCATCGCGTCGCACCACCGAGCCGCCTTCGCCATGTAGTGCGCGCATGACCTCGGGATAGTCATTGGCCGGCTGCCCCTCGTGGTAGATCGGGTAGTTGCGCCGATGCGGCAGCGTCTCGACGATCCGGTCGTATATTGCGTCGGCGAGGCGGGTGAACCAGCCAGAATTATCCGGCGGCGGCAGCACGGCCACCTGCACGGTGTCGCCGGGCCCGGCGAGGATACGACTGTCGGCGATCGGCTTGCCGTCGCGGTCGAAGAGGCGCGCCGGCGTGCGTGTCGGCGCCACCAGCCGGCGCATCATGCCGCGCGCCAGGTCGGGCAATAGCACCTCGCCCTCATCGGGAGAATCGAGCACCGCGCCCTCGCCGAGCGCGGCGGCGAAGATTTCGCCCTGGGTGCGCAGCGCCTCGATCTGCTGGCCGATCAGGCTCGATTCGAACTTGCCGAGATAAAGAAAGCCGATCGCCAGCAGCGCCAGCGGCAGGATGTTGACGACGACGATCCGCCGGGTGAGCGGCGACAGCCGCCACCCCTGGCGCCGGGGCACGGCCTTCCGATCCGCCGGCTCCGCCGCAGCCTCGGCACCGGACGGCGGGGCCTTAGTGCTCGCGATAACGATATCCGACGCCATACAAGGTTTCGATCTGCGCGAAGTCGTTGTCGACTGCCTTGAACTTCTTCCGCAGCCGCTTGATGTGGCTGTCGATCGTACGGTCGTCGACATAGATGTGCTCGCCATAGGCCGCATCCATCAGCTGGTCGCGGTTCTTGACGTGGCCGGGGCGCTGCGCCAGCGACTTCAGGATGAGGAATTCGGTAACGGTGAGCTCGACCTGGTCGCCCTGCCAGGTGCACAGATGCCGGCCAGGATCGAGGGTCAGCAGGCCGCGCACGATCGCCGGCTCGCCCTGACCGTCCTCGCGCTCGCGCGCCAGCTCGCCGCGGCGCAGCAGCGCGCGGATACGCTCAATCAAGAGGCGCTGCGAGAACGGCTTCTTGATGTAGTCGTCGGCGCCCAGGCGCAGACCGAGAAGCTCATCGACCTCGTCGTCCTTCGAGGTGAGGAAGATGACCGGGATCGGGTGCTGCCGGCGCAGCTGGGCCAGAAGCTCCATGCCGTCCATGCGCGGCATCTTGATGTCGAGCACGGCCACATCAACAGGCTGGTTGCTCAACCCCTTCAAGGCCTCCGCGCCATCGGCGTAACACCGGACGGCGAAGCCCTCCGCCTCGAGCGCCATCGTCACCGACTCGAGAATGTGACGGTCGTCATCGACAAGTGCGATCGTGTTCGCCAAGGATCTGTCCCCCAAGCCGCGTCTGGGCAATGGTACGCCACCGGCGCGATAAATATCGTCTCTCAAATATGGCCGCTTGGTGGCGAACAAAAAGGGCAGGGCATGGACGAAACCGATAGCGGCGTAGTTTGCCGCCGCCTGATGCGCCGGCAAACGCACGCGGCGCTGGCGACCAGCCGGGATGGACATCCCTATGTCTCGCTCGTCGCGCTTGCCTTCGATTACGGCGCCAGCCCACTGCTGCTCCTCTCCGATCTCGCCCAGCACAGCCGCAACATCGCCGTCGACGCCAGGGTCTCGCTGTTGTTCGACGGCGGTGCTCCCCAGCATCCCCCGGTAGACCCGCTCGCCGAGCCGCGGCTGACCCTGCTCGGCGAAGCGGTGCGCTGCGACGACGCGTCGCTCCTCGCCCGCTTCACCGCACGCCACCCGAGCGCCGCCGCCTATGCCGGGTTCGGCGATTTTCATCTTTATCGTGTGACCATCGGGCGCGGCCATTTGGTCGCCGGGTTCGGGCGGATCTCTTGGATCGAGTCCGCCCCGCTGCGCTTTATCGGCGGCGGCGCTGCACTGGCAGCGGCCGAACGTGAGATCGTCGAGCATATGAATGCGGACCATGCGGAGGCGGTGGCGCTGTTCGCCGAGCGCCTCGCGCGCCAAGCCGGCGCGGGCTGGCGGATGACCGGCATCGACCCCGAAGGCATCGACTTGCGGCGCCCGGTGGGAGAAGGCGGCGAGACCGCGCGCCTCGACTTTCCCGCACCCGTGCTCGATCCGCAGACGGCGCGACAGGCACTGATCGCGCTGACCGCGGCAGCTCGCGAGGCCCCAGTCTTGTAACGGCGCCGTATCTGGCCCGAAAGTTGCGTTGCCGCAGTCGCTTGCCGGTCGAAGTGCGGCGGTTTACCGTGCGCGGCAAATTCTGTATCAAGCCGAAGCGCGCCGGCGGCAAGCGGGCGCGGCGATAATGGAGGAAAGCTTGGATAAGGCGGACAACCCGGTCACGGGCCCAAAGCCGTCCTTCGATCTCGAAGCTCAGGGCATGCGCCACCTCGGGCCGGTGCACTGGAACCTGCAGATGCCATTCCTCTACGAACACGCCGTCCGCCGGCGCGAAGGCGAGATCGGGCTTGGCGGTGCCTTTGTCGTCGAAACCGGCAAACACACCGGGCGCTCGCCCCGCGACAAATACATCGTTGACGAGCCGGGCACGCACGAGTCGGTCGATTGGGGCAGCGTCAATCAGGCGATCACTCCGGCCCAGTTTTCGAGCCTGCATCAGCGCGTGCTCGCCTACCTGCAGGGCCGCGAACTGTTTATCCAGGACCTCTATGCCGGTGCCGACCCGGAATACCGGCTGCCGGTGCGGGTGGTGACGCCCTCCGCCTGGCACAGCCTTTTTGCCCGCAACATGTTCATCCGTCCGCATCATGCGGAGCTGCCCGATTTCCAGCCCGCCTTCACCATCCTCCACGCGCCCGAGTTTCATTCGATCCCCGAGCTCGACGGCATCCGCTCGGAGACCTTTATCTTCGTCAATTTCGCTGAGCGGCTGGTGTTGATCGGCGGCACTGAATATGCCGGCGAGATCAAGAAATGCGTCTTTGGCTATCTGAATTTCGTGCTGCCGACCAAGGACGTGCTGCCAATGCACTGCTCGGCCAATGTCGGCTCGAGGGGCGATAGCGCGATCTTCTTCGGCCTTTCCGGCACCGGCAAGACGACGCTGTCGGCCGATGCTTCGCGCACCCTCATTGGCGACGACGAGCACGGCTGGAGCCCGCGCGGCATCTACAATTTCGAGGGCGGCTGCTACGCCAAGGTCATCAACCTGTCGCCCAAGGCCGAGCCCGAGATCTACGCGACCATCACCCGCTTCGGCACCGTGCTGGAGAATGTCGTCCTCAACCCGCGCACGCGGATGCCCGATGTCGATGACGACAGCCTGACTGAGAACACCCGCGCCTGCTATCCGCTCGACTACATTCCCAATGCGTCGGATGACGGGCTCGCGCCGCACCCGCAGAACGTCATCATGCTGACTTGCGACGCGTTCGGGGTGATGCCGCCGATTGCGCAGCTCAACGCCGAGCAGGCGATGTACCATTTCCTCTCGGGCTACACCGCGCGCGTCGCCGGCACCGAGGTCGGCCTCGGCAGCGAGCCACAGGCGACCTTCTCGACCTGCTTCGGGGCGCCGTTCATGCCGCGCCGACCGACCGAATACGCCAAGATGCTCGGCGACCGCATCGCCCGTTTCGGCGCCAAATGCTGGCTCGTCAACACCGGCTGGTCCGGCGGCGCCTATGGCACCGGGCACCGCATGGCGATCGGCCATACCCGTGGCCTGCTCCGCGCGGTGCTCGACGGTCGCCTCGCCAACGCGCCGATGCGCAAGGACGCGAATTTCGGCTTCCTCGTACCGGAAAGCGCCGCCGACGTGCCGGCCGACGTGCTCGACCCGCGCGCCAGCTGGGCCAACAAGAAGGCCTATGACGAGACCGCTCGCGGGCTGACGCGCGATTTCGAGCAGAATTTCGGCGCCTACGAGCCCTTTGTCGGCAGCGAGATCAAGAAGGTCGCGATCCGCGCGGCGGCTTAGTGGCCGCGCCGGTGGTCAGTCGGGATCGCCGGTTACGAAATCCTTTTCCGCACGGTTGTAGGTGCCCCAGCGCACCGTGTAGCCGTCGCCCTTCGCCTCGCAAGCGGATTTGGCCTCTGCTTCGGTATCGTAGATGCCGGCGAACTCCCACCGGTGCGGGGACCCCTTGACGACGGCCCAGCCCTCTTCCCATCCCGGATGGCTTGTACTTTCATGTGCCATTGCCTGCCCCATCTGCCTCTGAGTTGCGTAACGATGTGCCGCCAATGGGTGGCGGCGGGTGCGAGATCACGCCAAAAATCGACGGGCTTCATTGAGGTAGATCAGTTCGGCTGGCCTGCCTGACCCTTGGCTATCCGGGCCGCTCGCTTCCGCTAGGTGATCTGGCCCAACAGCTCGCGGTATTGCGGGCAGTCGATCGCGTCTTCGTAGCTGGCGTGGAATTCCCCGTCGCCGTGCGAGCAGACCCAGTTGGAGGGGTAGTGAGCCTCCGGCGAACGCGGGTCTAGCGCCTCGGCATAAAGCTGATAGCCGCCTGTCGGGTGCGGCTTGACGCTGCGGCGATAGTATTGGTCTTCCATCGCACGGGCCTCTAAATCACGCGACGACCGAAACACGGCTCGACCGCAATTAATCCTACTCTGAATCCGCTTGCCACCGACATTGCCGCTTGCAAGGCTCCGGGTCGCCAATGACTACCCTCACCACCTCGCTCGATCCGCGCTCGGAAGGGTTTCGCGCCAATGCGGCAGCGATGCGGGCGGTGGTCGACGATTTGCGCGCCAAGACCGAGGCGATCGCGCTCGGCGGCGACGAGCCCTCGCGGCGGCGGCATGTCGGACGCGGCAAGCTCTTGGCGCGGGAGCGGGTGCGTACCCTGCTCGATCCCGGTTCGCCGTTTCTCGAATTCTCGGCCTTCGCCGCCTACGGCATGTATGACGGCGGGGTGCCGGCGGCGGGGATCGTCACCGGCATCGGCCGCATCTCCGGCCAGGAATGCGTGATCGTCGCCAACGACGCGACCGTGAAGGGCGGCACCTATTTCCCGATGACGGTCAAGAAGCACCTGCGCGCACAGGAGATCGCGCGTGAGAATCGGCTGCCGTGCCTTTACCTCGTCGACTCCGGCGGGGCGTTCCTGCCGGCGCAGGACGAGGTCTTCCCTGACCGCGAGCATTTCGGCCGCATCTTCTATAACCAGGCGCAATTGTCGGCGGCCGGCATCCCGCAGATCGCCATCGTCATGGGCTCGTGCACCGCGGGCGGCGCCTATGTGCCGGCGATGTCGGACGAGAGCATCATCGTCAAGGGCCAGGGCACGATTTTTCTCGGCGGCCCGCCGCTGGTCAAGGCGGCGATCGGCGAGGTGGTGACCGCCGAGGAGCTGGGCGGCGCCGACGTGCACAGCCGCGTCTCCGGAGTCGCCGACCATTACGCCTTCGACGACAAACATGCGCTCGGCATCGCCCGGCGGATCGTCGGGAATCTCAACCGAGTCAAATGTATATCGCTCGATGTTAAAGAGGCGAGTGAACCGTTCTTCGCGGCCGAGGAGCTTTACGGGGTGATCCCGACCGACACGCGCCACCCCTACGACGTGCACGAGGTGATCGCCCGGCTCACCGACGCCAGCGAGTTCGACGAGTTCAAGGCGCTCTACGGCCAGACCCTGGTCTGCGGCTTCGCGCGGATCTGGGGCTATCCGGTCGGCATTCTCGCCAATAACGGAATTCTGTTTTCCGAGAGCGCCTCGAAGGGCACGCATTTCATTGAATTGTGCGCACAGCGCGGCATCCCCTTGGTGTTCCTGCAAAACATCACCGGCTTTATGGTCGGGCGGAAATACGAGGCCGGCGGCATCGCCAAGGACGGCGCCAAGATGGTGACCGCGGTCGCCACGGCGAACGTGCCGAAGTTCACGGTGATCATCGGCGGCAGCTTCGGCGCCGGCAATTACGGCATGTGCGGGCGCGCCTACGGTCCGCGTTTCCTGTTCACCTGGCCCAACGCGCGCATCAGCGTGATGGGCGGCGAACAGGCGGCGAGCGTGCTGGCGACGCTGCGCCGCGACGCGCTGGAAGCCGAGAACAAGCACTGGTCGGCCGAGGAAGAAGCGGCGTTCTAGGCGCCGATCCGCGCCAAATACGAAAGCGAAGGCTCCCCCTATTTCGCCACCGCGCGCCTTTGGGACGACGGCATCATCGCGCCGTCCCAGACACGCCGCGTCCTGTCGCTGGCCTTTTCCGCATGCCTCAACGCCGAGATCGAGG
>DATNJF010000133.1:0-8438 GCA_035604035.1 Allostellaceae bacterium | reverse complement strand
GCAGCCGTTTGAGGCTGGCGTCGCAGGCCTGCATCACATATTCCGGCCGGCCATCGACGCCATTCTGCCCGCCCGGGTTCTGGGTCTGACCGAATTTGGAGGCCAGCACCACCTTGTCGCGCCGGCCTTTGAGCGCGCGGCCGAGCAGCTCCTCGTTTTGGCCCCAGCCATACATGTCGGAGCTGTCGAGAAAACCGACGCCGAGATCGATCGCCTGCTGGACGAAAGCCACGCCTGCCGCGTCGTCGCTCGGCCCGTAGACCCCCGACAGCGACATGCAGCCGAGACCGATCGCGGTGACCTCCGGCCCGTTCTTCCCGACCCGACGCTTTTGTGCAGCCATCAATGCCTCCGTTGTGCTGTTCGCAGAATAACGGATTGGCGGAAACGCCCACGAGTTTTTGTGACAAACCCAATGGCGCGTCTCTGCCGGCACGCTATGATTGCCGTACAGATTTAGACCGAGGAGGAAGCGATGGCGGGTCAAACGCATGTGTATGCCGGCGTGGCGGCCACGGTGGGAATGGAACATTCGGGAACGCTCGGCGGCGTGTTTCGCCAGGCGCCGGGCGACAAGGGCTGGGAGCACCTGAAGAGTGGCCTCGCCGCAGACGCTGAGGTGCACGCGATCACGGTGCATCCGACCGATCACGACACGATCTATGTCGGCAGCACCAAGGGCATCTATCGCAGCAGCAATCGTGGCGGCAAGTTCGAGAAGCTGAGCGTGCCGGGCGGCGACCCCGACATTTGGTCGGTGCTGATCCATCCCAAGGATCCCAAGCGGCTCTACGCCGGCGCGACCCCGACCGCGGTCTATCGCAGCGACGATGGCGGCGACCACTGGAAGAAGCTCGCCGACCCACACCTTCCCGACCGCGTCATCATGGCGTTCGCCTGCCGGGTGATGCGCCTCGATGTCGACCCGAACTCCCCGGACGATGTGTTTGCGACGATCGAGGCCAATGGCGCCATGCGCAGCCGCAACGCCGGCGAAAGCTGGGAGGACTGCACCGCCGACCTCATCCGCTTCTGCGAGCAGCCGAAATACCGCAGCCGCATCGGCAGCCAGACCGAGATCGAAGGCATGCTCGACGGCCACGCGCTCGCGTGCAGCGCGGCGGCGCCGGGTACCGTGTTCCTCGCCAACCGCATGGGGCTCTTCAAGAGCGCCGACCGCGGCAACACCTGGGAGGACATGGAGATCGGCCGCTTCTCGCCGCTGACCTACGGGCGCGACATCCGCACCTCGCCGCACGACCCGAAAATCATGTACGCGGCGCTGAGCCCGGCGGCGCGCTCAACCGACGGCTCGGTTTACAAGAGCGAGGATGTCGGCAAGACCTGGAAGCGCTTCGACCACGACATCAAGGCCGACGCAACGATGATGGGTGTGACCATCCACCCGCGCGACGCGAACCAGGTCTACGCGGTGTCGCGCGCCGGTCAAGTGTTCGGCACCCAAGATGGCGGCAAGAGCTGGCACGAAAGCCGGCTTCCCGAAGGCGTGCGCGACGCCTACTGCGTCGCCTGCGGCTGAGGCGCCAGGCCCCTCACGGGGGGTGAGGGGCCTGCTTCCTGACGACGAGGGGGATCGGATTGAGGCGGCTGGCGTCGGCTCTCCTCGTCGTCGTACTGGTGGTCGCGTCCTGCGAATTCGCCTGCTTTCTGTGGGAGGACTTGGTCTCCCGCAGCGGCTGGCGCCCCCAGTACGCTCAAGGACCGCTCAACATGACGGCGCCATGGCTGACGGAGGACGAGCCATGGGGTGCCTGGCACCACCCCAACGCCACTTCCCACCAGCAGAAAGCGTGCTTTTCGGTCTCGCTGCAGTCCAACTCCTACGGCGCGCGCGACCACGAGCGCGACCTCGACGGTAATCCGCATCGCACGATCGTGCTCGGCGACTCGCTTGCCGAGGGGTTCGGCGTCGAGGCAGCCGAACGGGTCAGCGACCTTCTGGAACAGAGGCTGAAGCGTGAATTCCTCAATTTCGGGGCCCAGTACGATCTTGGGCCGCTGCAATATCAGATCATTTACGACAAGCTCGCCTCACGCTTCTCGCACGACCAGGTCCTGATTCTGTTCCTGCCGGATAATGACTTTACCGATAACGATCTGGAGTGGTGGCGCCGCAACCGACTCGATTTTGGTCGCCGCTACCGCCCATATTACCAAGCCGCGGGGGACGGCTATGTGCCGTATTATCCGGTGCCAAACCCGAAGGACACCGCCGCGCACGTCGCGCCGCCCGGCCTTCTCGCCACGATCGGCGACACGATCGTCGAGAATTCATGGATCGTGACGGCGTATCGCGACGCCAGCTTCTCCCATTCGCGGTCGGCACATTACAGCGGCTATTTCGACTTCACCGACGCCCAGCTAAAGGCGGTGCTGTGGTCGTTCACGCAGATCAAGAGATTAGCCGGGGAGCGCAACGTCACCATCGCCATCATCCCGCGATCTGGCGATTTCGCCCGCGTCGCGGCGGAAGGCTGGAACCGACTCGGCAACATCATGAAGCGGTTCGGCGCCGAGAACGGCATCGACATCGTCGATCTGCTGGCGCCGATGCAGGCGATCGAACCGAACACAGAGAAACTCTTCTTGTCGTGCGATGGGCATTGGAGCCCGCTTGGCCACCGGGTCGCGGCGGAGGTTCTGGCGAAGGTCCTGCACTACTAGGAGCGCCCAAGCTCGGCAATCGCATCGGCGAGCGCGACCGTGCGGCGCGCCGCCTCGACATGCAGATTCTCGATGAGCCGGCCGTCCACGATTGCGATGCCCTTGCCGCCGGCTAGCGCCGCCTGGTGCGCGGCGATGATGGTGCGGGCTTGCGCCATCTCTTCGGGCGCCGGCGCGAATGCCACATTGGCGGGCGCGATCTGCTTCGGGTGGATCAGCGTCTTACCGTCGAAGCCGAGCGCGCGGCCCTGCGCGCAAACGGCGGCAAACCCAGCGTCGTCGGCGAGATCGAGGTGCACCCCGTCGAGCGCGGCACGGCCGTAGGCGCGCGCCGCCAGCAGCACCAGCTGCAGCGACGTCAACAGCGGCAACCGGTCCGGCGTCTCGCGGGCCCGCAGATCTTTGGTGAGGTCGGAAGTGCCCACCACCAGCACAGCGACGCGCGGCGCGGCGGCGATTTCGGCGGCGGCGAGCACGCCACGCGGCGTCTCGATCATGCACCAGATCGCCAGGTTGGGCGCTCCGTCGAGCCGCGCCACGGTTTCGCGCACGCGCTCGGCGCTGTCGACCTTGGGCAGCAGCACCGCGTCGAGCGGCAATGATCCGGCCGTCGCCAGATCGGCCTCGCCCCATTCGGTGTCGAGCGCATTGACCCGCAGCACCAGCTCGCGCCGGCCGTAGCCACCCTGCCCTACGGCTGCAGCGACATTGGCCCGAGCCACCTCCTTGGCATCCGGCGCCACCGCGTCTTCAAGATCGAAGATCAGCCCATCGGCGTTAAGCTCGCGCGATTTCTCGAGCGCGCGCGTATTGGCGCCCGGCATGAACAGCAGGCTGCGGCGGGGGCGGATCGGATCTAGCATCAAGCGCTCACGGAATTGCCGGGTGCATGTCGCGTTCCGATATAATCCAGTGGCGGCAAAATAAAGAGGCCGGAAGCATGGACGATTCCGAGACGTCACCCCAGCATTGGGGCCGAGACTATTGGGCCTGGATCGGGTTCTGGGCGCAATTCGTCATCCTGGGAGCGGCGGCGATCCTCGGGCTAGCCATTGCCGGAAGCGGCGCTCCTGGCGACGACGCGGCTGGGCTCCTGCTGACCTTCGCCGCCATCGCCCTCGCCTTCATGCGCTTGAAGCTGTGGTTTGACGGCGGCGCCACCGGCTGGATGGCGTTCCTGTTCGTCGAAACGCCGCGAGGCCTCTTGGTGGTGATCCCGCTGTTCGTGGTGATCGCGCTCGCCGGACTGTTCATGGGCGCCGGCGCGAGCGGCAGCCTGCAGAACGCGGGCGTCGCCCTCTTCATCGCCAGCGGAGCAGTGATCTTCCTCAGCCTGAAGCGGGTCTTCGATCATCTCGACGCGCATGATTAGCCGGGCCATCCGTTTGGGCGCGGCTTTCTCTTTTCGTCTTTCCCGCGAAAGCAGGAATCCAGGACGTCCTTTCAACCGCTCGCCTCTGGGCCCCCGCGTACGCGGGGGTGACGAATAAGGCGCAACCCTGATGACCGCGGTCCTTTCCGTCCAGTCGCGTGTCGCCTACGGTCATGTCGGCAACGCGGCGGCGGTGTTTCCGCTGCAATGTCTCGGCATCGAAGCCTGGGCGCTCGACACGGTCGCGTTCTCGAACCACACCGGGCATGGCCGGTGGCGCGGCGAGGTCATTGCCGCCGAGGCGGTGGCGAGCCTGTTCGAGGGCATCGCCGATCTTGGCGTGCTGCCGGATATCGACGCGGTGCTGTCGGGTTATATTGGCACGGCCGAGACCGGCGCGGTGCTGCTCGACATCGTCGGCCGGGTCAGGGATGCAAACCCGCGGGCTCGCTTCTGCTGCGACCCGGTGATCGGCGACATCGACACCGGCTCCTATGTGCGGGATGGGGTCGCCGAATTCTTCCGCGACGCGGCCTTGGCAGCGGCCGACATCGTCACCCCCAACCGCTTCGAGCTCGAATTCCTCACCGGCCGGACCATCGCCAGTCTTGACGATGCCGGCGAAGCCGCCGCCGCACTGCGCGACCGGGGGCCGAAGATCGTGCTGGTCACCAGCCTCGACATCGCGCCCGGCCAGCTGACGATGCTGGCCAGTGGCCCGGATGGCGCCTGGGTCGTCGAGACCCCGCATCTGCCGGCGACGCTCAACGGCTGCGGCGACGTCACCGCCGCGCTGTTCCTCGGCAATCTGCTCAACGGGGCGAGCCTCGCCGACGCACTCGCCCACACTGCGGCATCGATGTTCGCGGTGATCGAGACAACGGTCGGGCTCGGCCGCTACGAGCTGGCGCTGGTCGCCGCGCGCGAGGAACTGGCGAGGCCGAGCCACCACTTCGCCGCGCGGCGATCTAGACCCCGATCTCCTCGATCCGCCCGTCGGCGAGACGCCAGATGACATCTTGCGGCACCGGCAGGCTCAATGCGACCTCGCGCGGCAGCCCGGCATAGAGGCCGCGCAGCACGCGCGTCACGATGCCGTGCGCGACGGCGATCATCGCGCCGTCGCCGGCGTCGGCGAGCCAGGCGGCGATCCGGCCCGCGAATTTGTCGTAGGTCTCGCCGTCGGGGGTGCGGAAATACCATTCGTGGCGACCATCGCCGTCGAAGATGCCAGGCGCCAGCGCTTCGATCTCGCCACGGTCGAGCCCGTCCCACGCGCCGACCGAGATTTCCTTGAGCCGCTCGTCGAAGCGGATCGGCGCGAGGTCGGCGCGCGCGGCCTGTATCAACTCGGCGGTGCGTCGCGCACGGCCAAGCGGGCTCGCGACGATCGGCAGGCCGTCCGATTCGGAGAGCTCGCGCAATTTGCGGCCGATCGCTTCGGCCTGGGCGACGCCGCGCCGGGTCAACGGCGAGTCGCCCCAGCCCTGAATGCGCCGCGCCAGGTTCCATTCGATCTCGCCGTGGCGGACGAGCAGGATCATGGCGCGGGCTGCCGCAGCCGGTAGAGCACGCACTGGCGCGGCGGATGATCCCGCGGCGAACGAGGGTGGAGGAAGTCGAAATCCTCGCTCGCATCGTAGCTCATGCCAAGTCGCTCCATGACCTGGCGGGAGCGCCGGTTGTCGTCGGTCGTGTAGGCGACGATCTCGGGAAGGCCGAGCCGGTAGAACCCGTCTTCGATCGCAGCGCGCGCCGCTTCAAGCGCGTAGCCGCGACCCCAATAGGCTGGCGCGAGGCGCCATACCGCCTCGATTGCCGGCGCGAACGGCACCGCGACGCGAACGTGATCGAGCCCGATCATGCCGATGAACGAGGTCTCGCCCGGCAGCTCGACGGCGAACTTCCCGAAACCATAGACTTGCAGATGATCGCGCGCCGTCGCGATGTACGCGTCAATCGCTGCCCGGTCGGCAAACGGCGCAAGAAACTTCATCACCTTTGGATCGGCCGACATCGCGGCAAACGGAGCCGCATCGTCGTCGCGCCATTCGCGCAGCAAAAGGCGTCGTGTCCTCAGTGCGAACGCCATCATGGTCCCCTTGGGCTATTTCTTGCCGGCCCCGCGCCCCATCTGGCTGAAGAACATTTCCTGCAACTGCTCGAACCCCTTGAGGCCCGCCGGTAGCCAGGTCTTCAGCATCGTCTCGGGGTCGAGCGCCTTAAGGTTGGCGCGCATCTTTTCCTCGAGCTCGGCCATGAGGCGGTCCTGCATCGGCTTCACCTCGGGCAAGCCGAAAAAGCCGCGCAGCTCCTCGGGGGTGCAATCGACGTCGAATTTGAGTTTCATCGGGCCGCCTCCTACGATCAGCCGCGATTATAAAGGATCAATCCGATGGCCGTCGAAATCCCCTTCCGCCGCGACTTCGAGTTCGAGTATGGCCGGCTGGAGCCGGTCGCGTCCGGCATTAGGCGCATCGTCGCGCGCAACCCCGGTCCGTTCACCTTTCGCGGCACCGGCACCTATGTCGTCGGCGAGGGCAAGGTCGCGGTGATCGACCCCGGCCCCGATCTGCCCGAGCATATCGAAGCGCTACTGATGGACCTCGCCGGCGAGGAGGTGACCCATATCCTCGTCACGCATACCCATCGCGACCATTCGCCCGCGGCGGCCGCGGTCAAGGAGGCGACCGGCGCGCCGACCTACGGGTTTGGCCTGCACGCCGGCGGCAAGCGCGGCGAACCCGGGGTCGAGGAAGGCGGCGACTGGGATTTCACGCCCGACATCGTCGTGCCCGATGGCGGTGAGATTGTCGGCGCCGGCTGGCGTTTCGAGGCGGTGCATACTCCCGGCCACACCTCGAACCATCTCTGCTTCGCGTTGCCCGACCAGGGCATATTGTTCAGCGGCGACCACGTGATGGGTTGGTCGACCAGCGTCATCGCTCCGCCCGACGGCAATATGGCCGCCTATATGGCCTCGCTCGATAAGCTGCTGCATCGCCGCGACGCGGTCTATTGGCCGACACACGGACCCGCGATCACCGAGCCGCATGAGCATGTGCGCGCCTTTATCGCCCATCGCCGTGAGCGCGAAGAGGGCGTCATCGACTGCCTGCGCGCCGGCGTCGGGAGTATCGATACGATGGTCGAGCGCCTCTATATCGGGCTCAACCCCAACCTGAAGCGCGCCGCTGGCCGCTCGGTGCTCGCCCATCTCGTCGATCTGATCGAGCGCGGGATCGCTGCCTGCGACGAACCGCCAACGACGCAAGCAAGCTACCGGCTGGCCAAGCGCTGACCGATTCGCGCAATAAATGCTGACCGATTCGCGCAATAAATAAGGAAGCAGCGGCGGAACGCCGCATAAACGAGCGCGTTTCACCAACCATATAGTTACGTATCAGCCATTGCACATAGCCGCTTCAGTCGAGATGGCCGAAGTGCTATGTGCACCGTCAGAATCGCCGTTCAGCCAAGGGAGAGCTTCGTGGTCAATTATGCTCGGCTAAGTCTCATTGCCGGTGGCATGGCGCTGCTAGGCGCGTGTTCCAGCCCGCCGCCGCCCGCGCCGGCCCCCATGGTGCCGGCTCCGGCGCCGCCACCCGCCGAGGCGCCCTACACCGTGCCGCCCGCACCGCCGCCGATGCATCACGTCTACCACCGGCACCATCATTACGTGCATCATGTTTACCATCACCACCATCACGTGATTCATCACGTCGTGCATCACGCCGCCCCGCCGCCGGCTTCGACTACCGAGCCGCCGCCGGCATCAACGCCGATGCCGCCGCCAGCGACCACACCGCTGCCGACGCCGCGCTAAGCGGATGGCGCGCCGGTAGCGGCGCACGAACGCAAACGAGCGCAGCCCAGCGGCTGCGCTCGTTTTGTTTTAGGGCTACTCGCTATTCGAGAGTGATGCCGACGGCTTCCGGTCCCTTGCGGCCCTCGGCGATGTCGACCACCACCCGCTGACCCTCGGCGAGGTTGGTGAGGCCCGCCCGCTGCAAGGCGGAAGCGTGGATGAACACGTCCTTGCCGCCGCCGTCGCGCACGATAAAGCCAAACCCCTTGGTCGCGTTGTACCACTTGACCGTGCCAGCCTCCTGCGACGACGCCGCCAGCGGCGTCTGGTCGTAGCCGCCGCCACCACCCGGGCGCGGGCCCGAGCGCGGCGGCCGCGCCGGCGCCGCCGTCGAGCTGTCGACGCTGATCACCTCGGTCACCTGCGGGCCGCGCTGTCCGGGCGCCACCCGCACCTCCAGGGTCTCGCCGGTCTCAACCGCCTGAACCCCGATCCGGCCCAACACGCTCGCGTGCAAAAACGCGTCGCCCGACCCGTCCGCCAGCTCGACAAAGCCAAACCCGCGATCGGCCC
>DATNJF010000132.1:0-8045 GCA_035604035.1 Allostellaceae bacterium | reverse complement strand
AAAACTATCGCAGCTCGTATCCGCAGATTGTCGAGAACATCATGGGCTTCCTCGACGGCAAGCCCGTCCGGGTGATCGGGGCGTAATCGCCAACGATGGCTGACGGTGCGTTACTGATCCGCCCATCGCGCGACGAAGACGTCGCGACGATTACAGCGATCTACGCACATCACGTCTTGCACGGCATCGCCTCATTTGAGGAAGTGCCGCCCATGACTGAGGAGATGGCGCGCCGCCGGGCGGCACTTTTGGAGCGCGGTTTCCCTTATTTCGTCGCCGAGCTTGCCGGCAAGGTCATCGGCTATAGCTATGCCGGCCCCTATCGGGCCCGCGTCGGGTATCGGTTTTCGGTCGAGGACTCAATCTACATCGACGTCAATGAGGTCGGGCGCGGCATCGGCCGGGCGCTGCTTGCTCAAGTCATCGAGCGTTCGACCGAGCTCGGCTACCGCCAGATGATCGCGGTCATCGGCGGGGCCGAGACCTGGCCGTCGATCAACCTGCACAAGGCTCTTGGCTTCGCCCAGATCGGGACATTCACCGGCATCGGCTTCAAGTTCGGGCGGTGGATAGACTCGGTCTACATGCAACGTGCATTGGGCCAGGGCAACACGACGCTACCGGGTTGAGGAGGAAAAATATGGCAGCGCAGTTTGCCGATCCCACCGAGATCAAGGGCTACCACGCGCATATCTATTACGATCCGGCGAAGACGAAGGCCGACGCGGCGCGGTTGCGCGAAGGGGTCGCCAACGCCTTCCCGCAGGCGACCGTCGGCAGCTGGCACGACGAGGCGGTCGGCCCGCACACCGTGTCGATGTATCAAGTGGCCTTCGCGGTCGAGGATTTTTCCCGCCTCGTGCCATGGCTGATGCTCAATCGCGGCGGGCTCGATGTGCTGGTCCACCCGCTCGCCGGCAACGCCTATGACGACCACACGATTTATGCGATGTGGCTCGGCGACAAGCTGCCGCTGAAGGTCGATGTGCTGAAGCGCGCCGGGTAGAGGAATTTCTTAAAACGACAACGGCCGGGACAAGCCCGGCCGCTGAATAGGTCGAATGGCAGCGAGCGGCTACCAGGTACGCTCGGGGCCGCAATCGACGTGGACGAAATCCGATTCCGGATAGTAGCCGACGCCACCGAGCCGGCATTGCTCGGCAAGGCTCAGTGCGGCGGCGTGAACCTGGCTGAGATCGCGGCCCTCGCAGTTCATGTCCACGGCCATTCCGTACATGTGGTAGCTGTTGGCCGCCACCCCATCGCCGTGCAGCCACAGGCGGTGGTTGGTTTCCGGCGAGCGATAGCCACACACCACCTGGATCGGCTGATGGATTTCGAGCCGGTCGCGCAGCCGCCCGAGGACGTCGAGCACGCCGGCGTTCATCGGACGCACTTCGTCGGAATGGTGATCGCGCAACACCCAATTGATGTCGCGCACGACCTCGCGGATGTAGTGGCCATCAGCCCAGTACACCTCGCGCAGGCTTTCACCGGTATGGATGTTGTAGAGCGAGATCGAGCGCGGTGCGAAGGACACGGCCGGTGCCGGTCTGATAAAAGCCACGCCGGTGGCGACCGCCGCGACGCCAATAAGTCGGCGTCGGCTCATCAACGGAAACGACAATTGGCTAACTCCCCCCGGATAAGCTCCGAAGGCCATAGCATCGAAAATTGATCTGGATCAACCCCTGAGCTGCAAAAAACGCATCTCTGGAGCCGATTTTCCACAACGCTGCCGATTGCCGGTTGAGCGCAAGGCCGCGCTAATCAGCCGCCGCGTTGGTTGGGAAGACCCCGCGTGGCGACCGGTACTTGTGGCGAATGGGTCAGTCGCTGGGCGATCGCGGTGTCGCGCTGATAGACATCGCGGCGGAATTCGAGCGTGCCGCCATTGTCGATGAAGGCGGTCTGATAAACGATGAAGACCGCGATCGGCTCGGGAAGATTGCGCCTGTTGGTGGTACCGAGGTTGATCGCCTTGCTGATGTCATCCTCGGAAATCCCCATCAGTAGCGAGCCGAGCTGACGCGGGTTCTGCACCCGTACGCAGCCATGCGAGAGCCGCCGGTTGGCCAGCGCGAAATAGGACCGCAGCGGCGTGTCGTGCAGGTACACATCGAACTTGTTCGGGATCTCGAACTTCAAGCGCCCGAGCGCACTATACGGTCCCGCCTCCTGCTGGATCGACCCGTTGTCGCGCATCGTCATGTGATGCTTTTCGAGATAGTCGGGGTCGGCCTCGATCAGCGGCGTGATCTCCTTCTGGACAATTCCATAAGGGATATTCCAGGGCGGGTTGTAGAGCAGGCTGACGATTTGGGCCTGGAATTCCGGGGTTTGTTTGTCGGTTTCGCCGACCACCACGCGGGTGGTGAAGGTGGCCACTCCAGCACGGAACAATTCGAGCAACTCGCTGGCGGTGTTGACCCACACACGGTCGCCCGGCATGTCGCGGGTGAGCCAGCGCTGGCGTTCGAGGTTGACGGCGATCTGCCGCGCCCGCGCGTCCGCCGGGATATTCAATTCGACGAGTGTCGCCGTGCCGAGCTTGCCGTCCGCCGGCTCGAGGCCGTAGCGCTCCTGGAATTTCTTCAGCGCCTGAATGGTCTCTTCGTCGAGCACGTTGGTCGCGTAACCAGCGCGCAGGAAACCCTCGACGGAAAGCCGCTGCTGCAACAGACGGAAGCGATCGGGCGTCTGGGTTTCGGGCACATGCGGCCAGCCGCCTGCCTTGACCAGCGCCAGATAGGATTGATAGGCGCTGCGCAGCCCGTCATAGGCCGGCGTGTTCGGCGCCAGCGCGTTGATCGTCGCCTCGGGATTGGGGCCGGCGATCGCCGTATCGAGCGCGGCGGCGACGTCGACGGAGCCGGGCGACAGGTCCTGATCGTCCGGCCGCGTCTCGGACGGATAGGCGCCGCGCGCGAGCGCGTCGGCATAACCGAGAAACGCGTCACTCAACAGCATGTCGCGCTCGGTCGGTGACAGCGCGGTCTTGGCAAAGCCGGCGACATGAAACAGGTCGGGGTCGAGACCCTGGTCCCCCGCATTCAACAGCGCGTGCCAGAGCGCTGTGGCCTGCGCCTGCCGCGATCCCCAGACCGGCTGGTAATCATGCGCGGCGTAGAACTTGCGCAGTAGCACCGCATGCACCGGCTCGCCGCCGATGGTCAGCACGCCGGCGGCGTCCAGCCGGGTCTTGATGTCGCTGTCGCCAGGAACCGGGCTCGGCGATGCCGTTATCGGCAGCGCGATATCGCTCGGAGGCGTCACGTCGTCGGCCAGGGCGCCGCCGGCCCAGACCACCAGGGCCAGCGCCAAGGCCGCTGCGACGCCAATTCCGGCCGTCCTGCTATGGCGCCGCATCCGCGATATCGACCAGACTGAACGCACTCCGACCTCGCTCGCGACGGCGTTGGTACGAACGCCGCAATGACACACAGCCAACAATACGGACAAACCGCCGTTCCCCCCGTGGGGCGGATACTTGTCGAGCGATCGCCGGCCGTCAACTTAGAGGAGACCGGTTTTTAGTCTATTTCACGTGACAATGTCGCGACGATTGTCGAGCGTTGCCGAAGGGACACATGTAGCGCGCGCGGTGCAAGGGCGATTTTGCCCTCGCGACCGCTACCGACGGGTGATAGGGTTCAAAAAAAGAGACTGGCGAACGAGGGGGCGATGAGGCAGCGGGTCGCATTCGCCGTATTCGTGGGCGCGGTGTTGGCCAGCACCGGCGCAATTGCCGCGTGCCCGGCGCTTCCGACCCACCCGAAGACCCATGCGACAGCGCACAAGCCGCCCAACGGCTGCGTCGACCTCAACGGCTTGCCGCAGATTTCCGCCAATATTGCCGCGGTTGAGCGGGTGCCGGCATCGAAGCTTGCGGCACCGGTGACTCTCGACGACAAGTCCTATACCGGGCCGTCACTGGGCCTCACCAAACCGGATCCGGGGGTGAAGCCGATCCCGACCGTCGGTTATCACTGGTCGCTGGACTGACCCGCTAATCCACAGCTTAAGGTCTGAGCGCGCGGCCTATGCGGCGGTGGGCCGCGGGCCGATATAGGCCGAGGACGGCCGCACCAGCCGGCCTTCGCGCTGCTGTTCCAGCGCATGAGCGAGCCACCCGGCGCAGCGCGCCACCGCAAAGACCGGCATGAATGCGTCCCGCGGCAGGCCGACCGCGTCGAGCAGCAACGCGGCATTGATCTCGACATTGGGTTGCAGCGGCGGCCGGCCGGGCTTGAGCTTGGCGAAGGCGGCGCCGACGGCGCGCTCGACCTCGGCGGCGAACGCGAGACGGCCGGCGGCGGGGCCGAGCCTGGCGCCGAGACGCCGCAGCGCCTCGCCGAGGATCAGCGCCCGTGGGTCGCCGCCCTTGAACACGCGGTGACCGAACCCCATCAGCCGCTCGCCGGCGGCGAGCTTCCGCTCGGCCCAGGCGGCGACGTCACCGCTGGCCTCGGCCTCGTCGAGCATGTCGAGGGTCGGGCCGGGCGCGCCGCCGTGCAGCGGCCCGGTGAAGGCGCAATAGGCACCCAGCGCGGCCGAGGCCAACGAGGCCCGGCTCGAGGCGATGACCCGCGCGGTGAACGCCGAGGTGTTGAGCCCGTTATCGATGAGCGCGGTCCAGTAGGTGTCGAGCGCCTCGCTCGTCGCCGGATCGACCTCGTGTCCATGCACCATACGCAAGAGGTCCGCCGCGGTGGTAAGGGCGGGGTCGGGCGCCAGCGGCGCCAAGCCCTGGCGGCGGCGCAGCACGCCGCCGATCGCTACCGGCAAGGTCGCGAGGATGGTTGCCGGTTTGGCCTGATCGCCGAGGAAGGCGAGGGCCAGCCGCACCCCCTCGACCGGCGGACGCGAGACCGCCCGGTCGAGCCAATCGCTGGTCGCTGCGAAAGCCTCGGCCCGTGCCGCGCCCAGCCGAGCGCACACCACCTCACGGTCGAGCCGTTCATCGGCGAATTCTTCCCACAGCAGGGCGACCGCACCCTCATAACCAAAACCGGCGATAAGCTCGGCCAGGGTATGCCCGCGCACCCACAGGATCCCCTGCGCGCCGTCGCTGCGACTGAGCACCGTTTCGGCGGCGATCAGCCCGGCAAGCCCGCTATCCATCGCCCGCTCCCGCTCCTGCCCGGAACATCACCCGGAGGAGCGGCGATCCGAGGCGACCGCGCCGCGATTGTCAATGCCGCGGCGCGGTGGCGCTTTTGGCTAGCGTTTGCCGAGATTGTCGGTAGGGAGGTCGCGGCGATAGGTCGACCGATCGTAATAGGCGCGCTGCTTGTCGTGCCAGGCGGCGCGCTCGGCCGGGTCGATGACCCCGTCGTGATTGGCGTCGATCTGGTCGAAGCGGTCGCGGAACCGGCGATCGCGCTCGGCCGGCGACATCGCCGCGAAATAATCGTAATGGCGACGTTTCACTATACATACCTATCTACAAGTGCTAGAATGGCCTCGTTAAATCGGAGAGGCCAACCATGCTTTCGCACCTCAACGCCCCGTATTTCCACAACGAGGAAGCGGCCCGCGCGGTAGTCGAGGCGCATCTGTGGCCTAACGGCCCGGTATGCCCGTTCTGCGGCGAGCAAGAACGGATCGGCGAGTTGAAAGGCAAGACGACGCGGGCCGGGCTGCGAAAGTGCTACGCCTGCAAAAAGCCGTTCACGGTCAAGATCGGCACCGTCCTGCAAGAGAGCAACATTCCCTATCGGTACTGGCTTCAGGCGATCTACCTGCTCTGCGCCAGTAAGAAGGGCATGAGCACTCGCCAGCTTCAACGGACACTTGGTTGCGGTATGAAAACTGCGTGGCATCTGAGCCATCGCGTCCGGAAGATGATGGAGGATACCGACCCGACCCCGATGGGCGGCGAGGGTAAGATCGTCGAGAGCGACGAGACGTTCTACATGGACAAGGCAGACATCCCCGAGCCGTGGCGGTTTACGAACGAGAAGGGCTGGCAGAAGCGTCGCCCCGGCCCGAGCAACAAGCTGGCGATCCTCACGCTGGTAGAGCGCGGCGGCAAAGCGCGCTCGGTTCAGGTGCCCGATTTAAAGACGGTTACATTGGCGAAAATCATCCTTGGGCGCGTTGATCCGGCGAGCACGTTTATGACCGACGAGCGGATGGCTTATCGTCGGATTGGTAAGAGGTTCGCCGAGCATGAATTCGTCACGCATAATGATGAGGAATATGCGAGAGGCCGCGCGCACGTGAACAGCGCAGAAGGCTTCTTCTCGGTGTTCAAGAGGGGCATGGTCGGGGTGTACCAGCATTGCGAGGAACAGCACCTGCACCGCTATCTCGCCGAGTTCGATTTCAGGTACAGCAACCGCGAGAAGCTGGGCGTTGATGACGCTGAGCGGGCGAGCCGCGCCCTCAAGGGTGCGAAGGGTAAGCGGCTCCCCTACGGATCAACTCGTTAATCGCGACGACCCTAAGCGACGACCTCGGGGCCGTCGCCACAAATCGCGATGGAAACCTTGGCTTGAGGAATTACCGAATGATCCTCGGCAACTTCGGCTGAATTTTAACGATCACGACCGCTGACCGTCCTCAAAATTTTCTTTCCGCATCTCCGACAGGCGCTGCGTAAGCACCTGGCGAGCGACGGCTTGCTCATTTGAACCGAGAACAGTGTTTCGAGATAGCCAGCCGAGATATGCCCATTGTTGAGGTGACACCTTGAATCGAAGTTCGCCGCCCTCTGGCCCCGCTTCATCGACCATGATGGAATATTCCGTTAGAAAACGCGGATTTTGACGAAATCTTCCTTGTAGGGCGAGTCAGTTCGTGGCACACCATATGTCGCGTCCATAAGGGGCGCGGCGACACAAGACCGAGTGCGATTTGACTCGGCTTGCAAAACGAGATTGAAAGAAGGTGGACCTAGTGGGACTTGGACCCACCGCTGCTCGGCTGGACAACCTCGCGTGCAGCTAACCTGCTAGGCCCGATGGGATGGAAAGGTGAGGGTGATGGGATTCGAACCCATGACCTCCGGTGTGGAAGACCGGCGCTCTCAAAGGCCCTTCACAGGACTCCACTGAGCTACACCCCCATTCCGGCCGGATGCCCCGCTTCAAAGCGGGGTGTCCGTGCTACCACGCAATACGCATTCCTTGCTTCCCCCAATTGCCGAATACCTGAGTATAGAGACGCTACATTTAGCGTGCAGGTAATTCCTCGGACGCGTATGTTGTGCTTTAGACTGGCGGTTTGTCAAAATCAAATAGCGCTTGACATCCCAACGACCAGTTGAGTAGTCGCGTCGATGCTGAATCTTTTAGAGAAATGTCGGAATTCGGCGGGAAACGCCAGAGGCAGGGGGAATCGGAAAGACGAAAAATGCCGCCCATGGGCAGTATCTCAGTTTGAAATTGGGCGCGCGCCCCTGTAGCGCGGCTCGCGCAGCCTACGTTCCCGCTGTATGCTTGGCGGAAAGCAGCGGGACGAGAGCATGGAGTCGCACGATAAAAAGGAATTAGCCGAAGCACGGGATGCTTTGGCGCGTGAACTTGCAACGCTTTATCACTCCGGTGGAGACGTTGGGCAATTCGGCACGCTGCCGATCATTAAGAAGCTCAGAGCGCAAATTGCCGAACTGACCGAGTTACTCGAAAGCGAAGGGGCCACCGATGCCACGCGGCCCTAAGGGCGAGAAGCGCCCCGCCGACGTGATCGGCAACGCAGTCCGCAACGTATAATCTAACGATGAAGCCAAAATCAGATTATCCGCAGGACGACCCGGAGCAATCTCGACGCTTTATCGAGGCGGCTATCGAGGCTGGGGCCGATGAGGCCAGCAGTGAGACATTTAAGGGGGCATTTGAGAAGGTCGTGCGGCCCGTCGCGCGACCGGCGCGTAAGCCTAACCCGCGCAAGGGAACGAGGCGCGGCGCGAGAGTCCGCGCGCGACCACCGCTGAAAAAATAATCGTCGGGTATATTTTTGACGGCTACCGCATCCGGTCGGGAATCACACCGCCGGGGGTCCTCAAGATGCAGGCAAACTGGGCTTTGTCGGGGGTCTTT
>DATNJF010000131.1:0-3889 GCA_035604035.1 Allostellaceae bacterium | reverse complement strand
GCAGACAACGGGGGGAACAAAGCCAGCCAAGATCAAGGCCTCAGACCGCTACCAGATCGAAAAGGCAATGACCGTTTATCGGCCGTGCTTCGCGATACCGACCGGAGCTGTCTATACCGGGCAGATCGACAATCCGCTGCTGTGCGGCTCCAACGACCCATCCGACACCTCCGATCAGAAATCGGCCGGTCTTAGCCGCAATCGCGGCGGCTTTACTGCGCCCGGGCTTCAGGCGGCGCTTGATGCCGTGCAAAGCCAATACCTTGCCAACAAGTCGCCGGAGATTGTCCAGCAGCTTAGCGCGTTGCCTTCAATTCCACCGGGCGCAAAGCTTCAAGTGCGTCTGATCATGCGCTCGCCCGAGGCGATCCTGCACTTTCTCGGCAGCCTTGTGACCCGCGAGCTCAACCCCTCGCCCGGCGAGAGCCCTCGGGTAATTCGGGTCAAGATCGGCGCGCCCTACCTGCCGTATCCGGTCACACGGTGTGACGCAAGCCCCGACCCGAACGTGCCGCAACAGGCTATCGGCGGATATCGCTGCGATAACCTGTTCGTCTTGCTGCGGGGTCAATCGACCGACTCATCGCTCTCGGTCGACTATGATGGGTACTCCTATTCGGTACCCTCCGATGATCGTCTCCAGGGACGGACGACGCGCATGCTCGATCTGGTGAAGCAAATCCTTGCGCTGCACACTTCGGCGAAGGAACTACCGGCTTCGAACGTACTCAACATCATCGGCGGCCCGGCGCCATAACCCTGCGACGCGCGGCGCCTTTCGCTCAGGTGAGCTGAAAGCCGCCGCGGAGCGGGTCGCGTGTGTCGACAAAGATTGTATTGAGTCCGTGGATGCGGGCCCAGCCGGCTACGCTCGGGAGGATCGCGTCGTATTCGCCGACCAGTGACGCGTCCTCGACCCGGCCATCGAACAACGTGCCAATGACGCTCTCGTGGACGAAGCTATCACCAGGCCTCAGGCGTCCCTTGGCCGCGAGCTGCGCCATGCGTGCCGAAGTGCCGGTGCCGCAGGGTGAGCGATCGATCGCCCGCTCGCCATAGAACACCGCATTGCGCCCATGCGCCTTAGCGTCGCGGGGCGCCCCGGTCCACTGGACATGGCTGACGCCCGCGATGGTCGGATCGTCGGGATGAGCGACAGCGACCTCCTCGTTCACTCGCCGGCGGAGCGCCGGACTCCAGCGCAACAGCCAGTCGATCGACACCGCATCGAGCCCCGAAAAATTCTTCTGCGGCTCGACGGTCGCGTAGAAATTGCCGCCATAGGCGATATCGACGACGAGTTCGCCCAAACCCTCGACGGAGACCGGCAATTCAGCAACTGCGAGATAGCTCGGTACATTGAAGAGCCGCACGCTGTCGATATGCTCGCCGTCGCGGACGAAGCTCGCGGTCACTCGCCCCGCCGGCGCATCTAGCGCCACCACCCCCTCCTCTCGCGGCGTGACGAGGCCGTGCTCGAGCGCGAAGGTGACGCTACCGATCGTGCCGTGCCCGCACATCGGCAGACAGCCGGTCACCTCGATGTAGAGGATAGCGATGTCGCAATCCTCGCGCAGCGGCGGATAGAGGATCGCCCCCGACATCGCGTCATGACCACGCGGCTCGAACATCAGCGAGCGGCGCGCCCAGTCGAACCGCGTCACAAAATCCTGCCGTTTCTCGCTCATCGTCGCGCCGCGCAGGAGTGGCGCGCCGCCGATGACCAGCCGCACCGGGTTTCCGCAGGTATGCCCGTCGATGCAGGAGAAGATGTGATTGCCGGGCGGTACCTGACTAGGCTCGGACATCCTGCTAGTCGGGGTTGCGGGTTGGCACGTCGATCGGCACGCAGTTGCGCCGCCCCTGCATCAGGCAATCCTCAATCTGGCCCTTTATGCGCAGCTCCCGCATCAGTAGCACGCCAGCGATCGCCAGCAGGAGGATGACGATCAGCCCCATCGACGCATTGGTGCGCCGTGCCTCGCCTTCCTCGATCTCGTCGCGCCGGAGCATCGCTTGATCACCGTGGGCTGCGAGCGCACCCAGTGTACCCGGTTTGCCGGGATGACGTCACCGGGGGATAGCCGCAACGCGGATTGCGGCTCGATCCGCGCTGCGCTATTCACCACGCTTAGCATATCGAGAGGATTTCTAGGCATGGCTCAGCCCGGCCCGCTTTCGGGCATCACCATCATCGATTTGTCCCGCATCCTGGCCGGGCCTTATTGCACGTTGCTCCTGGCCGAGATGGGCGCGCGGGTGATCAAGGTTGAGTCTCCGAACGGCGGCGACGACGCGCGGCAGTACGGACCGTTCACCAACGGCAAATCGACCTATTTCGCCTCGGTCAACCGCGGCAAAGAGTCGATTGCGCTCGACCTCAAGGCACCAAAGGACAAAGAGATCTTCGAGCGCCTCTTGGACAAGGCAGACGCGATTGTCGAAAACTTCCGTCCGGGCACCATGGAACGGCTTGGTTATGGCTGGGAGACGTTGCACAAGCGCTATCCCCGGCTGATCTACGCCGCCGCCTCGGGCTTCGGCCACACCGGCCCCTATTCGCATTACCCCTCCTACGACATGGTGGTGCAGGGGCTGGGCGGGATCATGAGCATCACCGGCATCCCTGACGGACCGCTGGTTCGCGTCGGCACTTCGGTCGGCGACCTCGCCGGCGGGCTCTACACGACGATTGCGCTGAACGCCGCGCTGTTGCACCGCGAGAAGACCGGCGAAGCGACCAAAGTTGATGTCGCGCTGTTCGATTGCCAGCTCGCGCTGCTCGAAAACGCCATAATGCGCTATACGACATCAGGTGAGATTCCCGGACCGATGGGCGCGCGCCACCCGTCGATCACCCCATTCGAGGCATTCACCACCCAGGATGGCAACATCATCATCGCCGCTGGAAATGACGGACTCTGGGTCAAGCTGACCACGGCGCTCGGCCATCCCGAGCTCGCCCAAAACCCCGACTACAAGACCAACCCGCTGCGCAACAAGCATCAGCCGCAATTGAAGGCCGAGCTCGACCGAATCCTCTCTTCCGCGACGACGGAGCATTGGATCGGCGTCCTGGATGCGGCGGGCATTCCCTGTGGGCCGGTCAACAATGTCGCGCAGGCGCTGGCCCACCCGCAGGCCGAGGCGCGCAACATGCTCATCGAGGTCGACGATCCGACGACCGGACCGCTCAAGCTCGTCGGCAATCCGATGAAGTTCTCCGCCTTCGCCGATCCGACGACGCGCGAGCCTGCGCCCGACCTCGACGCCGACCGCGCCAAAATATTGCGCGAACTGGGCATGTGAGGCGCGCGGACTCGTTCCCGCCTCGCGGCTGTGAGCCGTGAGGGCATCGGGCCGCTCGCGTGGCCGCCGGCGCGTGTGGCGATTTTTACGGCGTACGTCTGGGATGCTCCTCGTTCTCCTCGTCCTGCTTGCCGGGGGCGGATACCTGGCTTTGCGTTCGTCTTTGCCGCAAACGGATGGTCGCATTGCCGTGCCTGGCCTGCATGGCGAGGTCACGATCGCCCGCGATGCCGACGGAGTGCCGACGATCACCGCCGCGAACGACGACGACGCGGCCTTTGGGCTGGGGTTCGCTCACGCCCAGGATCGCTTGTTCCAGATGGAGGTACAGCGTCGCTACGGGGCCGGTCGGCTATCCGAGATTTTCGGCGAGGCGGCGGTCCCGATCGACACGCAGATGCGCGTCCTCGGCCTCTATCGTTCCGCCGAAGCCGCATGGCCGAAGCTATCGCCTGCGGTGCGTAGCGGCATCGAGGCCTATTGCGCCGGGGTCAACGCCTATATCGCGACGCACGGCCTCCTGCTTCCTCCGGAATTCGTCATGCTGCGCTTCAAGCCCGGGACGTGGACCCCCGCCGAC
>DATNJF010000130.1:0-4585 GCA_035604035.1 Allostellaceae bacterium | reverse complement strand
CGTTGAGGCGGGCCAATGTGATGTCGATGCCGGCGCGGCCGGCGACTGCGGTCAGGTGCAAGACGGCGTTGGTCGAGCCGCCGATCGCCATCAACACGCGCAGCGCATTCTCGACCGCTTTGTCGGTGACGATCCGGTCGGGGGTGAGTTTCTTCGCCGCCAGCGCCATCGCCGCGCGGCCGGTCGCCTCGGCGGCGCGCAGCCGGTCGGCGTGAACCGCGGGGATTGCCGCGCTGCCCGGGAGGATCATGCCGAGCGCCTCAACCACGCAGGCCATCGTGCTCGCCGTGCCCATCACCGCGCAGGTGCCGGCGGTGGTCGCGAGATTGCCCTCGATCTCCTGAATCTCGTCGTTCGATACCTCGCCGGCGCGGTACTTCGCCCAAAAGCGCCGGCAATCGGTGCAGGCGCCAAGCCGCTCGCCGTGATAGCGCGAGGTCATCATCGGCCCGGCGACCAGCCCGATCGCCGGACGGTTGGCCGAGATCGCGCCCATCAGCTGCGCCGGCACGGTCTTGTCGCAGCCGCCGACCAGCACCACCGCGTCCATTGGCTGTGCGCGGATCATCTCCTCGGTATCGATCGCCATCAAATTGCGGAACATCAGGCTAGTTGGGCTGAGAAACACCTCGCCCAGCGAGATCGTCGGGAACACCAGAGGCAGCCCGCCTGCGGCGAGCACGCCGCGTTTCACCGCCTCGATCAGCTCGGGGAAATGGCGATGGCAATTGTTGAACCCGGAGCGGCTGTCGGCGATGCCGATCACCGGTTTGGCCAGCATGTCGAGCGAATAGCCCATCGAGCGGGCGAACGAGCGGCGCAGATAAAGCGCGAAATCCGGGTCGCCGTAATTGGTGAGGCCCAAGCTCAAACCATGGGGCGCGAGGCCGATGGGATCGCTCATCTCTATCTCCCGGTAACAGAACGTAACAGTAGCTTGATCGGTATCATTGTCAGAACCTAAGTCGATAGTGACCCTATCGCCACATATCCTTCAGCACCCGCGGAAACCCTTGTCTTGTGCTATGTTCCAAGTGAGGATTTTAGGCAACACTATTCGCGGCTAAAAAATTCTCCCGAATGTATCTACACTTGCATTGATTTTAACCGGATTGGCGACTATATTGGACACATGGGAATTCCTGCAACTTTGGCGTTGACAGGGATTACCGAAATCGCCCGGCAGTCCTCCACGGGGCTGGGCAAGACAGATAGAAGGTGGAGTGCCATGGCAAAACCCAAGAGAGGGCGGTCGACCGGAGCGATCGATGACTTCGTCGGCGGGCGTATCCGCGAACGGCGTATCATGCTCGGCCTGACCCAGCAACAGTTGGCCGAGATGATCGGCGTCACCTATCAGCAGGCCCACAAATACGAGCGCGGCATCAACCGCGTCTCGGCTGGCCGGCTTTACGAGATCGCACGCGTCCTCAATGCGCCGATCACGTATTTCTACGAAGGCCTCGGCGAGGAAGCACCGCGTCCGGCCGCGCCGCATCAGCGGATGCTGCTCGAGATCGCGCGTAATTTCGCCGAGATCCAGAACGAAAAGCACCAGGAGGCGGTGAGCCAACTGGCCCGCGTTCTCGCGGGACGCTAATCCCGGAACCCGAGGCCGGGGCCGTTCCCGGCTGGGGCTGACACGAAACGGCCGGCGGTATCCCCGCCGGCCGTTTTCGTTTGCCCGCACCGCAGCGCGGAGCGCCGGCTAAGCGGCGCGCGCCGCGGCCCTGCGATATTTAGGCAGGACAGAAATCGGTGTCGGGTCGATAGTCGGGGCCGCGACTGATGGGGAAATGACCGATGATCACGAAATTCGACAGCTCCTATTACGGCACCGCCGACATGGAGAACCTCGGCTATGCCGGCACACCGATCAACGATCGCCGCTCCTCGAAGGAGCAGCTGGCCGGCGCGCTGCACAAGGTGGTGAAATACGCCAAGTGCATGGACGAGCGCGGCTTCAACACCTTCTGGATGGCCGAGCATCATTTCCAGCCCGAGGGCACGGAATTGATCCCAAACCTGTTGATGATGGCGATGCACCTGTGCGGCGTCACCAAGAACCTCAAGATCGGTTGCGGTTTCAACGTCGTGCCGATGTGGCACCCGCTGCGCCTGGCGGAAGATTACGCGATGGCCGACGTGCTGACGGGCGGCCGGGTGATCTTCGGCGTCGCCCGCGGCTATCACACGCGCGAGGTCGAGACCTTTGGCTCGCCGTTGACCGACCAGAACGCCAACCGCGAGCTCTTCGAGGAGGGCGTCGAGGTCATCTTCAAGGCGTTCGAGGGCAAGCCGTTCTCGCACAAGGGCAAGTACTACACGATCCCGCCGGAGGTGCCGTATCGCGGATACACGCTGAAGGAGATCACCCTGGTGCCGGCGCCGGAGCGTCTGCCGGTCGAGTGCTGGCAGCCGATCCAGAGCGGCTCGGACCGCGCCTTCGACTTTATGGCCAAGCACGGCATTAGCGGTGTCATCGGCGGTGGCTCGGCCGAGGGCGGCGCGGTCGAGCGGCACATGCTCGGCTTCCAGGCCGCCTATGCCCGCCGCGGCGTCAAGCTCGAACTTGGCGAGCGCCTCGCGCTCGGCTTCCAGTTCCACATCGCCAACAGCCGCGAGCAGGCGATCCGCGAGGCCGCCCCGCATTACGAAGAGAACATGAAGATGTTCGGCGAGCTGCGCCTGGTGCGCGCGCTCTCCGACGAGCAGATCGCGGCGATGCGCGACCCCAAGCTCGCCGCCATGACCAAGTTGCCGACGATTGAGGATGCGGTGAGGGCCGGCGGCTTCCTCGCCGGCACCTCGGCCGACATCGTCGAACAGCTCAAAGCGGTCGAAAAGCGCTATCCCGGGGTCGATCGCGTGATGTGCAGCACGCCGCTCGGCACCCCGCTCGACGTCCAGCTGGAAGACCTCGACCGGTTCGCCAAGGAGGTCATGCCCGCCTTCGGCGGCGGCAAGATGGCCGCGGCGGCGGAGTAGGCTGTCAGCCCCTCACCCCGACCCTCTCCCCGCTCGCGCGGGGAGAGGGAGCGCGCTGGAGCCCTTTCCCCTCGCCCCGCGTGAGCGGGGAGAGGGTGGCGAGCGCCGTCAGGCGCGAGACGGGTGAGGGGCATTTAACGGAGGGGGAACCGCGATGCCCTATGGCGGCAATGACTGGCTGGCGCTGACCCAGGAGCCGATCCTCGAACCCGACCTCCCGATCTGTGATCCGCACCATCACTTTTGGGATTTCCGCACCGGTCGCATCCCCTATCAGCGCTATCTGCTGCACGAACTCGTGGCCGACACCGGCAGCGGCCACAACATCCGCTCGACGGTGTTTATCGAGGCGCGGGCGATGTACCGCGCCGACGGGCCGGCCGAGATGAAGCCGGTCGGCGAGGTCGAGTTCGTCCAGGGCCTCGCCGCCGCCAGCGCCAGCGGACTTTACGGGCCGTGCCGGGCGGCCGCGGCGATTATCGGCCATGTCGATCTCAAGCTCGGCGACCGGGTCGAGCCGGTGCTGGAGGCGTTGCAAGCCGCTAGCCCCAACTGCTTCAAAGGCATCCGCCACATCGTCACCTGGAACGCCGACCCGCGGGTCGAAAGCCGCGAGGCGGAAGGCGTGCTCGCCCTGCCGGAGTTCCGCGCCGGCGCCAAGGTGCTGGGGCGGATGGGCCTCTCGCTCGACACGATCTGCTGCTTCCCGCAGCTGCCCGAAATGGTCGCGTTCGCCCGTGCCGTGCCCGAGGTGACGATCATTATGAATCATCTCGGCGGGCTCAACCGCACCGGCCCGTTTGCCGGCAAGGACGCCGAGGTGATGGCTTCGTGGCACGCCGGCATGGCCGAGCTGGCGAAGTGCCCCAACGTCCTGCTGAAGCTCGGCGGCCACGGCATGCCGCGCTTTGGCTTCGACTGGCATCTGCGCGACACGCCGGTCGGCTCGGAGGAGCTCGCCACGCAGATCGCGCCGCTGATGAGCACCTGCATTGAGCAGTTCGGCCCCAGCCGCTGCATGTTCGAAAGCAACTTCCCGGTCGACAAGGTCTCGTTCTCGTATCCGGTGCTGTTCAACGCCTTCAAGCGTTTCTCCAAGACCTACTCGGCCACCGAACGCGCCGCGATGTTCCACGACACCGCGGTCCGCGCCTACCGGATCGCGGTCTGATCGGCGTCCCGCGGCGCCCTTGCCCCGGACTTGATCCGGACGTCCTCCGTTAGGAGCTATACTTCGCGACCTTCTCACGAAGCCTTCCGAGGTCGCGCTGCCACAGGGTGTTGCCGGGATCGCGCTCGGCCAGACCCTCGCGGATCGCCAGCCCCTCGCGATACGCCGTGAGTGCGACGCCGAGATCGCCCCGCGCCACCAGCACGTCGCCGATCCGTTCCTTGCTGATCGACAGGTCGCGCTGCCACTCGGTGTTGCCGGAATCGCGCTCGGCGAGACCCTGAGCGATCGCTAGCCCCTCGCGATACGCCGTGAGCGCGCCGCCGAGATCGCCCTGTGCCACTAGCACGTCGCCGATTTTGTTTTTGCTGATCGACAGATCGCGCTGCCACAGGGTGTTGCCGGGATCGCGCTCGGCCAGACCCT
>DATNJF010000129.1:0-9957 GCA_035604035.1 Allostellaceae bacterium | reverse complement strand
TGGTGAGCGACCGCCCGCGCAAAGGCGAGCATCGATTTCACATCGCATTCGTCAACGCCGCCGGCATCGCGCACTGCACTTGCGTGATGGCCAAGGGAAGACGTGATCGCGCCGCTGAAGAAGACCTCGTTTCGCGCGCGATCGTCCTCTGGCTGGCCCGCGCCTGCGGGATTGCCGCACCGTCGCCGCGCAGCCTGCTCGATGCGGATGAACATTACGCGGAGACGGTCGTCGCGGCCGTGGATACGATCGATCAGCTCTTGGCGGGCGAACACCATCGCGTCACCGTCCAGCCCGATGGCCAAATGATGCTGTCCGCGCCGCAGCCCTTTGTGCTGTTCCCGGGTTCTTTCAACCCGGTGCACGAGGGACATGTATTGCTGGCGCGGGTCGCCGAAGAACTCAGGCAGCAGCCCTTGGCATTTGAAATCTCTGTCACCAACGTCGACAAGCCGCCGCTGGCGGGCGAGACGGTGAGACGCCGGCTCGCGCAATTCGCCTGGAAGTCGCCGGTCGAACTCACTAGAGCGCCCACCTTCGTCGAAAAGTCACGCTTGTTTCCGGGGAGTACGTTTGTGGTCGGCGCGGATACAGCAGAGCGGCTGTTTGGGCCGAATTATTATGGCGATGACGAGGCTCGAATGCATGACGCGCTCGAGGAAATCGCCAATTCGGGGAGCAGCTTTCTGGTGGCCGTGCGCATCGACGCGGCGGGGCGCGTACGCGCGCTGAACGACATCCCCGTGCCGCGGCGCTATGTCGATCTCTTCAGCGAAATCCCCGAGCACCGTTTTCGGTTTGACACCTCTTCATCCGAGATTCGCGCGCGGGGACGTGCGGTTGGTAATCCATAGCGAGCCAGCGCCTCCGCCCGGATTGCTGGCCCCCGCTTTCCCGGGGAGCCGCGCGGTCTGGCGATAGAAGTCGGATTACGCCGCCTTCTTCAGCTGCTCGAACCCCTGCGCCAAGTCGGCGATCAAATCCTGTGGGTCTTCGAGGCCGATATGGATGCGCACGCCGGGGCCCTCGGCGTCCCATTTGGTCGCGGTGCGGATGCGCTCGGGGTACATCGGCTGAATGAGGCTCTCAAACCCGCCCCAGCTCGCGCCGATGCCGAACAGGTCGAGCGCGTCGATCATCGCGTAGACCTGTTCCTTCGACGCCGGTTTAAGGACGACCCCGAAAAGCCCTGATGCGCCGAGGAAATCGCGCTTCCAGATCTTGTGGCCGGGGTCTTCCGGCAGCGCCGGGTAGAGCACCCGCGACACCTCGGGCCGGGTCTGCAGCCATTTGGCCACTTGCATCGCGTTCCTCTGGTGCCGCTCCAGCCGCGCGCTCAAGGTCCGCATGCCGCGCAGCGCGAAGAACACGTCGTCCGGTGCCGCCGAATGGCCGATCTGGCCCATCGCCGAGCGCACCGGCAGGAAGGTTTCCTCGTTGCAGATGACGGCGCCGAGCATCGCGTCGGAATGGCCGCAAATGTATTTGGTCGCGGCGTGGATCGACACGTCGACCCCGTGCTCGAACGAGCGGAACAGGTAGGGCGTGCCCCAGGTATTGTCCATCAGCACCTTGGCGCCGCCACGGTGCGCGACCGCGGCGATCGCCGGGATGTCCTGGATCTCGAAGGTCAGCGACCCCGGCGACTCGGTGTACACGACCTTGGTGTTTAACCGCATCAGCTGCGCAATGCCTTCACCGATCAGCGGGTCGTAGTAGGTCGTCTCGACCCCGCATTTCTTGAGGATGCCCTCGCAGAAATTGCGCGCCGGGCCATAGGCGCTGTCGACCATCAGGCAATGGTCGCCGGCGCCGAGCAGCGCCTGCAGCGGCGCCGTCACCGCCGCGAGCCCCGACGACATCAGCATGCCGCGATAGCCGCCCTCGATCGTCGCCAGCAGCTCCTCCAGCGGAAACGTGCCGGGCGTGCCGTGCAGGCCATAGCGCACGCCGGTGAAGGGCGGCGCCGCGCGCTTCGCCTCCCACTCGGCCATGTTTTTCGAGAGGATCGTCGAGGCGTGATAGACCGGCGGATTGACCACCCCGAAATTGGCCTCGGGGTTGCGGCCGACATGGGTGAGCAGCGTGTCCTTGCGATAGTGGCGCGGCCGATTGTCGTTTTTCATGAGCGAGCGATCCCGAGCGGTAGAGGCGATCAGCTCAGATACACCAATCGACATTTCGCCCGCGAACGAAATATCCCGCTCAATCCGGCGAGCCGCGCCCGGAGGCGAGCAGCACCACCCCGCGGACGATGTCACGAAACGCGGCGTCGTAATTGACGCCGCTGATGCCCCAGCGGTGGTCGGTGCCGTTCCAGCGCGTCTGCCACTGGCCGATCCAGCCGGGCAGCGTCTCGCTCCAGTCGAGCGTGCCGGTGACGATCGCCTCGCTCCCGTCCGTCGGCGGTGGCTTGGGCTGGAAGCGGTCGATCGTCGCCACCCAGGCGCCGAGCTCACGCTCCGTCGGGATGCGTACCATCATGCCGAACTCGCCGGCCGCGGCGGCAAAGGCGCCGCGTTGCTCCTCGCCGCGCGGGGTCTCGGCGCTGAGCAGATAGGAGGGCGGTTTCGGCCCCTGGATCATCAGCACCGGTACGATCACCGGCCGCTTGCCGCGCCACGGCGTGTCGCCGAGCTGCGAGATCAGTGCGTCGATCTTCGCCGGGTCGAAATGCACCGTCAGCCGATGCGGCCGGTCGTAGCTGCCCTGATCGTCCTTTTTTGGGATGCCTGCCATCAGGTCGGCATAGTCGAACGACGTGACGAATTGGTGGGCGCGGTTGGCCAAATCGACGACGCGCGCATCGTCCTTCAGCCGCGGGTCGCCCGATACCTTGACCAGCACTTCTCGCAAGCATTGCGCGAAGCCCCACGGCTGCTGGCGCATGTCGGTGCCGGTGACGATGGCATCGGCGCTGTAGAGCGCGGCGTTGTCCGGGCTCACGGGCTCCTCGGCGAAGGCCGGCAGACCGGCCGCGCCGAGGGCCGCGCCCCACCCGCCGATCCGCAGCAGCTCGCGCCGCGTTCCTTCCCTCGTCATGGGGCGCAGGATATGCTTCGTCGCGAAGCTTGAGGAGGCGCGCCATGCCTGACCCCGTGACCGTGATCCGCGAAGACGAGCGCCCGGTCGTGCCGTTTCCCGGCGGCGCCACCTACCGCACCCTGATCGGCGACGACAACGGCGCGGATATCCCGATCCGCACCGGCATCCAGACCTCGGAGCCCGGCTACGCCACACGCGAGCACTCGCACCCTTATGTCGAGGTGCTGACCGTATTGGAGGGCAGGGGAGAGGCCTGGCTCGACGGCGAGCCAGGCACCGTCGCGATGGAGCCCGGTGTCACGATCTCGATCCCCGCCGGCCGCGTTCACGGCTTTCGCGTCCTCGGCGACGCTCGGCTCGTCACCTACGGCATCCACACCTTCGGCAAGCGCATCGTCAACTACAAGGAATCGGCCGCCGGCTGATCCCGACAACCCACAGCGAGGAGAAAACCCCATGGCCATTCGCCGCATCGATACCACCCAGCCGCCCGGGCCGCGCATGAGCCGCGCCGTCGTCAATGGCGACATGGTCTATCTCGCCGGTCTCACCGCCAGCGATACCAGCCAGGACGTCACCGGGCAGACCCGGCAGATCCTGGAAAAGATCGACCATTATTTGCGCGAAGCCGGCACCACAAAATCCAACCTCTTGACCGCCAATCTGTGGATCAAGGACATGGCCTTGTTCTCACAGATGAACGCGGTGTGGAACGACTGGGTCGATCCGCAGAACCCGCCGTGCCGCGCCTGTGTGCGCGCCGACATGGCGCGGCCGGAGGTGCTGGTCGAGATCATGGTGACCGCCGCAAAAGGTTAGCGTGTGAACGACACCGAACGCGGCCAAAGCTGGGCCGGCCCACTCGGCGGCATCCGGGTCATCGACCTGACCCGCGTGCTCGCCGGTCCGTTCGCGACGCAAAGCCTCGGCGATCTCGGCGCCGAGGTGTTGAAGATCGAGCCACCCGGCAACGGCGACGAGACGCGGCATTTCCCGCCCTTTATCCAGGGCGAGAGCCACTACTTCCTCGGCATCAACCGCAATAAGAAGAGCCTCGTCGTCGATCTGCAGCAGGAGGCTGGGAAGGAAATCCTCCGCAAACTCGTCGCCCAGTCGGACATTCTCGTCGAGAACTACCGGCCGGGAGTGATGGACCGGCTCGGCCTCGGCTATGCCGCGCTCGCCGAAATCAACCCGCGCCTCATCTATTGCGCGATCAGCGGCTTCGGCCTCACCGGACCGCTGCGCGACAAGCCGTCCTTCGACATCGTGACCCAAGCGCTCTCCGGCGCGCTCAGCATCAACGGCGAGCGCGGTCATAAGCCGATCAAGCTGGCGATCCCGCTCGGCGACATGGTCGGCGGCGTCTTCGGGCCGATGGCGATCCTCGCCGCGCTGCACGAGCGCCACAGCACCGGCAAGGGACGCCTCATCGACATCAGCCTTTATGACGGCCTTATCGGCATGCTCGGCTACTTCGCCCAGCTCGCTTTCATCACCGGCGAGGACCCGCCGACGATGGGGTCGAGCCACCCCAACATCGTGCCCTATGGCAGCTTCCCGGCTTCCGATGGGTCGATCATCATCGCCGTTTTGTCGAAACGCTTCTGGGGCAAATTATGCGAGGCGCTGGAGCGTCCCGACCTCGCCGCCGACCCGCGTTTCGCCACCGCGACCCTGCGCCGCGAGCGCCGCGACGAGGTCGATCAGATCATCTCTGACGTTACCCGCACCCGCACCGTCGCCGAGTGGGAGAAGCGCCTCACCGCGGCCGATGTGCCGCACGCCCCGGTGCTCGGCGTCACCGCCGCGCTCGCCCACCCGCATGCGCTGGCACGCGAGATGGTGGTCGAGGCGGAACACTCGACGATCGGGCCGGTGAAAGTAGTCGGCCGACCGATCAAATTCCCCGGCGCGAAGCAGCCGCCGGTTACCGCGCCGCCGACGCTCGGTCAGCACACCGAGGCGGTGCTGCGGGAGCGGCTCGGTTACGGCGAGACGGAGATCGCGGCGCTGAAGCGCGACGGGACTATCGACCGGAAATAAGTGTACGCGCCTATGGGTGCTTGAAGCGCAGGATCAGACCGGCCGTGCCCTTGACGTGTCCTTTCAGCACCGCGAGCAATTCGTCCCGCGTCATCCCGGGCTTCAATTCGGGCGCCTTGGGGTCGAGATCGGTGGCGATGAGGATCAGCGTGTAGTGATGCCAACCGAGGCCCGCCGGCGGGCACGGGCCGAAATAGGTTCCGATCCCGCGGAAGTTTTTGCCGCCAACAAACTTATCCGACGGCTGGCTGAGTTCTCTTTCGGCAAAGCTCGTCGCTGCGGGGCCAATGCCGTACGTCACTAGGTGCACATTGCCCGCGCCGCTGGCGCCTTCCGGATCGACCATCGTCAGGGCAAAGCTCTTGGTCCCATCCGGGGGGTTGGTCCAGGCGAGTGGCGGCGACAAGTTGCCACCACCGGCGCAGCTCGGAACATCCGTAGCGTTGCCACTATTCTTGACGTCCATCACGGCGTTGTCTTGATAAGCCGGGGACGTCAGCGTCAACGGCTCTGCCGCGTGCGCTGCCGGCCGGATCGCGGCCGCCGCCACGACCAGCCCGCCGACGGCAAGCACCCTTCCAAAACCGTGTTTCACTTGTTTCCTCCCGGAGCTTTTGTCTGTCAGCTACTCCGCCGCGTGCGCCGCGGTAAAGGCCGGCAGCTCGGCCCGCTCGGCCGCCTTCATCGGCTCAGGCCACCAGTGGTCTTCCCACTCCGAATGGATGTGGCTAAGTCGCGGCAGCACCTTCTCGGCGAAGAGCTTGGTGTTGTACTTGGCGAGTTCCTTGTTCATGTTGCCGAACTGCAAGAGCATCATCAGGTGCCCGACATTGAGGCTGGTCGCGACCGTGCTCAGCTGTTCTACAACCTCGTCGGGCGAACCGACGATCACATAGCCGCGATCGACGATGTCCTTCATCTCGGTGGTCGAGCGCGCGGCCTGGCGGGCGTTGAGGCTGGCGGCGCGGCCGATCTGGCCCTGGATGCCGGCGCGCTGCGTCGCTTCGGTGATGTAGCCGGGCGGCATCGCCCATTTCGGGTCGACCCGCAGGCATCGTCCATAGAAATACTCGGCCGGCTCGGCGTAAATCTCCATCGCCTGCTCGCGGGTCTCGGCGACGCCGACGAATTGCAGGAAACCGGCGCGGTACGGGTTCAAATCCTTGCCGAGACGCTTCATCTCGTCCCAGAACCCGGTCATCGTCGCCTGGCCGTCCTTGTAGCCGAAGTAGGAGAGGTAGGCGTAGACGTAGTCCATCTTCGCGCACCACTGCCAGGTCTCAACCGAGCCACCGCCGGGGATCCACACCGGCGGGTGTGGCTTCTGCACCGGACGCGGCCAGATGTTGACATAGCGCTGCTGGTTGAAGCGGCCGTTGAAGGCAAAGGTGTCTGGCGCGGTCCAAGCCTTCATCACCAGATCGTGCGCTTCGAGGTAGCGCTCGCGCAGCATCGACGGGTTCTGCCCATAGGCGAAGCAGGTATCCATCGGCGTGCCGACGGGGAAGCCGGCGATCAGCCGCCCGCCGGAGATCACATCGATCATCGCGAATTCTTCCGCGACCCGAGTCGGCGGGTTGTAGAGCGCGAGGCTGTTGCCCATCACGCAGATCGCCGTGTCGGTCGTGCGGCGGGCCAATGACGAGGCGATGAGGTTCGGCGACGGCATTAGCCCATAGCCGTTTGAGTGATGCTCGTTGACGCAGATCGCATCGAACCCGCATTCGGCGGCGAATTCGAGCTCGTCCATGAAGTCGTTGTACATGTGATGGGCGCGCCGCGGGTCGAACAGACTTGAGTGGATGTCAACCCAAACCGAGGGATGCTTCTCCCGGAAATCATCCGGCAGCTCGGTGTACGGCATCAGATGGAACCACATCAGCTTCATGGCGCGCTCCTCGGAAACGTCCATCCACAATAAGGCGCGAGGCTTGGAGAACGAAGCGACTTTCGGCACCGGGCTTGGGCCCTCTGGACACGGCGCCGCTGCGATAGCCAAACTCGCGCAGCACAGAGGGAGCCCCCGATGACGATCATCGACTCGCAAGTCCACGTGTATGAGGCAAACACGCCCAGGCGACCCTGGCACAGCGTGCCGAACTGGCCGGATCACGTCACCGGCGACGAAATGGTAGCGGCGATGGACAAGGTCGGCGTCGACGGCGCGATCTTCATCTCCGCCTTTTCCATGTACCAATACGACGCCAGCTACGCGGTGGAGGTGCAGCGGGCTCACCCCGGCAAATTCGGCATCGTCAAGCCGGTCAACCCAGACGATCCGGCGGTCGCCGATGTCATCGCCGAGTGGAAGAAGATTCCGGGCACGGTCGGCATCCGCATCATGCTGACGCCGGAGTCAGGCCGCGCGCCGGACGATCCGGGCCTTGACCGGATCGCACGCGCGGCCATGCAGCACGATTTTCCGGTCAATGTCCTGTTCTGGGGCAATGTGGACGCGGGCACGGCGCTGATCGACCGCCACCCGAATACGCGCTTCATCATCGACCATTTGGCCATCCTGCAGCCGCGCGTGCCGCCGGCACCGCAGCAGCCCTGGGCCGACCTCCCGAAGGTGCTCGAACTCGCCAAGCGCCCGAACGCGGTGATCAAGGTGAGCGGCGCCTGCACGCTATCCAAGGCGCCGTACCCGTTCCCTGACATCTGGGACCCGCTGGCCCGCGTGTTCGACGCCTGGGGTTTCGAGCGCTGCCTGTGGGGCACCGACTGGACGCGCGCATTTGCCGTCGTCAACTACGAGCAGGCGGTCGAGCCCTTCCGCATGACCGACCGGCTGAGCGACAGCGAGCGGGTCATGCTGATGGGCGGTGCCACCGCCAAGGCTTACCGTTGGTCGCCGACGAAAAATTAGCGCGCTCTGGGGCTAGCGCGATGTCATCTTGGCGAACGCATCCGACACTTTGAGCGGCCGGTAGGTATCGACCCCGACCCCGGTCCACCGCCGCATGTCGCCGGGTTGGCGCCTGGCATTGAAGGCGGCGCGGGCTTCCTCGCTGGCACCGTGCAGGATGCCCTGCGGCGTGAACGTGAACCCGCCCGGCCGCCGCCCGCCAGGATCGTCGTTAGCGTGGCTGAGGATCACCTCGTCCATGTCGATGTTGCGGTGGTAGCTCGGTAGCTCCTCGGCCTCCAAATCGGCGACCGCGATCTGCGGCACAAAGCTGACGACGACAAACCCCGCCGCCTCGAACGTCCCCCATGACGATGGCGCCAGATGGATACGGTTCGACATGATCGGCAGGATGCTCTTCATATTGAACTTGTACGGGAAGAGATCGCCCTTCCAGCCGACCACCTTGAGCGGGTCGTTGCGGTAGAAGATCGAGGTCTCGCCGCCGCCGGCCTTGATCCGCACCTCGTATTCGCTTTCCTCGGGCCAGCCGTAATCGGCGGGCTCGGGCACGTCGAGCATGGTCGGGTCTATCGGCGTGTGTCGTCCGACCTGCTCGTGCTCGCAGAGCCGGATCGGCTGGGGCGACTCGACGACGAGCAGCAGAGAGTCGCCGGGATCGGGCATGTGCCGGTAGGTCGTCGATTTCGGCAGGAAGACATAGTCGCCCGGCTCGTAGGCGATCGGGCCGAACTCGGTCGCGAACACGCCCGTCCCGCGATGCGCGAAATAAAGGAGGTCGCCGTCGAGGTTGCGGAAGCGGTACGGCATCGCCTCGCGCCGCCGGCTGATCCCGACCGCGACATCGTCGTTCGACAGCAGCATCTGCCACGAGCCGCGCGCGTCGGCGGCGTCGCTCGCCACCACATCGGCGCTGTCGATCTCGCGCCGCCGGTACTCGCCTTCGACGCGGACGACCTCGTTGGGGCCGCTGGTGCGGTAGATCATCGCCACTGGGCCGGCGAAGCCCTGGCGGCTCAAATGCTCCTCGCGCAGCTCGCCGAGCCCGACCCGCGCCTGGCGGACGAAACGGCCGCGGGTGAAATGGATCCAGGAGCGCATCATCGGTCAATCCTCCGTCTAACTGCTCGCCGGTGATGAAATGGCGCGCCTCGGTAGCCGGTTTGTCAAGGCGCGCGCCGCCTCGCGGCCATGACAGAACTCGACGGAATGCCGCAGGTAATCGGCAATATTTGCAATGGTCAGATTCGCCAAGAGCGGGTAAATCAGAAAGCTGAGCACTGGGGCGGGATTGCGCAGGGGGAAGGCGTTGAAACTTGCGACGTCCGCGATATTGGTCGCGGCATTGATCTTGGCCGGATGCGAGAGTCAACCACTACCGCCGCCGATAGCCGAAGTGCCGGCGCGCAGTGTCGGACCGGCGCGGGGTGTCGATCTGCCCACCGACGCAAGCGATATACTCGGTGAGCTCAAGACCAGCCGGCTCGACTTCGTCGCTCGCTACTATCGCGACCCGGCATCGCGCTGGCCGACGCTCTCGCCCGGCGAGGTCCAGCGGCTGTCGGCGCTCGGCCTGAAGATTGTCACCGTCTGGGAGTCGCACTCCCGCCGGCCCGATTATTTCTCGTATGCGTCCGGCTATTACGACGCGCTGAGCGCTTATCGCCAGGCGCAATCCGTCGGCCAGCCGGCCGGCAGCGCCATTTACTTTGCGGTCGACTTCAACGCGCGCGGTTCCGACCTGTACCGGGTCGATCAATACTTCCGTGGCGTCACCGCGGGTTTCGCTGCCGCTGGCAGCGGCAGGCCGGAGTACAGGGTCGGCGTCTACGGCTCCGGCGCCGTGTGCGCCATGATGAAGGGGGAGAGGCTCGCGCAATACGCCTGGCTGTCCGGCTCGACCGCCTGGGAGGGCTCGTCCGGCTATAGCGGGTGGAACATCAGACAGGCCGACCAAGGCGCGCGGTGGGCGCACCTGTCGTTTGTCCACGACGCAA
>DATNJF010000128.1:0-5191 GCA_035604035.1 Allostellaceae bacterium | reverse complement strand
TGGCGATCGCGGTGCCGAGACGGTGCTTGGGATCATCTATCCGCCGCAGGTCGCGCTGATCGGGTTCGGCGGCGTCGCGGTCCGGCCGTGGGTCGTCGATGGCCGTGTCGAACCGCGGCCGCTGGTGACGGTTAGTCTCGCCGGAGATCATCGCGCCAGCGACGGGCACATTGGCGGCTTGTTGCTGAACGCGATCGAGCGGCTATTGCAGGTGCCGGAGAAGCTATGAGCGATGTCGATACCAGGTCGATGATCGTCGAACTTCTGAGCGCAATCGCGCCGGAAGCCGATTTTACCTCGCTCGCCGGTGCCGAGGATTTGCGCGAGGCGCTCGACCTCGATTCAATGGACTTCATGAATTTTATCGTCGCGCTGCACGAGCGTGCCGGGATTGATATCCCCGAAGCCGATTATCCAAAGCTAAGAACCTTGGACGGTATCGCCGCTTATCTCGCACGCTGAACGCCATAGGGCCGAAGCCGACGCCGCAAGCGTCTCCGGCTGTCGCTTGCGCGACGCCGTTCCTCACGCGGGCGAAAGAGGTTGTGGTACTCACTGTCGAAGAGGAGGAGGGCCGTCGGCCTGATCCAAATCAACGCTTGCAGCGCTTGCATGGCTAAAGCTGCGGCAACAGAGAAGGAGATGGACCGTTGAATAAATTCGTGCTGGCGGCGTCGGTCTGGCTCGCGGTGATCGGCCTGGCCGCGCCGGCTGCGGCTGACGACGCGGCGCATGGCGCCCAGTTGGCGCGGCAATGGTGCGCCAACTGTCATGTCATCCCCGGCGTGTCCGGCGGGCCGGCGCTCCAGGGCCCGCCCAGTTTTCGCGCCATCGCGCACGGTAGCAAGACGCCCGACCAGCTGAGGGTGTTTCTGGAGCAGCCCCACGGCGCGATGCCGCAGCTGTCGCTAAGCCGGGCCGAGATCGCTGACTTGCTCGCCTATATCGCCTCGCTGCGCTGATCCTCGATCGCCAACCGCGATTGAGGCAGATCAAAGCGCTTCCGTTCGGCGCCCCTATCCTCGTGGCGAGCTTGCCCGCCGGGCAGCCGCACAACGAGGCGCCTTATGCTCAACACACCGCTGGAACAACTTGCCTACATCATCGAGAAGGCGCGCGAATTCGACGCCGAGACCGCGCCGGTGGACAGCGACTCGGGGTCGAACCCGAGCGACGACAAGGATGTCGCGATCCTCGAAGCCACGGGCGACAACCCGACCCAGCAGGAGTTGGCGGCCGCACTCGATGCGCTGGATGACGATCAGCGGATCGAACTTCTCGCGCTGACGTGGCTCGGACGCGGCGATTTCGCGCCCAGCGAGTGGCGCGATGCGCTGGTCCGGGCGCGCGAAATCCATAACGAGTCGGAGACCGACTATCTGATCGGCACGCCGCTTCTCGCCGACTATCTCGAAGAAGCGCTCGATGCTCTCGGCTACTCGCTCGAGGATTACGAGAAAGGCCGGCTCTGAGGGGTCCCCCCGCCATGCCTCCGATCGTTACCCTCACGATGAACCCGGCGCTCGATATCGCGACGGCGACAGAGGCGGTCATGCCGACCGTGAAGCTGCGCTGTGACGAGCCGCGCTACGACCCGGGCGGCGGCGGGATCAATGTCGCTCGCGCTGTTAGCTTGCTCGGCGGCGACGCGCTTGCGGTATTTCCGGTGGGCGGCCTTTCCGGGGAGATGTTGTGCCGGCTGCTCAGTGACGAGGGCGTGCCGCATGACGCCGTGCCCATCGCCGGCCCGACCCGGGAAAGCCTTGCGGTGATCGAGCGACAGAGCGGCAAGCAATACCGCTTCCTATTGCCGGGCCCAACGCTCGGGTACCATGATCGACGGCGCTGTCTCGATGTCCTCGCTTCGCACCTCCTGGGAGCGGGGTATCTGGTCGCCAGCGGCAGCCTGCCACCCGGCGTGCCGGCGGATTTCTACGCAGAGGTTGGAGCCCTCGCGCGGCAGCATGGCGTGCGTTTCGTGCTCGATACATCGGGGCCCGCCTTGGCAGGGACCGGGACTGGCATCTACCTGCTCAAGACTAGCCTGCGCGAACTCGAAGAGTTGACCGGACACCGCCTGGCGACCATGGCGGATCAGGGACGCGCCGCGCGCGAAGTCATCGTCAGCGGTCGGGCACAGATTCTCGTGGTCTCGCTCGGCGAGCGCGGTGCTCTGCTGGCGATGGCTACGGATACGCGCCGCTTCGAGGCGATCAAGGTCGGGGCCGTCGGCAGCGTCGGCGCCGGCGACAGCATGGTAGCCGGCATGATCCTCAGCCTAGCCCGCGGCTGGACACTGATCGAAGCCCTGAAGCTCGGGATGGCCGCGGGCGCGGCGGCGCTGTTGCGGCCGGGAACCGAGCTGTGTTGCCGCGAGGACACCGAGCGCCTCTATCGGACTTTGGCTACGTAGTTTCCCTTACGGGGTGTTGCGTAAGGGGCAATCCGGATTTCGGCAGCGAGATATCGGCTTCATTGTCCGGCTGCCGATGGGATCACAGTCATGTCAGACGACCATATCACAAACATGGAACACCAACCGACCGAAGCCAAGGCCGAGCATGCTACGTCGAATGCTCCTCTCCCCGTGCCAGTGCCGGCGCGGCTTCCGGCGGTGCTCCCGGCGCGAACGAAGCCGCGCCGCTGGCACCGCTGGGCGCTATTGCTGCTGGTGCCGGCGGCGATTGCCGCCGGTTATTGGTGGTTTCACACAGGTCAAGGGCTGCCGGCCGGGTTTGCGTCGGGCAACGGCCGGCTTGAGTCCGACGAAATTGACATCGACACCAAGTTCGCCGGCCGGATCGCGCAGCTAGACGCCGACGAGGGCGATATGGTGAGCGCTGGGCAAGTCGTCGCGGTGATGGACACCCGCGACCTCGAAGCTTCCTTGAAAAAGGCGCAAGCACTCGTCGAGCAGGCGCAGAAATCTCTCGACGAGGCCAAGGCCAATCTCGTACAGGCGCAAACCCAGGTGAAGTTTGCCCAGCAAGAGCTCGACCGCACGGCCGCACTGGTACCCAAGGGCTACGCCACGGTGGAAACGCTCGACCAGCGGACCCAGCAGCGCAATGGCGCGCTCGCCGCACAGGATGCGGCCGCCCAACGGCTGGCCGAGGCGGAGCACGCGCTCGACGCCGCCACCCACGATGTCGAGCTCTACCAGGTCAATATCGCCGATAACAGCCTCGTCGCGCCGCGCGAGGGCCGCATCGAATACCGCGTCGCCAACGTGGGCGAGGTGCTGGCGGCTGGCGGCAAGGTGTTTACGATCCTCGACACCTCCTATGTCTACATGGACATCTATCTGCCGACCGAGGAAGCTGGCCGGGTACGGCTCGGTTCGGAGGCGCGCATCGTCCTCGACGCCTATCCCGACCTTCCGATCCCGGCGAACGTGGTGTTCCTCGCCAGCCAGGCGCAGTTCACGCCAAAGACCGTCGAGACCAAGGACGAGCGCGACAAACTCATGTTCCGGATCAGAGTGCGGATTGACCCGGGGCGTCTAAAGGGCCGTGCCAATATCGTCAGAAGCGGCTTGCCTGGAATGGGTTATGTCCGCACCGATCCAAGCGCGGCATGGCCGGCCGCGTTGCGCGGAAACGCCAATTCATGACTGAGGCCGGCGCTGTCGCCAGGCTCGACGGCGTCACCCAAACTTATGGCGCCGTGGCGGCTCTCGATGATGTGACCGTGTCGTTGCCGGGCGGTCTGATGCTTGGACTGATCGGACCGGACGGTGTCGGCAAGTCGACTTTGCTGAGCCTCGTCGCCGGGGCGCGGCGGATCCAGTCCGGCACGATCCACGTGCTCGGCGGCAACATGGCCGACCCCGCGCATCGCGCCGCGATCTGCCCACGCATCGCGTACATGCCGCAGGGTCTCGGCAAAAACCTGTACGCCGATCTCAGCGTGCGCGAGAACATCGAGTTTTTCGGACGGCTGTTCGGCCAATCGGCGGACGAACGTCGGCAGCGTATCGGCGAATTGCTCGATAGCACCGGCCTTGCGCCCTTCGCCGGCCGCCCGGCGAAGAAGCTCTCCGGCGGAATGCGGCAAAAGCTCGGGCTGTGCTGCGCGCTGATCCACGATCCCGACTTGTTGATCCTAGACGAGCCGACGACCGGCGTCGATCCGCTGTCGCGCCGCCAGTTTTGGAAGCTGATCGACCGCATTCGCGCGCGCCGCCCGGGTATGAGCGTGATCGTCGCCACTGCCTACACGGAGGAGGCTGAGCGCTTCGATTTTCTTGTTGCGATGAACGCGGGGAAAATCCTCGCGGCAGGCAGTCCAACCGAGCTCAAGCAGGCGGCGGCCGCGCCCACCATCGAGGAAGCGTTCATCGCCCTGTTGCCCGAGGCGCAGCGCGCAGGCCATCGGGCGCTGACGATCCCGCCGCGTCGGGCGACCGACGCCGAGCCGGTCATCACCGCACGCGGTCTCACTTGCCGGTTCGGCGATTTCACGGCGGTCGATCACGTCAGCTTTGCGATCGAGCGCGGCGAGATTTTTGGGTTTGTCGGTTCGAACGGCAGCGGCAAGACAACGACGATGAAGATGCTGACCGGGCTCTTGCCGGCGAGCGAGGGCGAGGCGCTGCTGTTCGGCCGGCCGCTCGACGCCCGAGACCTCAACGCGCGCAAGCGGGTCGGCTACATGTCGCAGTCGTTCTCGCTCTATACGGAGCTGACGGTCAAACAGAACCTCGATCTGCACGCGCACCTATTTCACCTGCCGGCGGGCGAGGCCAAGCCACGCATCGCCGAGCTGATCGAAAGCTTCGATCTGGCCAATCATGTCGACCAGCGTGCCCAGGACCTGCCGCTCGGTATTCGTCAGCGGCTATCGCTCGCGGTCGCGGTCGTCCATGAGCCCGAAATTTTGATCCTCGACGAACCGACCTCCGGGGTTGATCCGTTGGCGCGCGACCGGTTTTGGGAATTGCTAATCGACCTGTCGCGCAATCAGGGTGTGACGATCTTCGTGTCGACCCATTTCATGAACGAAGCGGCGCGTTGCGACCGGGTTTCGCTGATGGATTCGGGCCGCGTCCTGGCGACCGATACCCCGGCGGGATTAATCGCAGCGCGCGGCGCCGCGAACCTCGAGGACGCCTTCATCCTCTATCTCGAGGAGGCTTCGGGCGCGCGCTCAATGACGACGAGCGAGCCGGAGCCCGCCTCGGCAGCGCCGC
>DATNJF010000127.1:0-2553 GCA_035604035.1 Allostellaceae bacterium | reverse complement strand
ATCCGGACCCGACCGACATCACCGCCGAGTCGGTGGCCAGCGCCACCCTGCGCCCCAAGTTGCCGCATTCGGATGCGGTACCGGACCTGGTGGATACCACGCCGGCACCGCGCCCGCGCGATACGCCGCATCTGGAACGCTATTCGGTCGTCGTCAGCGACGTGGAGATCCGCGAGTTGCTGTTTGCGATGGCGCGCGACGCCAAGGTGAACGTGGACGTCGACCCTCGCATCCAGGGCAAGGTTTCGATCAACGCGATCGATCAGACCTTGCCGCAAATCCTCAATCGCCTCGCCCGCCAGATCGACCTGCGCTACGAGTTCGACGGCAAGACGCTTCTGGTCCAGGCCGATGTGCCCTACCTGCATCAGTACCCGATCGATTACGTCAACATGACGCGCGATACCAAATCCAGCACCGCCATCGCGACGCAAATTGCCTCGGCCGGGGGCAACCCGGTCTCACCCGGCGGCGGCGGCGGTTCCTCGTCCAACAATTCCACTACGGAAGTGACCATCAGCGCCACCAACCATTTCTGGGATTCCCTGGTCAACAACGTCTCGGCCCTGCTTGGCGTAACCCCGACCACCAAGCTCGGCGCCGGCGTACCGCCACCCCTGCTTAACCCAGCCGCAGCGGCAGCTGCGGCCCCGTCCGCAGCCCCAGTTACTGACCGGTCCGGCGCAGCGGGCCCTGCGCCAACTATGCCCGGCGCCTCGACGGCAACCACGGAAGGCCTAGCTACGCTGCGGCGCGTTGTTATCGCCAGCCCCGAGACCGGCATCCTCACCGTACGCGCGACCCAGCGCGAACACGAGCGTGTCCAGGCGCTCATCAGTCGGATGATCAGTTCGGCGCATCGCCAAGTCCTGATCGAAGCCACCATCGCCGAGGTGCAGCTCTCCGAGCAATACCAGCAAGGAATCAACTGGTCGAAGATGAATCTGAACGGCGCCGGCTGGTCCTTCACACAGCAGCCCAATGGCACCTTGCCGCTCACGAGCGGTGCGCTGGCCAACAGCGGCCCTGGTGGCATTGTGTTCCCCACGGTTCCGCCGTCCCCGGCGGTCTTGCCCGGCGGCGCTACGAACCAGGGTACCGCCGCCACCCCCAGCCTTGGGGTGCTGCGATATCTGGACACCGGATCCCACGGCAATATCGGTATCGCGGTCTCGCTGCTGCAGTCCTTTGGCAAGGTCAAGGTTCTGTCCAGCCCCAAGCTCAGCGTCCTCAACAACCAGACCGCGGTGCTCAAAGTGGTCGATAACCTGGTCTATTTCACTATCACGGTCAACGTGACGCCGGGCAATGCCAGCGCCAACGCGGTCGTAGCGTACGTGTCCACGCCCAACACGGTTCCGGTCGGTCTCGTCATGAGCGTCACGCCGGAAATCGATGACAAAGGAGCCGTGACCATCAACCTGCGGCCGACGATCTCGCGCGTCATCGATTACGTCGACGATCCGAACCCGGCGCTCGCGCAAGCCGGCACCGTAAGCCGCGTTCCCGAAATCGAGACCCGCGAGCTCGAATCGGTAATGAAGGTCAATACCGGCGACATCGCCGTCATGGGCGGCCTGATGCAGGAGTCGGTGAACAATCAGCGCGATCAGATTCCCGGCGCCGGTTCGCTGCCATACATAGGCAACCTGTTCCGTTACGTCAACGACTCCTCGACCAAGAGCGAGCTGGTGATCTTCCTGCGGCCGACCGTCGTGCTCGACGCCAGCCTGGAGGGCGACTACGCGAACTATCGCCAGGCGCTGCCGGACGAGAACTTCTTTGGCCAGCATCCCGAAAAGATCATCCCGCGCGAGTGGACGCAATGAGGACCGGGCCATGAGCCTACTTATCCGGGCGCTCAAGCAAGCCGAGCGCGATCACCTGGCCAGCATCGCCGCCCCCACCGCCCCGCGCGCCGACGCCGGCGCCGAGGCGCCCGCGCCGCACGCGCCGCTGCAGCTCGAGCCGGTGGAAGCCCACCGCGCCGTCGGCGAGGCACGCGAGTATCTGCCGCCGCGCGAGGAGCGGGCGCAAGGCGAGGCTGCATCCCAGGGCGGCGCGGGCCCCGCCTCGCCGGGTCCGCCACAGCCGCAAAGCCGGGCGACAGCGCAGCCCTCCGTGGCGCCAGCCCATCCCTCCCAGGAGACTGACCCGGAACGGGACGCCAGATCGGCCGCGCAATCCGAGGTCGGTTCCGTGCTTGCATCCATGATGGCGGCATCGACCGCTGCATCCTCGAGCGCCCAGCCGGCCGTGCCGCAGCGCGTTGCGGGTCAACACGTGGTCGCCGCGGGCTTGGCCACCGCTGCGAGGGCCGCCGTCTCCGAACCGCTCCCAGCGGCCTCCGACAGCAGCGAGGCCGACGCGCGTGCGGCGGCACGCCAGCTCGTCGCGCCGGCCCCCGATCGCAGGCTCGCCCGGCGCGTCGTGCTGCTGTCGGGCGCCATCGCGGGCGTCGTGCTCGCCACCATTGCCGCCATGTACTGGCAGGCCGCATCGCCGGATTTTTCGGGGCGGCCGCGCACCAGGGCCACAACCGCGAACGTGGCG
>DATNJF010000126.1:0-4256 GCA_035604035.1 Allostellaceae bacterium | reverse complement strand
ACCGGGATTCCGAGCACGAAGGGCGGGGTGTAGATCCCATTGGCAAAGAACCCGAAGGTTTCGGTGTTGCCGCCGATTTTGACGTCGGGCGCCAGCGGCATCGTCGCGGCCGCCGGGTTGACGCTCCAGGTGTATTGCCCTTCGAAGCGCCAATTGCCCGATTGCAAACCGGCCTGTGCGCCGAAATAAGAGCCGATCGACGACCCCCACGGAAACCTGTCCTTGCCATCCGAAAAGAACTCGGTGGCCATGACGGTCGGCACAAAACTCGCCCCGCCCGCCACGCCGATATAGAAGTCGTTGAAGGCGAACGGCGCCGACAGCGCCACCAGCGTCGTGCCCGTCGCCGCCGGCGGTGCCATCGCAATCGCGGTCGCGTTCGACGGCGGCATCGGGGCCATGGCATGCTCGACCGGCGGCTTGCAATGCGACCAGTCCTGCCGCAGCAGCAGCCAATTAATCACGCTGGCGACGGTATTCGCGTCGTCGGTCAGCTCCTGAATCTCATCAAGATAAGGTTGATAAGGCTGATACGACGCCGGATCCAAGCCGCCTAACTCCCAGCGGGTCCGACCGACGTCAATTGTTTGCTCGACGCGCTGCCGCGCCTCCTGCAAGACGCTGATGTAATAGCGTAAGGATTTGATGGCGTCGTCGAACCACTGCTTGTTGCATTGCTTGAGGCCTTCGTCGGCGATATTCGTCGCGTTCTGAATCACCGTACGTAGTCCTCCCTGATCGAAGAACAGGAAGGGGTACGACACATAGACGGTCGGGACCGGGCCGCCCGGCACGTGTATCGGTTGATCGTAGGTATTGGTTGGCCTGTCCTGGTAGGCCTTCTGCGCCAGCGCGGGAGCCAGCGTTGTGCCGAAAATAGCGACTGCGGCGACAAGCCTGGCCGTCATCAGCATACCAGCCCCCTTTATTTCAGCGACCGCCGACTTGCGCTCGCTCTTCGCGTCACCCTGCATCGGGACCAAGGAATGCCGCCGCCGAAGCGCGTCGGGTTGCTCGCGCTGTCGCATCATCAGCCTTCTTGCCCCACGCGTGAGCACGAAAAATTTTATGCGCGTATGACGACAAATTGCAAACGTATATCCGCGCTTTTTAGTATCGGATGGCCGAGGTCCTGAGGGATCAGGCCGGTGGCTTCACCAACCGCGCCGGTATCCTTATTCGGCGGCGCTGCTGGCGAGCCGGCGCGGTGCCGCGAGTCGGCGCGCGAGGTAGGGCCGCAGGTACGTGCCGGTATGGCTGTCGGCGACCGCGGCGACATCCTCGGGCGTGCCGGTGGCGACGATACGGCCGCCGCCATCGCCGCCTTCGGGGCCGAGATCGATCAGCCAGTCGGCGGTCTTTATCACCTCGAGGTTGTGCTCGATGACCAGCACCGTGTTGCCGGTCTCAACCAGCGCGTGCAGCACCTCCAACAGCTTGCGCACGTCCTCGAAATGCAGGCCGGTGGTCGGCTCGTCGAGGATGTAGAGCGTGCGGCCGGTGGCGCGGCGCGACAATTCCTTCGACAGCTTGACCCGCTGCGCCTCGCCGCCCGATAAGGTCGTCGCCGGCTGCCCGACATGGATGTAGCCGAGCCCGACTCGCTGCAACGTCAACAGCTTGTCGCGGATCGACGGCACTGCGCGGAAGAAATCGGCGCCCTCGTCGACGGTCATGTCGAGCACGTCGGCGATCGACTTGCCGCGGAACAGCACTTCCAAGGTCTCGCGGTTGTAGCGCTTGCCCTTGCAGACGTCGCACTGGACGTAGACATCGGGCAGGAAGTGCATCTCGATCTTGATGACGCCGTCGCCTTGGCAGGCCTCACAGCGCCCGCCCTTGACGTTGAACGAGAAGCGGCCGGGCTGATAGCCGCGCGCCTTTGCTTCGGGGAGCCCGGCGAACCAGTCGCGGATCGGGGTGAAACAGCCGGTATAGGTCGCCGGGTTCGAACGCGGTGTGCGCCCGATCGGCGATTGGTCGATATCGACGATCTTATCGAGGTACTCCACGCCTTCGAGCCGTTCGAACGGCGCCGATTGCTCGCGCGCGTTGTTGAGCCGCTTGGCCAGCGCTTTGTATAGCGTCTCGACGATCAGGGTCGATTTGCCGCCGCCCGAGACGCCGCTGACGCAGCAGAAGGTGCCGAGCGGGATTTCGCAGGTCACATCCTTGAGGTTGTTCCCGCGCGCGCCGACGAGGCGAAGGATCTGGCGCGGATGGCCCGGGCGGCGGGTCGCCGGGATCGGGATCTGCTTCATCCCGGTCAGGTACTGCCCGGTAATGCTTTCCGGCGCGCGCATCACGTCCTCGGGCTTGCCCTCGGCGACAAGATGCCCGCCATGAATTCCGGCGCCGGGGCCCATGTCGATCAGCCAGTCGGCGCTGCGGATCGCCTCCTCGTCGTGCTCGACGACGATCACCGTGTTGCCGAGGTCTCTGAGCCGCCTGAGGGTCGCGAGCAGCCGGTCGTTGTCGCGCTGGTGCAGCCCGATCGACGGCTCGTCGAGCACGTAGAGCACGCCGGTGAGGCCCGAACCGATCTGCGAGGCAAGCCGGATGCGCTGGCTCTCGCCACCGGACAGGGTGGCCGAGGCGCGCGACAGCGTCAGGTATTCGAGCCCGACATTCTTCAGGAACCCGAGCCGCTCGTTGATCTCCTTGAGGATGCGCGCGGCGATCTCGCTTTGGCTCGGGGTCAGGGTCGCGTCGACCCCGGCGAACCAATCGACCGCGGCCAGGATCGACAGCGCGGTCGCCTCGCTGATGCTGCGCCCGGCGATCTTGACCGCCAGCGCCTCGGGCTTGAGCCGCGCGCCGTCGCAGACCTCACAGGTACGCGCAGCCTGATAGCGGCCCAATTCCTCGCGCACCCAGGCGCTGTCGGTCTCGCGGTAGCGCCGCTCCATGTTCGGCAGCACGCCCTCGAACGGGCGCTCGGTCGAGTATTTCCGCAGGCCGTCGTCATAGGTCATCTTGATCGGGTCGCTGCCCGACCCGTTGAGGATCGTGTCGCGCATCTTCTCGGGCAGGTCGTGCCACGGCGTGTGCATGCTCTGCTTGAACGTGCGCGCGATGCTTTCGAGCGTCTGCGTGTAGTAGGGCGACGACGAATGCGACCATGGGCTGACCGCGCCATCGTAAAGGCTGCGGCCTTCGTCATGGACCACCAGATCGGCGTCGAAATAGAGCTTGGTGCCGAGCCCGTCGCAGGCCGGGCAGGCGCCGAACGGGTTGTTGAACGAGAACAGGCGCGGCTCGATCTCCGGGATCGTGAACCCGGAGACCGGGCAGGCGAACTTCGATGAGAAGATCGTCTCTGCGCCGCTATCGGCGTCCTCGGTGATGGCGATGCCGTCCGCCAAGGTGAGCGCTGTCTCAAATGAGTCCGCGAGCCGGTTGCCGAGATCGGGTGACACGACGAGCCGGTCGACCACGACCGAAATGTCGTGCTTGAAGTTCTTGTTGAGGGCCGGGACCTCGTCGATCTCCTGCATTTTGCCGTCGACCTTGACCCGCTGAAACCCACGCTTCTGCAGATCGGAGAGTTCCTTGCGGTACTCGCCCTTGCGGCCGCGGGCGATTGGCGCCAGCAGATAGAGCCGCGTGCCCTCCTTCATTGCCATCGCGCGGTCGACCATCTGCGACACGGTCTGGCTGACGATCGGCAGCCCGGTCGCCGGCGAATACGGCACCCCGACCCGCGCCCAGAGCAGGCGCATGTAGTCGTAGATTTCCGTAACGGTGCCGACCGTCGAGCGCGGGTTACGCGAGGTCGTCTTCTGCTCGATCGAGATCGCCGGCGACAGGCCTTCGATCGAATCGAGATCGGGCTTCTGCATCAACTCGAGAAACTGGCGGGCATAGGCGCTGAGGCTCTCGACATAGCGGCGCTGGCCCTCGGCATAGATCGTGTCGAAGGCGAGCGACGATTTGCCCGACCCCGACAGGCCGGTGATCACCACCAGGCTGTCGCGCGGCACGTCGACGTCGATATTCTTGAGATTGTGCTCCCGCGCACCGCGGATGCGGATCGACTGCATAAACCAAAAACCGGGGTTCGAGTGGTTGGCCATGACCTTAGCGCGGGTCGATCCGGGACGGGAGAGGAATTGTCCCGTGGCGATCCTCCACCCTTGTAAACGCTGCTGGCGGTTGACATCCTCGCCGTGGCCCGGAACCGCGGTTCAACGACCGTTGTATGAATACGATCCTCAGCGAGATCCTCCGCTCGAATCAGGTCGTCGATGCGCAGG
>DATNJF010000125.1:0-3882 GCA_035604035.1 Allostellaceae bacterium | reverse complement strand
GCGGCCGCCCGCCGCGGTCGCGCTACCTGTTCAAGCATGCGCTCATTCAGGACGCGGCCTACCAGTCGCTGCTGAAGCGCACCCGCCAGCAGTATCACCAGCAGGTGGCGAAGCTGCTGGAAGACCGGTTTCCCGACGTTGTGAGTACGCAGCCGGAACTGCTGGCGCATCACTACACGGAAGCGAACTGCCCGGCGCAGGCGATCGCGTACTGGCAAAAAGCCGGTGTGGCCGCGGCAAGCAAGTCGGCGAACGTCGAAGCGATCGACCAATTTCGGAGCGGCCTGGCACTGGTCGAAGCGCTGCCCGATCCGCGCGAGCGGGCCGAGCGAGAGCTGGACCTGCAAATGGCGCTTGGTCCCGCTCTGGCCGCGACCAGGAACTACGCCGATCCCGACATGGGCCGAACCTATGCGCGGGCCTGGGAGCTCTGTGAGCAACTCGGGGACGATATAAGAGGATTCGCGGCACTCCGCGGCCTGCAACTCCATCATTATGGGGCCGCCGAACTGGCGAAATCTCAACATGTCGCCGAAAAAGCGCTCGGCGTCGCCGAACGGCTTGGCGATGCGGCCCGAATCGTGGGGGCGCATCAGGCGCTCGGCGCGGTGCTGTATTCCCAGGGAAAACTAACGGAAGCTCGTACACAACTTCAGCTGGGCCTGGAGAAATTCGATCCCGCTTCGCATAAATTCCCGGATTGGTCCGGCAGCCATCCGGCGTTGAATTGCCAGGCGTTTATGGCGCTGACTTCGTGGATGCTCGGATACCCGGACCTCGCCCGGGACGAAGCAATGGCCGCGGTGAAAGACGCCGAGGCGCTTGGGCACCCGCTGACCCTTGGTCAAACACTGAGTCACATGGCTCTCATTCCCCTCTTCCGCCGCGAGCTTTCCGTGGGCACGGACCTGGCGGCGCGGGCCGTGCATGTTTGCGAGGAGCAGAACATCGGCCAATGGCTCGGATGGGCCGTTTGCGCCCATGGTTGGGCACTCAGCGCGTCGGGCGAAACGGAAAAGGGCTCGGCTCAGATCGCACGAGGCCTGGCCAGTTACGGTCCCGGATCGACCAAACATCTTTTCCTGGCGTTGCAAGCCGATGTGCATTTGACGCTAGGGATGCCCGAAGCGGCCTTGGCGTCCGCCATCGTTGGCCTGGAGGTTGTCGAAAAGATCGAAGGCGCGCCGGGCGAAGCGGAACTTTGGCGCCTCAGAGGCGAGGCATTGATCGCCGGCGCCGGGACGGCGAGCGAGGCCGAGGCGGCCATGCAGCAAGGCATCGCAGTCGCGCGCCGGCAGAACGCGAAGTCCTGGGAGCTGCGCGGCGCGACGAGCCTCGCCGGACTGTGGGTTGGGCAGGGTCGGCGCACCGAAGCCTACGATCTGCTCGCCCCGGTCTACGCCTGGTTTACCGAGGGTTTCGACACGGCCGACCTCAAACATGCCAAGACGCTGCTCTATGAACTGGCTGAGCCAGCGATTGCTGCTGAGGGATAAGTAACCGCAGATCAGCGGCTTCACGGCGCTATCCGACGACGGCATCGCATCGCCGCGGTTTACGTTGGGCTCGATGTTCAGAGGTCCCGTGCGAACGTCCGCTCTCCAGCGCAGCAGCTCGCCCGGCAGGCGGTCATGAGGGTCGGTTAAGGGTCGACCTCAGCGGTTCGATAGTGGCTTCGTGAACGGCCGGAATCGGCGCTCCTCGGTCATTCAGCCTTTGCGGTCGGAACGGCTCTTAATGGCCCCATTTCGGACGTCGCGAGATGCGGGTTCAGACGGGCTAATTCGGAGAGTAGACGGCAGTCTCCCCCTCTTTCGCGAAGCTTGTTTGTTGTGCCGGAATCTATTGAACTACTAATACGTGCGCCCGGACAAGTATGCTCCTTGGGTGCTGCGCGCATCGCGACCCCATCATGCCAAAATTGGCCGGGACCGGTTACGGGTAGCGCAGGTCCGTCGTTCTGAGCGAAACCGGCTCGATAAGGCGCTTTCCGCTGATGGTGTTGAGCTAATCGGATAAGCCTCAACTTGTCGCTGCGGACGGACGGGTATGCTCCCTGGGGGGCCGGACTTGATCCGGCCATCCACGTCTTCCCATTCCAGTGGTGAGAAAAAAGACGTGGACCCCCGGGGCAAGCCCGGGGGAGGTACAGTTTGTTGAGATTGCGCACACGTTATCTTCGACCGTAAAATCGCCAAAATCGTGTGTTAATGACACGATGATTGCGGCCCTGCGGGAGCCGCCGCACCCGGTCGAGCGCCTGATAATTTCCAGCAGAAACAGGCGGAGCAGGGGCGGGACGCGGGAGGAGAAGCCCTAGTCCCGGCCAAAATTGACTTCCGGCGCACCGCGCGTATAGTTCGCGCCCTTCCCAAGAAAGCGGGCGAAAGCCCCGGCCTCCGGGCGGCAACGCGGCGGATGGCACTATTGGGATAACAACAACCCGAAACGGGACCTCATTCAGATGAGCAAGCGTAGCGAGTCCAAGTACAAGATCAATCGTCGCCTTGGCGTCAATCTGTGGGGCCGAGCCAAGAGCCCGATCAACCGGCACGATTACGGACCGGGCCAGCACGGGCAGCGGCGCAAGAAGCCGTCCGACTATGGGACCCAGCTCGCCGCTAAGCAGAAGCTCAAGGGCTACTACGCCAATATCGGCGAGCGCCAGTTCCGCCGTCTCTATGAGGAGGCGGCACGGCGGCGCGGCGATACCGGCGAGAATTTGATCGAATTGCTGGAGCGACGGCTCGACGCGGTGGTCTATCGCATGAAGCTGGCACCGACCCCGTTCGCTTCGCGTCAGCTGATCAACCACGGGCACGTGCTGGTCAACGGCAAACGGCTCAATATCGGCTCGGCCGTGCTGCGCGACGGCGACGAGATCGAGCTGCGCCCCAAGGCCAAGGAGATGGCGTTGGTCATCGAGGCGACGCAATCGAGCGAGCGCGATGTGCCCGATTACCTCGAAATCGATCACGACCGCATGAAGGGCCGCTTCATCCGAGCGCCAAAATTGGCCGACGTGCCTTATCCGGTGACGATGGAGCCAAACCTCGTCGTCGAATTCTATTCGCGCTAGGACCCGCCTAGCAAAACCCCTTGCCCGGACTTGATCCGGGCATCCACGTCTTTGGATCTGCGGGAAAGAAGACGTGGATGGCCGGGTCACGCCCGGCCAAAGCGTTGAATAATTGACTTTTCGCGCCGGCAAGCTTCCGTTCGATAGCAATGCCTTTGCGCCCAGGGGGTTGCGATGCTGTGGCTGCACCTCTTAACCGTCCTTCTCCTGATCCTTCTGAACGGTTTCTTCGCGATGGCCGAGATCGCGCTGGTCTCGGCCCGTCCAGCGCGGCTGCAGCCGCTCGTCGACGCGGGGAGTGCCGGCGCGCAGGCGGCGGTTGAGCTGAAGGCCGATCCGTCGAGGCTGCTGGCGACAGTACAGGTTGGGGTGACGGTGATCGCGGTGCTGTCTGGCACCTTTGGCCAGGCGACTTTGGGCGAGCCGCTGGAGCAGTATTTCGCCTCGATCCCTGGGTTCATTAGCCGCTATGCGCATGTCGCCTCGATGGCGATCGTCGTTGTCGGCATCTCCTATTTCTCGCTGATCCTTGGTGAGTTGGTGCCAAAGCGCATCGCGCTGCTCGATGCCGAGCGCATCGCCAGCCGGTTGGCGCGCTTGATGCGCTCGTTGTCGGTGATCGGCGCGCCCATCGAATGGGTGCTGAGCGCCACTGCCGATCTGCTCCTTCGTCTCGTCCCGGCGCGCGGGGACCCGGCGCCGCCGGTCACCGATGAGGAGATCGGTTTCATGTTGCGCGAAGGCGTCGCCACCGGACACATCCCGCCGGCCGAGACCGCGATCGTCGAGATGGCGCTGCGGCT
>DATNJF010000124.1:0-9894 GCA_035604035.1 Allostellaceae bacterium | reverse complement strand
GCTTTTACGTCATCGGGCGCGGCGCCCTGCCGCATCTGCATCTGCCCGGATCGCATGGCACGCCTGGCGCCGAGGTTCCGCCGCGCGAACTCAAGCCGTGGATGCCGGCGGTGCACGGTTTCATCGCCGGCTGGGGCCTCGATGCGTTCTCGGTAATCATCTACACCACCTTAGCGCCGGCGATGCCGTCGGCGGCGATTGGTTGGTTGCCCGGGCTGTTCTTCGGCCTTGGCACGCTGATCGTACAGGCGATGGCGGGGGCAGCCTTCGGCTTGTGGGCGGCGCACCGCAAACTGCCGGGCGAGGCGATCCGCGAGATCGCGCTGCGCACGGCGGCGCGCACGCTCACCTGGGGCGGGATCGCGTTCTGCATCTTCGGGATCGTGGCCCTCGCCTTCCCCGATATCGCCGATTTCGGGATCGACACTCGGCTGCATGTCCACAATCTCGACTCGATCGGGCTGCCCTTCCTGCTGGTGATCTTCAGCGTGGTCGGCGTCGGCGTAACGACGTTTGTGACGGAAACCCAAGCCTGGCGACGTCGCACCCTCGCCGTCCAAAGTTCCGACTGAGAGCCGGCGAATGACCCGCCGCCGCATCCCTACACCAAGCCCCGTGCCGCTGATGGCGATCTTCGCCATCCTGTTCCAGGCGATCCTCTTCGGCTGGCATCATCACGAGCTGGTCCTCACCGGCCATCTCCCGGCCGCGGTCATCGAGAACCATGCCGGGACGCCACAAGCGCTCGATGACGAAGACGGTTGCGAGATCTGCCAAGTCCTGCACCATCTTTTCGCCGCGCCGGTCGACGTCGCCGCGTCGCTTCTGTCCCACGCGCCAGCAGCCTACCGCATTGCGGGGGAACCCGCGTTTACCGCCCGTTCCCCCGCCCTAGCCTTTCGCGCCCGAGCCCCGCCCTCGCCTGACGCTGCTTTCGGCTGATTGACCGGAGCCGCGACGACATCGCGGCGCAGCTTCCAGACGAGGTTTACGATGCAACGCCCCGATCCTACGGGCTGGCGCGCTCCTGCTGCACATCCTCGCGGCGCCATCCTATCTCTTGCCGTAATTTGCCTGCTATCGGGCGCGCCTGCGTTTGCCGACAACGGAACCTGGCCACTTCAGCTCGCCCAGTCGGCGCCGGCGCCGGACATCGATACGGTTCCCGGCACTCAACTTGAGATCGACGTCATCGCCAAGGCGCTCAACGCGGCGCGGATCAACATCGAGCCGCGGATCGGCGCGTCGACCTATACGCTGACCAACAGCGCGATCCAGGACCTACCGGGCGCGCAGAATGCGCCGATCGACGACGTCATCCTGCAAATGCCCGGCGTCGACCAGGACAACGCGGTCAATGGCGGCCTGCACGTGCGCAACGAACATCTCAACGTGCAGTACCGCATCGACGGCGTCATCATCCCAGACGGGGTCAGCTTCTTCGGGCAGGATTTGAGCACTCGCTTCGTCGATTCGATGCAGCTAATCACCGGCGCTCTGCCCGCTGAGTACGGCCTGCGCACCGCCGGCATCGTCGATATTCAGAGCAAGAGCAGCCTGTTCACGCCGGGCGGCGCGATCACGATGTATGGCGGCAGCTTTGGGACGCTCAACTCGAGCCTCGAATACGGTGGCTCGGTTGACGGTTACAATTACTACTTCTCGGGCGACTATCTGGACACCGATCATGGCGTCAATGGCGTCACCAGCAAATACAATCAGCTCCACGACCATAGCGAACAGACGCACGACTTCGCCTATATCGACAAGATCATCGACGCGAATAACAAAATCAGCGTCATGCTCGGCGAGTTCAATTCGCAGTTCCAGATACCGAACAACCCGGGCCAGCCGACATTTGCGGGGATCACTGCGATCAACGGCACGCCAATTTCGTCGTTCAACTCCGCCCTGCTGACCGAACACCAGACTGAAAGCGCCCAGTTCGGAGCAATCTCGTATTTGCACTCCGAAGGAGCGCTGGATTTCCAAATCTCGGCAATCTCAAAGGGCAGCGTGCTGCACTACCATCCTGATCTGCTGGGCGATCTCGCGTTCAATGGCATCGGCCAGGAGGCGAAGCGGACGAGCTGGGCCAACGATCTGCAGGCCGAGGGCGCCTACCGGCTCAATTCAGACCATACGCTGCGCGCTGGCCTATTGATCAGCGCCGAACACGTGACGTCCAACACAAACTCGGATGTGCTCCTTCAGACCGGCACCGATGCTTTCGGTAACCCGATATTTGCGACCACGACGACGTCAATCGCGTCGGCTAGCGAGAGGAACAGCTTTACTTACAGCGGCTATCTCCAGGACGAATGGAAGGTTCTGGACAACCTCACCCTCAACTATGGTCTCCGGTACGATCTCGTCGACGGCTTTACGGAAGGCAGCGCGCTCAGCCCGCGCATCAACACCGTGTGGCAGGCGACACCATCGACGACTTTTCACGCCGGCTACGCCCACTATTTCACGCCGCCGCCGCAGGAGCTGGTCTCGACGCAAGTCCTCACCCTCTTCGCCAACACCAGCGCGGCACCCGCGGTCACGACCAACGACCCGATGAAGAACGAGAGCGCCCATTACGTGGACGTTGGAGTCACCCAGGAGCTGTTCACCGGCTTTAAGGCCGGGGTCGACGCCTATATGAAATTTTCCCGCAATCTGCTCGATGAAGGGCAATTCGGCGCGCCGGTCGTCCTGACTCCCTTCAACTACCGGATCGGCCTCAACCAGGGTGTCGAGCTGGCCGCCAACTACACGCTTGGAGATTTTGTCTTTTACGGCAATCTGGCGATCGCGAAGCAGAAGGCGAAGGGCATCGACTCGGCGGAATTCAACTTCACTCCCGCCCAACTCGCCTCGGCCGACAGCATGATGGTCAATACCGATCATAGTCAGCTTTACACCGCTTCGGGCGGGGTCGCGTATACCTGGCTGGGCACACGATTTGCCGCCGATATCGTCGCCGGGTCGGGCCTTCGTACCGTGCACCCGGGCGGTACCGTGTTCAACGGGGGAACCGTTCCCTCCTACGAACAGGTCAATCTGAGCATATCGCACCGCTTCGGGCAGGCGCCTGGCGGGCCGATTACACTGCGCCTTAGTGTTGTCAACTTGTTCGACGAGATTTACTTGCTGCGCAGCCAGACAGGGGTTGGCGTCTTCGCCAATCAATACGGGCCAAGGCGGTCGGTTTTTGCCAGCGTTACCAAGGAGTTCTGAGTTACCGTGTATCGGATGGGACAGCACTGGGATCGGCGTCGGTGCACCGCAATTCGGGCCCAGGCGAACCATCCTCGCCGCGCTGACCCAACACTTGTAGGATGCAAGTGAGGGCAGCACTCCCCGTTTCCGCCGCGGGTCACGCCGCGATCATCGGGCTGCTGCTGTTGCTGCCGGCGGTGATGCCGGCGCCGCCGAAAATCGACCTGACCCATGCGGTCGAGGTGGTGTTCACGCCGGCGGCCCCGCCGCCGATCGTCGCTCAGCCGGCCGCACCACCCATCGCCACACAACCGCCGACCCAGCCCATCGTCGAGCAACCGCCACCGCCGGTCCCAAAACCGCGACCAAAGCCGGTGCAGCCGGTTGACCGGCCACCGCCGGAAATGACCCTGCCGCTACCGGTTGCGCCGGTGCCCGCCGCGACGCCGCAGGTCGCCTCGCTGCCGCCGCCAGCCCAGGCGCCGGTGATCAGCGCGGACTATCGCTCGATGCTCAGCAACTGGCTCGAAAGCCACAAGCGCTATCCCGAGGACGCCCGCCAGCGCGGCGAGGAAGGCCGCGCCGTGCTGCGCTTCCGCGTGGACCGAAACGGCCGGGTCCTCGACTACGCGGTGGTCAGCAGCACCGGCTATGGCGATCTCGACGCGGCCGTCGAGTCGATGATGCGCGGCGCGACCTTGCCGCCGTTCCCGGCGAGCATGACCTCGCCGGAGATCGAGGTGTCGGTGACGATCCGCTTCGGGCTGACGCGCTAGGCTAAAACTCGCCGTCTCACGCGAAGGTGAGACGGACAACCCTGCAAAAAGTGGCATTCGCGCCGGATTAGCCCGCACAATGCGGCGATGGCCGAAACCAGTCCGCATCGTTGCTCGTTTTGCCGCCTCATTCCGCTGGGCGTATTGCTGCTGGCGGCGGGCGTGTTCGTGCTGTGCGGTGGCCGCAGCTACCTGACCTTCGCAACGCTCGCCCACAACCAGGATTTCTTGCGTGGCTTGGTCATCGACGGTGGCATCCTCGCGGTTCTCGGCTACGTCCTGCTTTATGCCGGCCTTACGGCGCTCTCGATCCCCAGCGCGATGCTTATGACGCTGGCTGGCGGGTTTTTCTTTGGCCCCTGGCTCGGCGCAACCTACGCGCTGACCGGCGCGACTCTGGGAGCGACCGCGGTCTTTCTTGCCGCGCGGGTCGGGCTCTATGGCCTCGCCGCCTGCGCCGGTCCACGAGTCCAGCGCCTCGAAGCCGGGTTTCGCGAGGACGCGTTCAGCTATCTGCTGTGCCTGCGGCTGGTGCCGGTTGTGCCCTTCTGGCTGGTCAATTTGATCGCCGGGCTGATGGGGATGCGGGTGCTGAGCTACATCGCCGCGACGTTTCTGGGGATGGTTCCCGGCGCCCTCGTCTACGCGAGCCTGGGGAACGGGGTCGGGGCGCTGATCGCCAACGGGCAGCACCCGGACCGTTACATGATCTTTCGCCCCTACATCCTGCTGCCGATCATCGGCCTCGCCGTGCTGGCGCTGGTGCCGGTCGTCTACAAGCGCTGGCGTGGGGGACGGCGCCACGAGCCGGCGCAATGAGGACGCTCACGCCCGATCTATGCGTGATCGGCGCCGGCGCGGGCGGACTGGCGGTCGCCGCGGGCGCGGCGCAGATGGGCGCGCGCGTTGTCCTGGTCGAACGCGGCGAGATGGGTGGCGATTGCCTCAATACAGGCTGCGTGCCATCGAAATCGCTGATCGCCGCGGCGAGGCTCGCGCATCAGTGGCGGCGCGGCGGTGAAATGGGCATCGCTTATGCGCCGCCCCAGGTCGATTTCGCTGCGGTTGGCGATAGCGTCGCGCGGGTCGTCGCGCGCCTCGCGCCAAATGACTCGATCGAGCGATTTGAAGGACTTGGGGTAACTGTCCTACGTTCCGAGGCGAAGTTTATCAGCCCCGACCGGGCGCGCGCGGGGAAACACGAGATCACTGCCCGGCGCTTTGTCATCGCCACCGGCTCATCGCCAGCCGTGCCGCCGATCCGGGGACTCGCCGACCTGTCCTACTTCACCAATGAGACGATCTTCGCCAACCGGACGATGCCGCGGCACCTGATCGTGATCGGCGGCGGTGCGGTCGGGATCGAATTGGCGCAGGCTCACCGGCGGCTCGGCGCCGATGTCACCGTGATCGACGCCGGCCCCCTCCTCCCGCGCGACGATCCGGAGCTGGTGGCGCTCCTGGCCGCTCGCCTAACGGAAGAAGGGGTTAAGCTGTGTCCCTCGTCGCCGATCGCCGCCGTCGAAAGCGATGATGATGGGATCGCCGTGCAGCTAGAGAGCGGTGCGCGGGTCGCCGGCTCGCATCTGCTGGTCGCGGCCGGCCGACGGCCGAATATCGAGGCGCTCGACCTCGCCGCCGCCGGGGTCGAAGCGACCGCGCACGGCATCACAGTCGACTTGCGGCTGCGCACGACCAACCGCCATGTCTTCGCGATAGGCGACGTTGCTGGTGGGCCGCAATTCACCCATGTCGCGCTTTATCACGCCGGCATCGTGATCCGGAACGTACTGTTCCGCCTGCCGGCGCGGGTCGATTACCGGGCGTTGCCCTGGGTGACCTACACCGATCCGGAGCTGGCGCAGGCCGGGATGAGCGAAGCGGCGGCGCGCGATGCGCATGGCGACACGATCCGCGTGCTGCGCTGGGAGTTCGCCGACAACGACCGCGCCCATACCGAGCGCGACACCCCAGGCAAGGTCAAGGTCGTGACCAAACCCAATGGCCGTATCCTCGGCGCCGCGATCCTTGGGGCCGGCGCCGGCGACCAGATCATGGCCTGGGCGCTGGCGATTTCGCAGCGCCTCAAGATCGGCGCGATGGCCAACCTCATCATGCCCTACCCGACCCGCGGCGAAGCCGGAAAACGCGCCGCAGGGAGCTTCTACACCCCGACCTTGTTCGCCCCGCGCACCCGGCGGCTCGTCCGCCTGCTCGCACGTCTCGGCTGATGGAGTGACGGCAATGTTCCTGCGTAGCCTGTCCGCACGTCTTCTCTTGCTGACGATCTTCTTCGTGATGCTAGGCGAGGTGCTGATCTTCGTACCGTCGGTCGCGCGCTACCGCATGACCTATTTCGAGGATCACATGGCGGCGGCGCATCTCGCCACCCTGGCGCTGCTCGCGAGCCCCACTGGCAAGCTCGACCAGGCATTGACCGACGAGCTTCTTGCCGAGGTCGGGGTGCACGAGATTGTCTTGCACCGCCCCGACGGCATGGTCCAAATGCTGGACGGCCCGTCACCGCCCCAGCCTGATGTCACTTTTATTATCGGCGGCGGCAATGTGCCGATCTGGATCCAGCGCTCGTTTGAGACGCTGTTCAGCTCCGGGAACCGGGTCATGCGGGTGCTCGGCACGTCGCCGTTCGAGCCCGATACCAAGGTCGAGATCCTACTCGACGAGGCGCCGCTACGCGCCGAGATGTGGCAATTTGGGGGGCGCATCTTCCAGCTCTCGATCATCCTGTCGCTGATCGCGGCGGCGCTTGTCTATCTGAGCCTGCAATGGTTACTGGTGCGGCCGATGCGCCGGATCACCGCCAGCATGGCGCTATTCAGCCACGACCCCGAAGACGCGTCGCGGGTCATTATCCCGCGCGGCGGACGCGACGAGATCGGCGTCGCCGAGAAAGAGTTGGCGGCGATGCAGGAGACAGTGCGGCAGGCGCTGGGGCAACGCGCCCGGCTCGCCGCGCTCGGCACCGCGGTCACCAAGATCAACCACGATTTGCGCAACATCCTAGCAACGGCGCGCCTCGTGACCGACGGCCTCACCACCAGCGCCGCGCCCGAGGTGCGTCGGGTGGCGCCGCGCCTCATCGATGCGATCGACCGCGCCATCGCGCTGTGCGGCCAGACCCTCGATTTTTCGCGCGAGGGCGCGCCGCCATTCGCGCCGAGCCGGTTCAAGCTGCGGCCGCTGCTCAACGAGATCGAGCCCGGCCTGGCGCTGCCCGACAACGGACCTTCGATCGAACTCGACGCGCCGGCCGAGCTCACCCTCAAGGCCGACCGCGACCAGATCTACCGGGTGCTGTTGAACCTGGCTCGCAATTCTGTCGAGGCCGGCGCGCATCGCTTGCGCGTCACCGCCACGCGGGAGGACGACGCCATCGCCATCGAGGTCGCCGATGACGGGCCGGGCCTAGCGCCGCGAGCGCGCGAGAACCTGTTCCGGCCGTTCGCCGCTTCTGGGCGCCCAGGCGGCAGCGGCCTCGGCCTGGCGATCGCCCGCGAATTGATGCGGCTGCATGGCGGGGATTTGGTGCTCGTCGCCTCGACCGGCACCGGCACGATTTTCCGCATCACCATGCCGGCGGCAAAAGCGACCGCCAAAGCTTTTAGTCGAGAGCCAGCGTCTGCGACTTGAGATAGGCGGTTTCCGGCAGTGCCGGATGAACCGGATGATCGGGCCCGGCCCCGGCCTCGCGGAGGATGCGGCCGCTGCGCCCGGCATCGGCAAGCCCACGCCGCACCGCCTCGGCGAAATCGGCGGCGCCGACATTGTGTGAGCACGAGGCCAGGAAGACGAACCCGCCCGGCGCGGTCAGCCCTGCGGCGAGCCGCGCCAGCTTGCGATAACCGCGCAGCGCCGCCGGCACATCGCGCCGCGAGCGGGCGAAGGCGGGCGGGTCGGCGATCACGACATCGAAGCGCTCGCCGGCTCCGGCGAGGGCTGCTGCTTCCGCGAAAACCTCGGCGCGGCGGAACTCGCAAATGCCGGTGACGCCGTTGCGCTCGGACGTCTCGGCGGCGAGCGCGAGCGCCGCCTCCGAGCGGTCGATGCCAGTGACCGATGCCGCCCCGGCGCGTGCCGCGGCGACCGCGAAGCCGCCGGAATAACAATAGAGATCGAGCACCCGCGACCCGGCGCAAAGCCCGGCGACAAAGGCGCGGTTGTCGCGCTGATCGAAGAACCAGCCGGTCTTCTGCCCAGCAAGCACATCGGCGAGGAATGTCGCGCCGTCTTCCTCGACCTCCACCGGCCCATCGACCGCGCCGAGCGCGACCCGAACCTCTTGCGGCAAGCCCTCCAAGACGCGCGCCGGCGCGTCGTTGCGCAGCACGATCGCGGTAGGCGAGACCAACGCGGCAAGCGCATCGATGATCATCGGCTCAAGCCGCTCCATCCCGGCGACGTTCTCCTGCACCACCAGCACCGGGCCGAAGCGGTCGACGACCAGGCCCGGCAAGCCGTCGGCCTCGGCATGGACCAGCCGGTAATAGCGGCTTTTGTAGAGCCGCTCGCGCAGTTTTAGTGCGCGGTCGAGCCGGCGGGCGATAAAGCGCCGGCCGATCGGCCGCGCGGCGTCGCGGTCGAGTAGGCGCGCGGCCAACAGCGGGTGCGGGTTGAACATCGCGACACCGAGCGGCGGCCCAGCCTGCCCCGTGCCCGACACGGGGGCGCGCTTCAACGTGACGAGGCTGCCCGGCGCGATCGCCTTGGCCGCCGCATCCATCTGCACCTCGTTGGAATAGATCCACGGATGCCCGCCCTCGGCACGGCGATGCCCGCCCGGCAACAACGCCACGACTGGGCGCGCCGCCGGATCGTCTTCCAACATCGCGGCTGCCGCGGCGGGCATCTCGGCCGTGTCCAAGCTCGACATTTGTCCATTTCCCAGGAGCGCGCGGCATTAGGCCGGCCGGGGGCTCAAGTCAAACCCTATCGCGGCCGGACCCCGTTCGATCTTGCCTTCCGGGCCTTCGGTAGAGTAGTTGTTCCCGCCCTCGGGGCTGCCCGTCAGCCCGATACGCGCCCGTAGCTCAACTGGATAGAGCGCCTGACTACGGAGCTAAAAAATTTGGTGCCGCACGGCGCCGCATAGCGCATCATAAGCTTCTGATCCAATTGACATTTCCGCCTCGCTAACCAGGTATGCCGCTTCATCGCGGCACGCCGCTACCCGGCCACCCCGCGTGGCTATTGCGAGGCTAAAATTATAATGCGTTGGAGCTCGTGGCAGAGAAATCCTCAGGGCTAAGAAAGTTACAAGCGATATCAGCAAATGGATTAGTGACTGGGCCGATCCAACAAATCAAAAACGTCCTGGCGGACTTTTCTATTACGAAGACAGATGCGGCAGCGGAGAGAAAGATCCTCGTGACGCCTTGAGTGATTGTCACGTGAAAATGAACCGCAGACTTGGCCAATTAAGGCGTTATATATTGATCGAGGTTGACGACCACCTGCCGACTGGGGAGCCGATTTACGCTGCATATTGCTATAACAATAAATGGTATTACATCAATGGGGATGACGATGTATCGCAGAAGAATTTTCACCTGCTGTCGCTGTTCATGACCATGATGGCGGCGCCGCCGCAAACCCCGCCGCTGACGCCGACAATCAACGTCGGCGGATGAAACGGTCGGCTTTGGGGAGCCTGCGGTGCGCTGCGTGGAAAATAGCTCCGCGCGCTTAAGCTTTCCTACTCGAAAAAACTAGCCTGACCTCGCATCCGCTATCCCATCGCCCGACCAATGGCCGCTCACATGGGCATGTTCGAAGTCAAGGGTCAGGTTTAGTGGTTCATAGGCAGTTCTCCGGCGGTTGGTTTGGATCCAAGGTCTGAGCCCGTTTCCATGACCCGATGGCGTGCTGCACCAGATCAAGCTCACATACG
>DATNJF010000123.1:0-2237 GCA_035604035.1 Allostellaceae bacterium | reverse complement strand
GGGCCGTATTTGCCGTATTCCACGCCGCTTTGATGATCCGCCGTAGTTCCGTCGAGCACGCCAAGCATCGTGGCGATATTTCGCCCGCCCATTTCCACCTGTGCCCGTTTGGCAAAGCCATTGAGGAAGCGTCTCGCCTCGCCGGTGCGACCCTGACACAGCATCGCGACGAACTCACGATCGAGCGCCTGGTTTTCGGGAGTAGGCCAGCTCGCCGGGTTGCGCACCAGCCGGTGCGACAGCGCCGAACTGGCGACAAAGACCACCCGCTTGCCCGAGTTGGCCGCCGCTTCGCGAATCGCGGTGCCGACGCAGTAGCACTCATCGAGATCGGCGAGGATGCAGGTGCCCATCGTCACCACGGGAATGCGCTGTGCCGGGTCGAGATATTGCAGCGGCACGAAGGTGCCATAGTCCCACTTGTAGTGCGCGGTTTCGTTGCGTCCGGCCAGCAGGTCCTTGGCCTTGATCGCCTCAACCAGTCCGGCACCGAATTCCGGGTCGCCGGGACGGTCATAAGGCTGGCCGGGGATTAGGTCTGGCAGCTCGTCTGAGACGCAGACACCCCGATGCCGCGCCTGGCATGTGACGTACCAGGTGAAGGTCGTCACCCAATGCGCCGATTGCAGGACGATCACATCGGGCTCTAGCGCCTGGATCGCCCGGCCCAATGCGTATTCGCCGGCGATGACGCCGCGCAGAAAGTCTGGCGCCTCCGCCTCGATGCCGATCCGTGGCGAGTGCGAGGCGATCGCGCTCATCAGAACCATGCCTGTCATGCCCTGCCCCTCACTTTTACCCCTCCGAAAACCCCTGCCATGCCCGCGCGCTCTAGTTGTTCATAAATCGTCAACCAGAGGCATCACATTATCGACCGGAATGGGTAGCGCCGAGGTAGAAAGTTAATGGGCCCGCTCTTGAGACGACAGCTCGGCGACACGGGCGCCACCGCGATCGAATACGCAATGGTTGCGTTCTTTATTTCGATCGCCGCGTTCTCGGTGCTGGTCTCGATCGGCGGTTCGGTCAGTGGAATATTCCAATCGGTTGCCAGCAGCATGTAACCCCAGGGCCGGCGCCGGTCTCACGCCCTTGATCTTGAGGCCGGAGTTGAAACGCTCCATGCTCGTGCCAAGCGCATAACGAGCAGGGGCATTACGATGAGCGACACTGCCTGGCAGCCCTCCCTTCTCTATCCTGATCCGGCAATCATTAACCTCGATCCCCGTTTTGAGCGGATCCGTCCGCCGTTCAACGCGTCGATTGAGCGCCTCTATACAGGTTGCCGCTGGAGCGAGGGCCCGGTGTGGTTCGGCGACGGGCGTTTTCTGCTGTGGAGCGACATCCCCAATAACCGCATCCTCAAATGGGAAGAGGAGACGGGCGCGGTCAGCGTTTTTCGCAAGCCATCCAACAATTCGAATGGCAACACCCGCGACCGCCAGGGCAGGCTTGTCACCTGCGAGCACGGTGCCCGCCGGGTTACCCGGACCGAGCATGATGGGACGATCACCGTCCTGTGCAACCGCTACGAGGGCAAGCCGCTCAACTCGCCCAACGATGTCGTCGTCAAATCGGACGGTTCGGTATGGTTCACCGATCCGCCTTTCGGCATCCTCGGCGAGTATGAAGGCGACCGTGCCGAGCCGGAGCTGCCGGTCACGCATGTCTACCGTATCGATGGCCGCACGGGTCGGGTGACGATCGTCGCCGACGACGTTCGCGGCCCCAATGGGCTCTGCTTCTCGCCAGACGAATCGTGCCTCTATGTTGTCGAGTCGCGCGCTCAGCCGCAGCGCGCGATCCGCGTCTTCGACGTCGCGGGCGACGGCGAGCGGCTCACCAACGGCCGCGACTTCGCCGATCTCGGCAACGGCACGCCCGACGGCTTTCGCTGCGACGTGCACGGCAATCTGTGGTGCGGCTGGGGTATGAGCGAGGAGCTGAACGGGGTCGCGGTGTTTGCGTCCGACGGCACGATGATCGGGCAGATCCGCCTGCCCGAACGCGCCGCGAACCTTTGCTTCGGCGGCACCAAACGCAACCGGTTGTTCATGGCGGCAAGCCACTCGCTTTATGCGGTCTATGTCGGCACCGAGGGCGCGATCGGCGGTTGAGTCCACACGTGCGACGTCGCAGCCTGTTGAAGGCGACCGCCGCCGGGGTCCTCGCCGGCAAGCTGGTCACGCCGGGACCTGTCCGCGCTGCGACCCTCCAATTTCCGCCGGGCTTCGTCT
>DATNJF010000122.1:0-2458 GCA_035604035.1 Allostellaceae bacterium | reverse complement strand
GAAGATGATCGCCGAGCTCGATAACCCGTACATTCTGATCCACGAGAAAAAGCTGTCGGCGCTGCAGGCGATGCTGCCGGTCCTCGAAGCGGTGGTGCAGACCGGCAAGCCGCTGCTGATCGTCGCCGAAGACATCGAGGGCGAGGCGCTGGCGACGCTGGTCGTCAACAAGCTGCGCGGCGGCCTCAAGGTTGCCGCGGTGAAGGCGCCTGGTTTCGGCGATCGCCGCAAGGCGATGCTCGAGGACATCGCCATTCTGACCTGCGGTCAGGTGATCAGCGAGGACCTCGGCATCAAGCTGGAAACGGTCACGCTCGACATGCTCGGCCGCGCCAAGAAGGTCCGGATCGACAAGGACAACACCACGATCATCGACGGCGCGGGTAAGAAGAAGGACATCCAGGCCCGCTGCACGCAGCTACGCGCACAGACCGAGGAGACGACCTCAGAATACGACAAGGAAAAGCTGCAGGAGCGGCTGGCCAAGCTCGCCGGCGGCGTCGCGATTATTCGCGTCGGTGGCTCGACCGAGGTCGAAGTCAAGGAACGCAAGGACCGGGTCGACGATGCGATGCACGCGACCCGGGCGGCGGTCGAGGAGGGTGTTGTCCCCGGCGGTGGCGTCACGTTGCTCTATGCGAGCCAGAAGCTTGGCGGGCTCAACCCCGAGAACAACGACCAGAAAGTCGGCATCGACATCGTCCGCCGGGCCTTGCAGGCGCCGGCGCGGCAGATCTTCGAGAACGCCGGCGCCGACAGCGCCGTCATCGTCGGCAAGCTGCTGGAGAAGGGCGACGCCAATCACGGCTTCGACGCCCAGAGCGGCACCTATGTCAACATGGTGACGGCCGGGATCATCGATCCGGCCAAGGTGGTGCGCCTGGCCTTGCAAGGCGCCGCCTCGATCGCCGGTCTACTGGTCACCACCGAGGTGATGGTCGCCGAGAAGCCGCAAGCGGGCGGTCCGGCAATGCCTGGCGGTATGGGCGGCATGGGCGGTATGGGCGGCATGGACTACTAGCCCGCCAGCGGATGTCGAGGAACGAAGCACATGAAAAAGCACCTGCTGCAAGCCGCTGAGCGCGGCGATGCCGAGGCCCAATTCAATCTCGCGATCATGTACGAAAACGAATTGCTCGACGCTCGCTATGTTGCCGAAGGCAGCCGATCGGAGGCCACCAGATGGTTGCTAGCGGCCGCCGAGCAGGGTCTGGCTCGCGCACAGGTAAAGCTTGCAGAACTATATGCTGGCCAACCGGACATGCCCGACGGCTCGGTAAAGGCTTGCGAGTGGTACCTGCTGGCGACAAGGGGCCTGCGCGGCGGACATCTTCAGAAGACCCAGTCTGCCTATCAGCGCGTCGCGAAGTACCTGACCCCGGTACAAAACGCCGAGGTCAGCCGCTTCGTGCAGAGCTGGAAGCCAAAAGCGCCACCACCACTGCTCGATTGGCCCGAGATAACCGACCGGGCGCTTACATGAACAAAACCTGGTTCGTACCGCCAATCGTCGTTCCGATCCTAATCGGCTTGGGTTTGGCGGCCCTCATCGCGGTTCGGGCGTTCCAGTGAGCTCGATGGCGATAGGCAGCGCCGACGGTGTCGACGAGCAATCACTAGCCCGCGACATGATCGACGTACATGGGACGGAGGCCGCGATCGTAGCGCGCGACAATGCCCGTACCGCGGCGCTCGCCGGGCAGAGGCTTCAGGCAAGATCCTGGATCCGGGTGCTCGGAATCATCCAGCGGCGCGGGACCGACAAGAAAATACCGATCCCGAGCCAAATTGAGGCCCCGCATCGCCCGTGGGTCATCCCCGGAGTTGGCGGATCGTTCTGACCAGACGGGAGATTGCACCGATGAAACGAGCACCACAACGGCATCCCCGAACCCGCGCCCGCGCAAACCGGCGCAAGGGCATGTTGAAAGCGCAAAATCGGCGGCGGCGGGCAAGAGCCTAGGCGATTGGCGCGGCCCGGATGCCGCATTGAGCCCGATTGGTTGGTGAGTGAGGCGAAGACACTGCATCTCTTGAACAGGAAGGAAGGTTCCTCGTGGCCACAAGATCCTATCCCTGGCTAAAGCCCGGCATTTGGGGCGCCGTTATCGGGATGATCGGCATCATGGTTTTGGGCTTCTGGCAGTTCGGCTGGGTGCTCGGCAGCAAGGCCGAGGAACTGGCCCATGATCGGGCAGTGACCGCAGTGGCGGATGCGCTGGCTCCGGTGTGCGCCGCGAAATTCTTTGCCCAGTCAGACGCCACCGCCAAGCTCAGCGATCTAAAGAAACTGGCGTCGGACTATGAACAGCGGAGCTTTGTCGAGAAGGGTGGCTGGGCAGTAGCGGCCGTTTCCGACGCTCCGAATTATCGGCTTGTGACGGAGTGCACCAAACGGATCCTCGCGGGAAATCCTGTGTAGGTTGACGGCCTGGGCGCCCTAAAACGGCACCCGTAA
>DATNJF010000121.1:0-4534 GCA_035604035.1 Allostellaceae bacterium | reverse complement strand
GGTGCCGAACTGCGTCTGCATGATGTGCAGGTAGGCCGCGCCACCCGGCTCGGCGACCACGTCGTAAGTGCCGCGACGAAACCCGCTGAGGTTCGAGATGTAGGTAGGGTCGGAGTTGATCGCCAAGGCGACTTGCGTCCCCGGCAGCAACACGATGTCCTTCGACCAGCCGGAGCCCGGCAGATAACTTTCGACGCTAACGTGATAAGCGCCTGCCGGCATGTCGCGGTAGAAGCTCCAACCGGCGCGGGCGTAGCCGACGAGCTGGCCGTTCATTGATATGGGCGGCATGCCGCCGGTGTCCTCGGGAAAGAAGACCCGGTAGAACCATACTCGACCTTGCCCAGCCGGGATGGGTGGGCCATTCACGACTGGCGGCGGCGCCTGAGCCGCGGCCCCATAAGCGATAAAGACGATGGCTAGAAAGGCGGCAAAGTGCAGCCGCCGCCTCAGTTTCGGCGAGAAGGACGGCATCGCGCAGCTCCTATCCGGCGTCCATCCATGAGGGCAAGCTAATACCCTGTCGCGCTTCGGCCGGCATTGATCTGAGTCAGCGGAACAGCCTGGCGCCACTTTCTAAATCACAATCGCGGAGCTCCGATTGTGCGGTCGCCCTTGCGCCCTGCCGGGGATCGGCACATGGCTGCGAGCCCGGCCTCGTCGGCTTGCCCGGCCTTTAGGGAACCCATACTTTTCGAAGGCCCCAACAATGCGCACCAGAGATCCCGACGGCACGATCCAGCTCAGCAAGATCAGGCTCCCGGAACGAATCCGTCGCCTGCTTGAACGCGACGCCCGCCGGAAGGGAACTACGATCAACGCAGTGGTGGCGGCGGCGCTGGAGGCTCATTACGCCGAGACCGATTACTCAGGGGAAACTGGGGCGCTCGGCGAACTCCTGGCCCGCGCGATGAGCGATGCCGGCAAGGCGATCACCGGTATTAACGCGGTCGCGGGGCATGGGCGTCGGAACTGGCAGGATGATCCCTACGCCTACGGTGAAGCCGTCAAAGCGGCAATGCGCGTGCTGGAGCTGGCCCGACCCTACGGCGAGCCTGCGCCTCACGGCGAGTTTACCTCCGGCAGGCTCGGTGAGCTATCTGGTCTGCTGGGTGAGCAGGTCGCGAATGGAATCATAGAGCAGTTAACGGGTCGCGCGGCCGGCACGGCATCGCATTGGACCGAGCGCGTCCGCAATGCGCTCGGGTCGATCGCCACACGGCTTTGCGACAAGCCGCCGTCCGAGGAATTCTTTAAGGGCGAGATCGACCCCAATCCGAGGATCGATATCCGAGACGGCATGATCTTCGTCGAACCTAGCGAGGAGCAATACTAATGGCCCGGCTTACCCGCACGGCGTTAAAGCAGCTTGCCATCGGCCAGCGGATCAGCCGAGGCGGGATCATGGCCGAGCGCACCGGTGCCGGCGTACACCTGTCAGTCAATTTTATGGTGGATGGCCGCCGGGTGCATCGTCACCTCGGGCTCGGCGCGAGTTTGGCGGAATGCGAGCAATTTATCGAACAGAGCCGGACGGACGCGCGGCGCGGCCGGCTCAATCTGCCGGCAGGCCGCAAGCTCCCGCTCACCTTCGTCAGGGCGGCCGACGACTATATCGATCGCCTCGAGCAATCGAACGGCAAGAACCTTGTCGCGAAACGGCGACAGCTCCGAATGTACCTAAAGCCACACTTCAGCACGCAGCGGCTCGACGGACTCACCGATTTTGCGATTGAGCGCTACAAGAAAATCCGTCGCGACGCTGGTGCTGCGCCTGCCACGGTCGATCGCGAGCTTGCAACACTTGCCCATCTGCTTCATCGCGCCGTTGAATGGAAATGGCTCGATCGGCTCCCTACGCGCCCGAAGAAGTTCAACCTGGATCAGCGCCGGATCGTGGCACTCGACGACACCGAGTGTGATCGGCTGATGACCGCAGCTCGTGCGAGCGCGGACATCGATCTTTGGCTCTGTGTCGAGTTTGGTCTGCATACCGCGATGCGACACCGCGAAATTCTCGGGGCCCGCTGGGATCGCATCGACTTCACCCGTCGTCGGCTCTATATCCCCGAGGCTAAGGCCGGCCAGCGCGAACAGCCAATCACGAAAGTCCTCGCTGACGTTCTGGCCAGTGAGCGGGAAATGCGTGATGATCGAGAAGGCTGGATTTTCCCCGCGCGCCGAGCAGGTAAGAGCGCAACACTCGATCGGATGTCGAAACCGTTTAAAGCAGCGGTGATTGCCGCTGGGCTGGATCCGGCTGTCGTCACGCCACATACCCTGCGGCATACGGCAATCACACGCCTAGTTGAGTCCGGCATCGATCTCGCAACAGTTCAGCGGATCAGCGGCCATAAGACGCTGACAATGGTAATGCGCTATAGCCATGTCCACGGGCAGCATATCGACAAAGCCATCGCCGCCCTAGAACGCCCCGCGAACCCTGTTGCACCAAAATTACACCAAGGGCGGCATACCAGCTCGAGATGGTCTCGTAAGTGATTGAAAAGAATGGTGCCCAGGGGCGGAGTTGAACCACCGACACACGGATTTTCAGTCCGTTGCTCTACCAGCTGAGCTACCTGGGCGCACCAGCGAGGCGCCTCTATAAAGGAAGCCGCTTTCGCCTGTCCAGCGGCTTCGGCGGCTGGCGGCGCCGCTCTCCCCGCTTCTGGCCGGATCGCGGCAAACGCCGTAACATGTCGTCCGCCATCTCGAGGGAGCCGCACGATGCCGAGCGTATTTCCGCTGCCCGAAAGCAGCCCGGCGGAGCTCGATTTCGCCGAAAAGCCGCTGCACGACCTCGACCGGTTGATCCACCGGCACATCGAAGAGGGCCGCTATCCCGGCGCGCAAATCGCGCTCGCCCGGCATGGCAAGCTGGCGCTGTTCCGCACCTATGGCAACGCGCGCGCCAGCGTCCGTGTCGGCTCCGATACGCTGTTTCTGCTGTTCTCGCAGACCAAGGTGCTGACCGCGGCGGCGGTGTGGAGCCTGGTCGAGGACGGCACCTTGTCGTTCAGCGACCGCGTCGCCGACCACCTCCCCGAATTCGCCGCTCACGGCAAGGGCGACATCACCCTTTTCGAGGTGACGACGCATCAGGCCGGTTTCCCGTCGGCCGACGTCACCCGCGCGACCTGGACCGACCACGCGCTGATGCGCAAGGAGGTCTGCGACTTCAAACCGGAATGGCCGGCCGGTTCGCGGCTGCATTACCACGCCCGCGCCGCGCACCTGACCCTGGCGATGGTGATCGAGGCGGTGACCGGCCACGATTACCGCCACGTCATCCGCGAGCGGGTGATCGGTCCGCTCGGCATCGGCGACGAGCTTTATGTCGGCGTCCCGGCCGAAGAGCAGCGTCGCTGCGCCGACACCAATGGGCTGTCCTCGGAACCGCCGCGCGACAACAGCGCCGAGATGCGCGCCGCCGGGCTGCCGAGCGGCGGTGGGTTCGGCACCGCGCGGGCAATGGCCGCTTTCTACCAGATGATGCTGCATCGCGGGACACTCGGCGCGGTGCACCTGTTCTCGCCGCGGCTCATCGAGCTCGTCACCCGTGACTTCACCGGCGATCGGCCCGACGAGGCGATGGGGGTCCCCATGCATCGCGGCCTCGGGCCGCACTCGCGTGGCACCGGACCGCGCATCCGCGGTCTCGGCACGATGGCGCATCCCTCGACCTTCGGCCATGGCGGCGCCGGCACGTCCTATTCCTGGGCCGACCCGGCTTCGGGCGTGTCGTTCAGCTACCTGACCAATTTCGTCCAACCCGACCCGTGGCACGGGGCCCGGCTCGACCGCATCAGCAACCTGGTGCACGCGGCGATCGAGTAAGCCCTACCCCACCGTCCCATCCGAACCGCGGCGCAACACCGCTCCCGGCGTCGCGCCGGTATGGGTGGCGTTGTCAACGACGAGGATGCCATTGACGATGACACTGGTGCGCGCGCCGCTCGGGTAGCGGTGCGGGTCGGCGTAGGTCGCCAGATCCTTGAAATCGTCGGGATCGAAGCTCGCGACATCGGCGCGCCAGCCCTCCTTGAGCAACCCGCGGTCGCGCAGCTTCAGCGCCTTCGCCGTCGCGCCGGTCATCTTGTGCACCGCCGCTTCCAGCGGCAGCAGGTGTTCCTCGCCGACATAGCGCGAAATGATGCGCGGGAAGGTGCCGTAGAAGCGCGGATGCGGCATCCCTTGGCTGACCGTGCCGTAGGTCGCGACGCAGTTGCCGTCGGAACCGACCAGCGCGGTCGGGTTGCGGACGATGGTGCGGATGTCGTCCTCGCTGATCGAGGTGATCAGCACCCGGGTCGCGCCATTATCGGCGATCAGGTGCTCGCAGAGCTGGTCGATCGGGTCGGCGCCCAACGCGGCGGCCAGCGCCGCGACGGTCTTGCCCGCGGTTTCCGGCCGGTTCGGCGAGATCGACACCTGCACGCAATCCCAATTGGGGATACGGCCCCAATTGTTGAGCCCGCTTGTGGCTATCTCCTGAGCGATCCGGGCGCGCATCTGCGGCTCGGCGAGCCGA
>DATNJF010000120.1:0-2528 GCA_035604035.1 Allostellaceae bacterium | reverse complement strand
TCGAGTTCAGCATCTGGAACGCGCCGGCCATTTGCCGGCTGTCGAGAAACCCCTGCTCCCACATCATGTCTTCAAGGAACGCGATCTGACTTTCGTCGATCAGCAGCATGATTTCGCCGGCCTCGGTGAAGTCGGTCTGCGCGGCGAAGAGCGTCACGCTGCGCAGCCGCGCGTCGCCGTCGCGAGCCATGGCGGCGGCGGCGATCGACAGCAGCGTCCCGCCGATGCAGTAGCCGGCCGCATGGATCTTGCGCTCGGGGCAGACCGCGCCGATGACGTCGAGCGCGGCGGCGATGCCGAGCCGGAGATATTCCTCTATGCCGAGATCGCGCTGGTCCGCTCCAGGGTTCCGCCACGAGATCATGAATATGGTAAAGCCCTGACCCACCAGATACCGCACCAGCGAATTTTCCGGCGAAAGATCGAGGATGTAGTATTTCATGATCCAAGCCGGCACGACGAGCACCGGCTCGGGCCGTACCGTCTCGCTTTGCGGCGCATATTGAATGAGCTCGATCAGCTCGTTGCGGAACACCACCCTGCCCGGCGTCACCGCGACTTGACGCCCGACCTCATAAGCATCGGTCCCGGCCGGCCTTTCGCCCGCCAGGACGCGCTGCCAGTCGTCGAGCAGGTAAGAGAAGCCGCGCGCCAGATTCAGGCCGCCTTCGCCCCACGTGCGCTGCAGCACCTCCGGGTTGGTCGGCAGGAAGTTCGACGGCGAGACCATATCGAGGAGCTGTCGCGCGGCGAACGGCACGCTGCGCTGGTGCGCCTGATTCATGCCGCGCAGACCCGTGGTTGCCTCATCCCACCAACGCTCCATCAGGAGGAAGCCTTGATGGAGCAGAAGAAAGGGCGGCTCGCGCCAGGCGGCATCGGCAAAACGATGATCGTGAGGCGGTGGCTCGATGAAGCGTCCGGCATGGTCGCGATCCCATGCCAGGCGCATCAAGTAGCTGCCAAGGGTCCACCAGTCCCGCATCCCCGTCTCGAGGAGATGCAACTGGGTTCCAGGCGCGTTGGCCAGGTGCATCGCCCAGTCGAGAAAGGCGAGCCTGAGAGCCGTCGGGGAAATCGATTCGGTGAAGCGCGCCTGCCAGGCATGCATGAGCCGGTCGAACGTTTCGGCGCGTGCGCGATCGGACGCTTCGCCCGGCTGAAGCCCGGCCGCACCCGGCGCCGCGGCCGGGATGGCCGGAGCGGTTTGCGAGCGATCAGCGGATCGTGCCGTGTCGTCCACGCGAGGCTCCTTCAGTTCTCGGCCCTGCACAGATCATACGATAAGGATTCGTCGGTCGCAGCCTTGATCCAGGTCATACCGGATTCGTCCGGTCCGTCACATCATTAACAAGTAATGGCGCGAAAGACCGAAGATGCCTTATGCGAGCAATGACGACCTGCCGCCTACGATTCGGGCCCATCTTCCGAACCACGCCCAGGACATCTTCCGCAGCGCCTTCAACCACGCGTGGCAGACCTACGGCGCGCGCGAGCCCTGGCGGCGCGAGGAGATTGCGCACCGGGTCGCCTGGGCGGCAGTGAAGCGGCGCTACCGCAAATCGGGTGACGATTGGGTTCCCATAGGCTGAGGCGCCGGGCGCGGCGGGCGTCAAGGCGTCTTCGCCAGCCGATGATTGGCTTCCTCGACCAGACTCATGTCGATATGCGGCACGACATCGAGCCGATCCTTCATGAAGCCAGTATCGAAGTCGGCGTCGAGATTGCGCTGCAACGCCTTCGCGTCGACCGCGCCGGCAGGATCGCGGTACATGTCCTTGCTGTCGGTGTAGACCCAATTGGCGAACCGCTCCGGCGGCAGCTTGGTGAAATCGGCGACGATCTTGAGCGTCGCGGTGCGATTGGCCGGGTCGTAGAACCAATGCAGCGCGCGCAGGTAATCCTCGATGAAATCGACGACCGCAGCGCGGTTCTTGTCCAGGAAGGATTTTCGCGCGACGTAGAACGCGAACTCGGTCGTACCCTGCATCGCCTCGCGCTCGACGAACACCGTGTGCGCCTTGGCGCGCAAATTGGGGTCGAGCGAGAACGGGATCACCATGGGGGCGAGATCGGCCTTGCAATCAAGCAGCACGGCCCCCATGTTGGGCGGCGCAATTTCGATGACGGTCACGTCCTTTCCAGCCTCGAGGCCGTTGCGCCGCAGCATCATACGCAATGGCACATCGAGAACGCTCCCCGCGGCGTTGACTGCGACGATCCGGCCTTTGAGATCGGACACCGTTTTGACCGGCCCGTCGTTCAATGCCATGTACTCGACACTGTAATAGCCTTCGACACCATCACGAATGTCGTCGAGCACGACCTCGAGATCGCCGAGGCCGGCATTCTCCACCGCGATGCCGAGGCTCGAGAACCCCAGCAGCGCGAGGTCGATCTCGCCGGTCGCGAGCGCGGTAATCATCGGCGTCGACGCCTGGAAATGGACCGGCTGGCCGACATAGGAATGGCCATCGTGGAGCGTCGCGCCGGTGGCATTCATGATCGGCGCGATCTCGCCCGGCACG
>DATNJF010000119.1:0-8152 GCA_035604035.1 Allostellaceae bacterium | reverse complement strand
CCACCCCCGCCCCCGCCATCGCCACCGCTCCGCCAAATCCAACCGACGTTGCCCAGCAGGCTCCCGAGCCGGACCACTCCTTGGTGGGCATGATAAAGTCCTGGTTCTGAAGCACCGCTTTAGCCCGGGAGCGCGGCCATGCCTGTGGAGATGATCGGCTGGATCGCGCCGCGGGTGTCGTCGGAGATCATCCCGCCCTCCGGGCCGCCATTTTCCGCCGAGGTGCTCGCCGAGACCGCGCGCATCCACGAGCGCGCCGGCTTCGACCGCGTGCTGATCGGCTATTTCTCGGATGCGCCCGATGGGTTTCTGGTCGGCGCGCATGCCGCGTCGGTGACCGAGCGGCTAGGGTTCCTCTTGGCGCACCGGCCGGGCTTCATGGCGCCGCCGCTCGCCGCCCGCAAGCTCGCCACCCTCGACCAGCTGAGCAACGGCCGGCTGGCGATCCACATCATCACCGGCAGCAGCGACGCCGATCAGGCCAAGGACGGCGACTGGACCGACGCCGAGACGCGCTATCGCCGCTCCGCCGAGTGCATTTCGCTGTTACGGCGCACCTGGACCGAGCCGGCGCCATTCGACCATGAGGGCGAATTCTACCGGACACGCGGGACCTATTCGGAAATCCGCTGCCGGCAGCATCCGCACATCCCGATCTATGGCGGCGGCGGTTCCGACGCGGCGATCCGGGCGTTAGCGCCGCACGTCGATGTCTTCATGCTATGGGGCGAGCCGCTCAAGGACACGGCCGTGTTCATGGACCGCGTGCGCCGCGAGGCGGCGCTTTCCGGCCGTAATCCGGCCTTCAGCCTCTCGACCCGCCCGATCCTCGCGGCGACGGAGGGCGAAGCCTGGGACCGGGCGCGGGCCATCCTCGACCGGGTGCTGGCCAATCGCGCCGGCGCGCCCGCACCGCAGCGGCAAAACGTGGGCTCCCAGCGGCTGCTCCAGGCCGCCGCCGCTGCCGAGGTGCACGACACCTGCCTGTGGACCCCGCTTGCCGCCGCGACCGGCGCTCAGGGCAACTCGACCGCGCTCGTCGGCACCCCGGAAACCGTCGGCAAAGCGATGCTCGAATACTACAAGCTCGGCGCGACCAGCCTGTTGATCCGCGGCTACGACCCTCGGTCGGATGCCGTCCAGTACGGCGAAGAACTGATCCCGCGCCTGCGCGCACTGGTGGCGGACTACGACGCGTCGAACGCTGGCAGAGGGCAGAGCACGAAGGCCAAGCTCGGCGAAGCTCTTTAGCACCTGCCTGCATAAAAGGCGGGTGACGCTTGGCCAATTGCGCCCCCGACTCTCCACTCCGAGCGGATAGAGGGACATCGACCGCTTTCGGCCCGTACCGGTAATTTCTTGTCCATGAGATCAGCTGCACTTGCCCCAAAGCGAACCGTCAGCGGCGCACCAATGGCGCTAGGTGAAGGGTGGTATCGGGACCCCGTCTTGCCAGACATTAATTTGCCATTTGAATTGTGTCAGACAAAAAACACCTTATTTCTGGTTGGAGTTAAAGAAAGCGACGGTCAAGTGGATGAGCTGAACCCGATGGACTTGCGGCCGGAGCCGATCGGCCTTTTTCTCGACGTCGACGGGACACTCCTCGATTTGGCGCCGCGACCCGAGGCGGTCAAGGTTCCGACAAGTCTCGTCGATACGCTCGCCGCCGCCGAACGGCACCTCGATGGTGCGCTTGCCCTGGTCAGCGGCCGGCCGATCGAGCAGCTCGATCGGCTGTTTGCGCCGCTGCACCTGCGGGCAAGCGGCATCCATGGTGCTCAGATCCGCCATGCGGTCGATGGCGCCAGCAGATGGTTGACGCAAGCTCGATTACCTGATGGAGCTTGGCCCGATCTTCTCCGGCTGCTCGAAGCCTTCCCGGGGACCCTTGCTGAAAACAAGGGCATCGGCTTTGCTGTGCATTACCGGAATTCGCCTGCGGCAGAAGAGGAACTCGGCTTGGCGCTCCGGCACTTCATCGAGGCGTTTGTCGAGCTTGATCTGGAGCTGATCGCGGGTCATCGCGTCTACGAGATTAGGCTGCCCGGGTTCGACAAAGGCAAGGCGATCGTACGTTTCATGGCGCGTAAGCCGTTTGCCGGAAGGCGTCCGGTTTTCATCGCGGACGACCGGATGGACCGTGCCGGCTTTGATGCCGTACTGGCGCTCGGCGGCTTCGCCTACTCGGTCGGCGCGGCGCTGCCAGGGCTGTCGGGCTGGTTTCCGGGGCCGGAGGCGGTGCGGGCCTGGGTGGGACGGCTCGCCCGATGACCCCGCCTGCGACACCGCTTGAAACGGCGGGCGATGTTCGAGCGCTTGATCTCGCGCTGATCGGCAATTGCCGGGTCGCGGCGCTGGTCAATGGGATCGGCCGCATCGTCTGGTGGTGCTTCCCCGGTTTCGACTCCAACCCGGTCTTCTGTCGGCTGCTCGCGGGCGAGGAGGAGAAAGGGTTCTGCGATGTTGTTGTCGCCGACCTCGTCGATGCGAAGGCAGGATATGCCCGCAACACCGCAATTCTCGAGACCGAACTCGAGGATCGGCGCGGCGGTCGCGTCCGCATTACCGATTTTGCCCCGCGCTTTCCTCGCTTTGAACGGATTTTTCGGCCGCCGCAGCTAATCCGGCGGATCACGCCGATCGCGGGGATGCCACGCATCACCATTCGGGTTCGCCCGAGCCGTGACTATGGTCGGCCGGTCACGGATTTGTCGATGGGCTCGAACCACATCCGCTACCAAGGCTGCGAACCGGTACTCCGGCTCACCACCGACGCGCCGCTCTCCTACATCGTGCAGGAGACGGCGTTTCCGCTTACCCGGCCGCTCACCCTGATCCTTGGTCCTGACGAACCGTTCCAAGGCGCGGTCGACTCGACCGGCCGGGAGTTCGAGGAGCACACCCGCGACTACTGGTACGGTTGGGTCCGTTCGCTGGCCGTCCCATTCGAATGGCAGAGCGCGGTCACGCGGGCGGCGATGACGCTGTTGCTGTGCAGCTTCGAGGAGACCGGCGCCATCGTCGCCGCCCACACCAGCTCGATCCCCGAGGCGCCGGGCAGCGGTAGGAACTGGGACTACCGCTATTGTTGGTTGCGCGATGCGTATTTTGTCGTCGAGGCGTTGAACCGTCTCGGCCAAACGGAAACGATGGAAGCCTATATCAACTACCTCGTTACCGTGGCGGCAGATTTGGAGGCGCGGCTGCGTCCGGTTCATTCGATCGTCCCGGGCGCAGATCTTGATGAAAGCATCTCGGCGGATCTCACCGGATTTCTCGGCCAAGGGCCGGTGCGCATCGGCAATGCCGCCGCACTGCAAGACCAGCACGACGTCTATGGCAGCGTCATTCTCGCGACGACGCAGATGTTCTTCGACGAGCGCCTGCCGCGGATGGGGGAAGAGGCGCTGTTCCGGCGTCTGGAGCCGCTCGGCGAGCGGGCGGTGAAGCTGGCGCTGACTCCTGATGCCGGGATTTGGGAATATCGCGGACGGCGGCGCGTAAACACCTATTCCGCCGCGCTGTGCTGGGCAGCCTGCCACCGGCTCTCGCTGATCGCGGGCCGCCTCGGGATCGACAACCGCGCCGCATTCTGGCGAGGCCAGGCGGTGGCATTGCAAGAGCCGATCCTGGCCCGCGCCTGGAACCCCGCGAAGGGTGCCTTGACCGGTGTCCTCGGCGGCGATGAACTTGATGCCAGCGTATTGCTGCTCGCGGATTTGGGCCTGATTGCGGCCACCGATCCGCGGTTCGTCAGTACCTGTGATGCGATCGGGCGCGAGCTTCGCCGCAACGGCCGGATCATGCGCTACACCAACGATGACGATTTCGGCGCCCCGGAAACCGCATTTCTGGTGTGCAACTTCTGGTACATTGATGCGCTCGCGGCGATCGGCCGGCGAGACGAGGCGCGGTCGCTGTTCATCGATCTGCTGGCGCACCGAAATGCCTTCGGGTTACTGTCCGAGGACATTCATCCGGAAACTGGGGCACTGTGGGGCAACATCCCGCAGAGCTATTCTATGGCCGGCATCATCAACTCGGCGATGCGCCTGTCGATCAAATGGGAGGATGTGTGGCGCCGCGGCTGATCGTCGTGTCGAACCGAGTCGCGGTACCCGGCACCGACGCGCTGCGCCAGGCTGGAGGCCTCGCCGTTGCGGTCAATGCAGCGCTCAAGCGGCGCGAGGGGATCTGGTTCGGCTGGAGCGGAAGGGTGGCCAAGGATGGCGCTCCCCCGCAGCCGACGGTCCTCAGGCGGCAGCGCCGGACGTTCATTACGCTCGATCTGACGAACGTCGATTTCCAAGAATACTACAATGGCTTCGCCAACCGCGTGCTGTGGCCGATCCTGCACTATCGGGTCGATCTGGCCGAATTCACGTCGGTCGAGCTCGCCGGGTACCTGAGAGTTAACGCACTGTTCGCCAACGCGTTGTCTCCGTTCATCCAACCCGACGACGTGATCTGGGTCCACGACTATCACCTGCTGTCGCTCGCCAAGGAACTCCGCGCGTTAGGGCACGATAATCCGATCGGCTTCTTCCTCCATATCCCCTGCCCGCCGCCGGACATGCTGATGGTCTTGCCACAGCACGCAGAGACGGTCGGCGCGCTTACTCACTACGACCTCGTCGGGCTGCAGACGGAGGCTGACGCCGACAATCTCCGCCGCTATTTCGAGATACGGCACGGCATCGCGGGACCCACCCGCGAAGCCTTCGAATTTGGTGGCAGCTACGTGCACGTTCGCGCATTTCCCGTCGGCATCGATACAGCTCGCTACGCACAGGTCGCCCGCAATGCCGTGAAATCGCGCTTGGTGAAAGGGCTTCTCGACAGTCTTGTCGGTAGGCGTCTGATCCTCGGGGTCGATCGTCTCGACTACTCAAAGGGCATCCCCGATCGCATCCAGGCCTTCGGCCGCTTTCTCGACACCCAACCCAAATGGCTGGGCCAGGTGACATTTCTTCAGATCACCCCGAAAAGCCGAGCAGAGGTGCCGGAATACATCGACATAGATCGCACGGTGAGTACGATCGTCGGTCAGATCAACGGGCGCCACGGCGATCCGGCCTGGACGCCGATCCGTTATGTGAACCGCTCTTATTCGCGGGCCTCGTTGGCGGGACTTTTCCGATCGGCCCATATCGGCTTGGTGACGCCGCTGCGCGATGGCATGAACCTTGTCGCCAAGGAGTATGTCGCCGCTCAAGATCCGGAGGATCCCGGCGTCCTGGTGCTTTCCCGGTTTGCGGGCGCCGCAGCCGAGCTCGATGGCGCGCTGATCGTCAACCCGCACGACGTCGAGGCCGTGGCAGGGGCGATCGGAACCGCGCTTGAAATGCCCCTTGAAGAGCGGAAGGAGAGACATGCCGGGATGTTCGCCCACCTATTAACAAACGATGTCGATCGCTGGGCCGAGCTTTTCCTGTCGGCACTTGCGGAGGCGCGTCAGCGCCCTGGTCTTCTTAGTGGCTTGAGGTCCTTCACCTCGCCGATTGGTCTGAGCAGATAGCGATCGGGTTAGTGGATCGTTCACTTGGCAGGGAGCGAGCGTGCCACGATGGGCTGATCCGTCCCGCCGGTAACAGGAGGAGAACAGGAGGTGACCTCCTGATAAAAGCCGCCGATAACAGGAGGAGAGATCGGCGGAGACGCGGCGCGCGTGATCGCAGCATATGCCGTGAAAGCATTGGTCGCGGCGGCGCGGAGGGTTTACGTTACGGCCATCAACAAACCTGTAGCGGAGACACCGCCGCGTAACTCTGGGAGGTTCATTTTATGGCGAATTTCACCAGCGAAGACATCGCATATCTCAGCCATGGCGATCGCAAGATCATGGCCCGCGTGTTCAAGCCGGAAGGGGCGGGGCCGTTCCCGTGCTTTATCGATCTGCACGGCGGCGCCTGGAACAACGGCGACCTCGCCGACCGCACCGGTTTGGGCGAATACCTCGCCTCGCGCGGCGTCGTCATGCCGACCCTCAATTTCCGTCACGGGCCGGACGGCTATCCGACCACCCTCGCCGACATCAATTACGGCATCCGCTGGGTCAAGGCACACGCCAAGGAGCTGAAGATCGACCCGAACCGGGTGGCGATCGGCGGCGCGTCGAGCGGCGGGCACCTGGCGATGCTGGTGGCGATGCGCCCCAAGGACCCGCGCTACGCGGCGATCCCATGCCCGGGCTGCGACGATCCTTCCGTCCGCGGCGTATTCATGATGTGGCCGGTGATCAACCCGCTGTCGCGCTACAAGCACGCCAAGCGCCTGGTCGCTGGCGGCACCCCGCCGGCCTGGGCCGTCGGCATGGACAAGAAGCACGACATCTACTGGCACACCGAGGCCGAGATGGCGGAGGGTAACCCGATGCTGATCCTCGAGCGCGGTGAGAAGGTGGTGATGCCGCCGGCCGTTTGGCTCCAGGGCCGGCCGGACATGACCCATGATTACCACGACCCCGATTCGGACTTCCCGGGCAACGAGCCCGAGCGGTTCGTCTCGAATTACCGCAAGGCCGGCGGCGATATCGAGATCGCTTATTTCGATAATGCCGCGCGGAATACCGATGTAACGCACGCGCCGGTCTACGCCTTCATGCAGAAGCATATCGGCTGAGACCGCGTAGTTGAGCCGGCCCGCCCAACCCGCTATCAAGCGGGGCGGGCGGGCTTTCTTTTTTGGTGGCAGGGCTTGGCGATAAGTAACGTGGCGGCGAACCAGCACAAGGCGGCCGGCGTCGACATCGCCGAGGCCGATGCCGGGCTCAACAACATCATCTCGCGCATCACCGCGACCTGGCCTCGCTCAGGCTTCGGCGCCGTGCAACTGCCGATCGGCTACTTCGCTAACGTCGTCGATATCGGCGGTATTGGCCTTGCGATCACCACCGACGGGGTCGGCTCGAAGGCGATGATCGCCGACATGATGCGGAAATACGACACGATCGGCATCGACTGCATCGCGATGAATGTCAACGACCTGCTGTGTGTCGGCGCGCGGCCGGTATCGCTGGTCGACTACATCGCTGTCGAGAAGGCCGACGCGGCGATGCTCGATGGCATCGCCATCGGCTTGGCCGAGGGCGCGCGCCAATCGAACATCTCGATCACCGGCGGCGAGATTTCTCAGCTGCGCGACGTCGTCCGCGGCTTCGATTTGGTGGGCACCGCGGTTGGTACTGTGCCGCTCGACCGCATCCTCGTCGGCCGCGACATCCAGCCCGGCGACCCGGTCATCGGTATTGCGTCGAGCGGCATCCACTCGAACGGCATGACCCTGACCCGCCGGGTGTTCTTCGAGCAGGCCGGCGGCAAGATCGACACCTATTTCGCCGAGCTCAGTTGCACGATCGGCGAGGAGCTGCTGCGCCCGACGATCATCTACGTGCCCGAAATACTCGAAGTCTTGGATAAGGTATCGTCGGTTAAAGCATTGATGCACATAACCGGCGATGGCCTCCTGAACCTGCCGCGGGTCGATGCCAAGATCGGTTTCGTGATCGACGAGTTGCCGCCGCCCCCGTCGCTGTTCGGGCTCATCGAGAAGCTTGGCGGGGTCAGCCGAGCCGAGATGTTCGAGGTTTACAACATGGGGATCGGCTTTTGCGTCGTCGTCGCCCGGGGGGACGCCGATCGCGTGCTCGACATCCTCAAGCGCCACGGCCGCCAAGCCTCGGTGATCGGCCATACTGTCGCCGATCCGACAAAATCGGTGCAGCTGCCGCGCGAAAAGCTCGTCGGCACCGGCAAGAAGTTTCGCCCCGCATGAGCGAAACGCCGGTGTTGGATACCGCCGTGCTCGATGATCTGGTCGAGCATATCGGCGCCGACGCGGTGTGTTCGATCGTCGAGATCTTTATTGGCGAATGCCGCGAGCTGGCGGCGACGATCAATGGCGCGGCCACCCCGCAAGCGGTGGGACGCGCGGCGCATTCGCTGAAGAGCAGCGCCGGTCAGCTTGGCGCCGCGGCGTTGGCCGAGGCGGCGCTGGCGGTCGAAACCGCGGCTGAAAACAATTCCCCCGCCTTGCGGGGCTGCATCGCCGCGCTGATCGATTGCGCCGCGGTTACCGAGCCGGCCCTGGTGGCGCGCCTAGAGCATAGCCGCATTGGCTGGAATCGCTGAAAGGGGTTTCTAGACCAGGT
>DATNJF010000118.1:0-34731 GCA_035604035.1 Allostellaceae bacterium | reverse complement strand
GGCGGCTCGGGCGCCTTGCCGTCGGTGGCGAAGGGCAAGTCCGGCGGTCCGGCAAAGGGCGCGCTCATCAACGCCAGCGAGCGGAACACATCGGGCCGCACCAGCGCACACCAGGCGGCGACCGAAGCGCCAAAATCATGGCCGATGACCGCCGCCACCTCGCGGTGGCCGAGCGCCGCGACCAGGCCGAGCGCATCGCGCACCGTGTTCAGGACGCGAAACGGCGACAAATCGTCGTCGTAATTGGCGCTCCAGCCGGTGGTGCGGCCGTAGCCGCGCTGATCGGGGGCGACGACGTGGAACCCGGCCGCTGCGAGCGGCACCATGATCTTGCGCCAGGAATAGGCGATCTCGGGGAAGCCGTGCAGGAGCAGGAGACACGGCCGGCCGGGCTTGTCGTAGCCGGCCTCGAGGACGTGGATTTTGAGGCCGTTCACCCGCTCGACAAAGCGCGCGCGGATGCCGGCGGGGAGAACTGCGGCGGGCAGTGGATCGAGTTCGCTCATAGCTTATCTCGATATCGGCAAATCCGGGCGGCGGACAAGAAAAAACCGCCCTCCCGCCGCAGCCGGCGAGAGGGCGGCTGGAGACGAGTCGGCTCAGGCGATGACGAGATCGGCTACCATCTCCGTGCCTCTGGTCTCGGGGCCGAGCAGCAGCGCGACGACGAAATTCGTCAGCCCGAACAACGCGCCGATCAGCATCGGGATCGCGAAGCCGAGGTTCCACGACGGATCAGTCGCGAAGTAGGTCAGAATCGGCGGCACCAATCCACCGAAGATCGCGCCGACATGATAGCTGAAGGCGGACGCCGTCGCGCGCACCTCGGTCGGATAGCGCTCGTTCAGGTAGGCCGGGACCTGACCGTACATACCGCCGCCGGCGAAGAGGCCAATCGCGACGAAGCCGCCGACGATGACCAGCGTATTCGCGGATAGCAGGTAGATCGGCACGATCGCCATCGAGATGAAACCCGGGATGATCATCGCCCAGCGCCGGCCGATGCGATCCGACACTATCCCCCAGCTTGAGCTGGCGAGGAACACCAGCACGTTCGCCAGCATGATCGGGGTCGCGATCAGCGCGGTCGAGAGGCCCAGATCCTTTTGCAGATGGGTCGCGAACAGCGCGTTGATCGAGTAGTAGGTGACAAACCCGGCGCTCTGGAACCAGCAGGCGTTGAGCATATTGCCGACGATGCCGCGGCGGAAAATCGCGGCGAGCGGCAGCTTGACCACGCGGTTTTCCGCCTTCTGCAGGCGGTTATTCTCGACCCAGACCTCCGGCTCCTTGACGAAGAACCGTACATAGACGATCGCCAGCGCCGGGGCGATACCGATCCACAGCATGCCGCGCCAGCCCCAGCTGTCGAAGAGCAGCCAATAGCAGGCGCTCGACAGCAGGAAGCCGAGACCCCACGAGCCTTGCAGCACGCCGCTCATAAAGCCGCGCGAGCGCCGCGGCCACTGCTCCATCGCCAGCGCCGCGCCGCACGGCCACTCGGCGCCCATGCCGATGCCGAGGAGGGTGCGGAACAAGAGGAGGAACCAGAAGGTCGGCGAGAACCCGGCGATGAAATTGCACACCGAGAACCAGGCGATCGAGATCATCAGCGGCTTTTTGCGGCCCCACCGGTCGGCCATCCAGCCTGCCGCCGTGGCCCCGACGAGCCGCATCCACAGGGTCAGGGTGAAGACGATCGCCACGTCCGTCAGCGGGACGTTAAATTCCTTGGCGATCGGCACCATGATCAAGAGGAAGACGGTGAAGTCGAAGGCGTCGAGCACCCAGCCGAGCCAGGCGGCGCCGAACGCGTACCACTGATCCTTGGTCGGCTCCTTGTACCACGGCACCTGTGCCGTAGCGGCAACATCAGCCATCGCAAAGCACTCCTATCCAACCGGCCCCTTTAGCGAGACCTTGCCGGGACACTAGGAGAGCCATGCGCGGTTGTCTATCTCACTTTCGCGCGAGATCAGGGTCGGCGCTCGACGAAGGCCGTCTCGCCAAAAGGCTCGCTACGGAAGGCTAAAAAAGAAACCGCTCTTCGCCCGCCGAGGGACGAAGAACGGTTGATGATGCGCCGGCTCAGGCGACGCTGAGATCGGCGACGAGAACCTTGCCTTTCGTCTCCGGGCTCAGGAACACGGCGACAAGGAAAATGGACAAGCCCACCACCGTGGTGACGAGGATCGGACCCGACAGGCCGATTTGGTTGGTGGTCGCGTATAAAATGAGCAGCGGCGAGATCAGCCCGCCCCAGATTGCCCCCTGGTGAAAGCAGAAGGCGACCGCGGTGGCGCGCACTTCGGTCGGAAACCGCTCGGAGAGATAGGCCGGGTATTGAACGTGCATGCCGCCGCAGGCAAACATCCCCTGCAAGGCAAACCCGATCACAATCAACGTGTAATCCTGGGTCATCAGATAAAGGAACGCGGTCGGAACCCCGAGCGCCGCCGGGATGATAATCGCCCAGCGCCGGCCGATGCGTTCGCCCAACCAGCCCCAGAACAGCGACGAGAGGAAGAAGCACGTGTTGGCGAGCGCGATCGGCAGCGCGACCAAAGCCGGGCTCAGCTTCAGATCGAGTTGCAGGTGGGTCGCGAACAGCGCGTAGTTCGCATAGTAAATGACAAAGGCGGAGCCCATCATCAGGCAGGTCGTCAGCGTGTTTCCGAGCATCGCCGGCTTGAAGATCGAGAACAGCGGCGCGCGCACCTCGCGGCCCTGCTCCTTCTGCTGGCGTTTGTTCTCGACCCAGATCTCGGGTTCTTTGACGAAGAAGCGAATGTAGATGATCAGGAACGCGGGCAAAATGCCGACCATCAGCAGGCCGCGCCAGCCGATATAATTATAGAACAGACCGTAGATCGCGCTGGACAGCAGGAAGCCGATCCCCCACGAGCCCTGCATCACCGCGCCCATGAAGCCGCGCGAGCGCATCGGCCAAGTCTCCATCGCGAGGGCGGCGCCGGCCGGCCATTCCGCGCCCATGCCGATGCCAAGAAGGGCCCGGAACAGAAACAGCAAGAAGAAGCTCGGCGCGATGCCGGCCAGGAAGTTGCAAACCGAATACCAGGCGATCGAGATCATCAGCGGCGTCTTGCGGCCGATCCGGTCGGCCAGCCACCCGCTGGCGGTGGCGCCAACGAGCCGCATCCACAGCGTGACCGTCAACACCGCCGCGACCTCGGGCACCGGGACGTTAAATTCCTTGGCGATGGGCGCGATGATCAGCAGGAAGGCGGTGAAGTCGAAGGCGTCGAGGGTCCACCCGCCCCAGGCTGCCATATAGGCATACCATTGGTCTCTGGTGGGTTCTCTCCACCAAGCAACCCCGACGTCTCCTGTCACAGCCGTCATCGCAGCACTCCCTCGCAAAGCCGGTCGGTTACCCCAACCGTTGAGCGACCGTAGGGTGCGACTTTGGAAAGTGTCTACGTGTGGCTTATTGCTTTATGATATTGCTTTACAGCAATCCATAGGCGAGGCGCTGCTCAGCCGCCAAAGGCGCGGCCTTCACCGCCCTTGGCGGCGTATTTCGCGACGAAATCCCAGTCGATATCGAGGCCAAAGCCGGGTTTATCGCCGAGGATGAGGCGGCCGTCATCGAGATGCGGGTGTTCGCGGAACAGGCCGAAATGCAGCGGGTCCGTCTCCGGGCCGCCATGCGACTCGACCCCGAAGGTGCAGCGCGGCATCGCCAACACGAGATGACCGTGGATTTCGGGCGCGGTGTGCGGCGCGACGATGGCGCCGTGCTGCTCGGACAATTGGGCGACGCGCAGCGCCTCGGTGAAGCCGGCGGCGCGAGTGCCGTCGAACTGGACATAACGGACACCGCCAATGGTGATGAAGTCGCGCACCGTGAAGCGGGTCAGCTCGCGCTCGCCATGCGCCAAGGGGATCGAGGTCGCCGCGGCGAGGCGGGCGAAATCGGCCGGCTGCAGGTACCAGTGCAGCGGCTCCTCGAGCCAGAAGATGTTGGATTGTTCGACGCGGTGGGCGAACTCAATGCAATCAGGGAGATCGTAGGGTGCGTTCATGTCGAGCATCAAATCGGGCGCGTCGCCGATGACGCGGCGCACGGTCGCGACCCGCGCCGCTTCTTGCGCCACCGAGCCAGCGCCGCATTTGAGTTTGACCGCGCGGTAGCCCAATTCGAGGAAGCGGGCCAGCTCCTCGCCGTATTCCTCGTCGCTCGCCCCCCGGTAGTAGCCGCCGGTCGCGTAGGTGTGCAGCGGCCGGTTCTCGCCGCCCAAGAGCCGGTAGACCGGGAGGCCAGCGGCCTTGCCCTTGATGTCCCAGAGCGCGATGTCGATGCCGGCAATCGCGGCCATCGCCACGGTGCGGTCGGGCCGTGAGATCGGCGCCGGGATGCCGGGGTTGCCATCGATCGCGCCGGGGCGCGGCGAAGTCAGCGCGAAGAGCTTTTCCCAGACCGCGACGTTGGCGAGCGCGTCCATCCCGCGGACGAACTCGCCGAATTTGGCGACATACTCGCAGACCCGCGGCGCCGGGCCGGCATGGGTGATGCCGGTGCCGGTGAGGCCGTCATCGGTGGTCACTTGCGTGAGGATCGCGCTCCACGCGGTCGAGCGCTCATGCGCGGTCCACACCGGCACCTGGCGTGGCACGGAGACCGGGTAGGTAGCGACGGCGGCGATCTTGGTCATGGGCCAATCCCAATCTAATGACGCTCCCCGGCGTAGGCCGGGGTCTACTTATCAACCCGTTGCGCGGCTGATCCATGGGTCCCGGCTTTCGCCGGGAAGCGATAGGTAAGGATCAAGCCGTCTTCTGCTCCGCCAGTCCCAGTTCGCGGATCGTTTCCTCGCGCATCAGGAATTTCTGGATTTTACCCGTCACGGTCATCGGGAAGGCGTCGACGAATTTGATGTAGCGCGGGATCTTGTAGTGGGCGATCTGGCCCTGGCAGAACGCCTTGATCTCCTCAGGGCTAGCGGTCTCGCCGTCGCGCAGCTTGACCCAGGCGCAGAGCTCCTCGCCATAGCGCGCGTCGGGTACGCCGATCACCTGCACGTCCTGGATCTTGGGATGGCGGTAGAGGAATTCCTCGATCTCGCGCGGGTAGACGTTCTCGCCGCCGCGGATGACCATGTCCTTGATGCGGCCGACGATGTTGCAATAGCCCTCGTCGTCGATGGTGGCGAGGTCGCCGGTCTTCATCCAGCCGGCCCGGTCGATCGACTCGGCGGTGCGCTCGGGATCGGCCCAATAGCCGAGCATCACCGGGTAGCCGCGGGTCATCAGCTCGCCGGCGGTGCCGCGCGGGACGATGCGGCCCTCGCCATCGACGATCTTTACTTCGACATGCGGCTGGATGCGGCCGACGGTCGAGACCCGGCGGTCGAGCGGATCATCGGTCGAGGATTGGAAGCTGACCGGGCTGGTCTCGGTCATGCCGTAGGCGATGGTGATCTGCGACAAGTGCATCGTCTCGACCACGCGCTTCATCACCTCGATCGGGCACGGGCTGCCGGCCATGATGCCGGTGCGCAGCGACCCAAGATCGAAGCGAGCGAAATCGGGATGGTCCATCTCGGCGATAAACATGGTTGGGACACCGTGCAGCGCGGTGCAGCGCTCGGCCTCGACCGCTTCGAGCGCGGCCAAAGGCTCGAACGCCTCGCTCGGATAGATCATCGCCGCGCCATGCGTCAGGCAGGCGAGGTTGCCGAGGACCATCCCGAAGCAATGATAGAGCGGCACCGGAATGCAGAGCCGGTCATTTTCGGTGAACTTCATCGCGCGGGCGATGAAGAAGCCGTTGTTGAGGATGTTGTGATGGGTGAGCGTCGCACCCTTGGGGAACCCTGTGGTGCCGCTGGTGAACTGGATGTTGATCGGCTCGTCGAATTGCAGCGTCCCGGCGAGCGCGGCGAGGGTGCGGCGCTCGGCGTCGCTGCCGAGGCCGGACACATCGGCGAAGAGGATCATGCCGGCATGGCTCTCGGCGCCGATGGTGATGACGAGGCGCAGATCGGGGAGCTTGGCGGCGTGGAGATTGCCGGGCGCGGCGTGGGCCAGCTCGGGCGCGAGGTCGCGCAGCATGCCGATATAGTCGCTGGTCTTGAACCGCGCGGCGGTGATCAGCGCGACACAGCCCGATTTGTTGAGCGCGTATTCGAGCTCGGCGAGGCGGTAGGCCGGGTTGATGTTGACCAGGATGAGCCCAGCCTTGGCGGTGGCGAATTGCGTCACGACCCATTCGGCGTTGTTGGGCGACCAGATGCCGATCCGCTCGCCGGGCTTGAGGCCCAAGGCGACGAGGCCGGCGGCGAAGGCATCGACCTCGCGCCGCAGCTCGCGATAGTTCCAGCGAATGTGCTGGTGACGGACGATCAGCGCGTCGCGCTCGGGGAAACGCTCGACGATGCGGTCGAAATGCACGCCGATCGTCTCGCCGATCAGCGGGATATCGCTGGCGCCATGGACATAGCTCGGAAGCGGCATGACGTTCCTCCTCCCGCTAGGAGATCAGAACGCCAAGCCGATGTGAACGGGAAAGCATTATGAAACGCCGGCCAGCCGCCGCTCTTTTGCTGGCGCGAAGCCGTGCATGCCCATCTGCCACTGTATCCCGACGATCGCACCCTTTACCGGCTGCAACAGCGCGATCGCGCAAATCGCGGTGAGCGGCAGCCAGATCAACGTGTCAAGCCAGAGCGGCGGCGCGTAGTTGATCTCGACAAAAAGCGCCGTCGGAACCAGCAGATGCCCGACGATCACGATCACCAAATAGGCCGGGAAGTCGTCGGCGCGGTGATGGGACATCACCTCGCCGCAGGCCGGGCAATGATCCACTACCTTGAGAAAGCGGCCGAACAACCGGCCCTTGCCGCAATTTGGGCAGCGCATCGCGAAACCGCGCCACAGGGCTTCGGTGAGCGAGACGGGCTCCGGTCGCGAGATCATGCGGAAATCCCTGGAAATCGACGCCATAAATGTTGGCCGATCTGCCGGAGCATCAACGAGATGCGGCAAATTGCCTGGCGCGGGCGCAATCAAAGCAGCCAGGCGAAGCTGATTTCGTGACCGTCGGGGTCGGTGACGTGAAAGAAGCGCTCGCCCCAGGCGGCGTCGCGCGGCGGGGCTGATGGTTTGATGCCGGCGGTGACGAGGCGGGCGTGGAGGCCGTCGACGTCGCTGTCGTAGAAGATCGCCCTGCCCCACCAGCTCACCGTGGCCGGCTCGGCGGTCAGGTTGAGGAAGCTATCGCCGGCGCGAAAGCTGGTGAAGCTCGCGCTCTCGCCGCCGTAGAGCAGCTCGAACCCGCAGAGCTGGTAAAATCGCACGGCCGCGCCCATGTCGCGCGTCGCCAGGGTGATCGCGCTGAGGGCGGTGATCATTTCTGCTTCGTCACCCCCGCGAAGGCGGGGGTCCAGGGGCAACCGGCCCGTCGCTCGCCCTGGGTTCCCGCTTTCGCGGGAATGACGACGAAATGGACACTCAGAACATCACTACGCTGCGGATCGCCGCGCCGGATTTGAGCGCGGCGAAGCCGTCGTTGATCTCGTCGAGCTTGATGTGGCGAGTGATGAGTTCGTCGAGGAACAGCTTTCCGTCGAGATAGGCGCGGGCGAGCAGCGGGAAGTCACGCGCCGGACGTGCGCCGCCATAGCTCGAGCGGCGGATGCGCTTTTCGCCCATCAGCGCGCCCCAGCGGAACCCGACCTCGGCGGTGACGTCGGTCTTGCCGAGCCAGATCACCTCGCCGCCCGGGCGCACCGCCTCGACGCTGAGCCCGAAGCCCTTGGGGCTGCCGGCGGCCTCGAGCACGGTATCGACGCCGCGCCCGCCGGTCATCGCCTTGGCAACGGCGACGACATCCTCGCGACTGGCATTGATGCGGCTGGTCGCGCCGAGTTTCTCGGCCAGCGCCAGCTTCGCGTCGTCGAGATCGACGGCGATGATCTCCCCCGCGCCGGCGAGGCGCGCGCCCTGCACCGCCGAGAGGCCGACCGCGCCGCAGCCGATCACCATCACCGTGCCGCCGTATTCGATCGAGGCGACGTTGAGCGCGCCGCCAACGCCGGTCATCACCCCGCAGCCGATCAGGCAGGCGCGGTCGAACGGCAGCTCCTTGGGCATGACGATCGCCTGATGGTCGGCGACGATGGCGTATTCGGCGAAGGCGCCGAGAAACATCAGCTGGCTGAGATCACCGCCTTCACCCAGGCGGATGCGGCTGTCGCCGTCGAAGGCGACCGCCTTCGGCCCGTGTGCCAAGTAAGTCTCGCAGAGGATCGGCAGATCGCGGTCGCAGTAGAAGCAATGGCCGCAATGCGGGTTCCACGACAAGACAACGTGGTCGCCGACCGCGATGCCCTTTGCCTCGGGGCCGGCCACCTCGACGATCCCGGCGGCCTCGTGGCCGAGCACGATCGGCATCGGATAGCGCAGCGAGCCCTCGATGACTTCGAGGTCGGTGTGGCAGAGGCCCGCCGCCTGCATTCGCACCAAGACGTCGCCCGGCTTGAGATCGCCGGCGCTGACGGTTTCGATCCGTATCGGCGTCTTCGGCGCGCGGAGGACCGCGGCGCGGAAGTCGAAGCTCATACCGGCCGCTCGCCCTCAATCGTCACCCGGTGCATGACGCGGCGCTGGCCGTGATAATCATTGATCGCGTTGTGCTGGACGCAGCGATTGTCCCAGAACGCGATCGACCCCTTCTCCCAGCGGAAGCGGCAGGTGAATTCCGGCCGCACCGCGTGCTCGTAGAGGTAATCGAGCAGCGGCGCGCTTTCCGCCTCGGTCATGTCCTGAAAGCGCGTGGTGAAGATGCCGTGGACATAGAGGGCCTTGCGGCCGCTCTCGACATGGGTGCGCACCACGGGGTGATCGACCTCGCCATGCGCCTCCTCGGTGGCGCGGATTTTCATCGACGATTGGACGTTGGCGACGGCGCGCGGCGAATACAGCCCGTAGGATTTGCGGGCGCTGTGCATCGCCCGCATCTCGCCGAGCATCGACTTCATGCCGTCCGACAAGGTTTCGTAGGCAAGGTATTGATTGGCAAACATCGTGTCGCCGCCATAGGCCGGCACCTCGCGGGCATAAAGCACCGAACCCAGCGCCGGCTTTTCGAGATAGCTGACATCGGTGTGCCAACCGCCGCCGAAATTGCGGGTTTCGTGCTCCTCCTTGCGAACTTCGAGGATCTCCTCGTTGTCGGCCAACCCCTCGACGAAATCGTGGATCTGCAATTCGCCAAAGCGCCGGCCGAAGGCGAGGTGCTGGTCGGGGCTCAGGTGCTGGTCGCGGAAGAAGATCACGCAATTCTCAACCAGCGCCCGGCGGATTTCGCCGATCACGCCGTCGTCAAGGTCGCGCGACAGGTCGACGCCGGAGATTTCGGCGCCGAGCGCTCCCGAAACCGGGTGGACCTGGATCGTGCGGTAGGTCATGGCGAGGACTCCGGGGTTTCGATGGCGCTAAAATCGCATGTCGACGGCCGGCGTGCCAGCATGACACGCGTCGATACGGCGAGCACCGAAGTAAAGAGGGAGACGATGGTGGAGAAATCTGTCGGGAGCGATGGTGCCACGGGCTACGACCTCGCCGCGCTGTGGGAGCAGCATTGCCTATACGAATTCGGCGAGCGCGACGTGCCGAAGACGATGGCAACAATGGTCGCCGAACCCTACGTCAACCACATCCCGACGATGACCGGCGGGGTCGGCCAGAAGGAGCTGGCGCGCTTCTACCAGCACCATTTTGTCAATTCGAACCCGAAGGACACGCGAATGGTGCCGATTTCGCGCACGATCGGGACCGACCAGCTGGTCGATGAGGTGCTGTTCTCATTCACCCATGACGTCGAGATCGACTGGATGCTACCGGGGGTCAAGCCGACCGGGAAGTACGTCGAGGTGCCGCTGGTCGCGGTCATCAAGTTCCGCGACGGCAAGCTCTGTCACGAACATATCTACTGGGATCAGGCCTCGGTGCTGGCGCAGATCGGGCTGATCGACGATACGAAGCTGCCGGTGGTGGGCCGCGACCAAGCGAGGAAGCTGGTTGATGAGACGCTGCCATCGAATGCGCTGATGCGGCGTTGGCCGGAGAGCGAAAACAAATGATCGACGCGGCAATCGTCGGGCTCGGCCGCTGGGGCGGGACCTTGGTCGAGGCGGTGCAGGGCAAGAGCGACAAAATCCGCTTTACCCGCGCGGTCAGCCGCGACCCCGGCCGGCACCGCGATTTCCTCGAAACGCAGCATCTGCTCGCCGGCAACAGCCTCGATGAGGTTCTCGCCGACCGGTCGGTCAAGGCGGTGGTGCTGGCGACGCCGCATACGCGGCACGTCGAGGAGGTCATCGCCGCGGCGGCGGCCGGCAAGGCGGTGTTCTGCGAGAAGCCGCTGGCGCTGACCAAGGAGGGCGCGGCGCGCGCGGCGTCGGCGTGCCGCGATGCCGGGGTGGTGCTCGGGATCGGCACCGACAAGCGCTATTTCCCAGCGATCGCCGAGGTGATCCGGCTCGCCGATAGCGGGGAGCTCGGCAAGCTGATCCATGTCGAGGGCAATTTTTCGAACGAGGTCGCGGCAGGGTTCGCGGCGTGGCGCGGCTCGTTCGAGGAGACGCCGGCGGGCGGGATGACCGGCACCGGCATCCACGTGCTCGACGCGCTCGCGCGGATCGCCGGACCGGTGCGGCGGACGCACACTCAGCTCCTGTCGCTAAAGCCGGGCCCCGACCCGTGGGACAGCCTCTCGGTGATCCTCGAATTCGCCTCCGGCGTCGGCGGCACCTTAGCGGCGGTGCGCTCGACCCCGACCTACCTGCGCGTCCACGCCTTTGGGCGCAGTGGCTCGGCCGAGGCGGTGAGCCGCAACGATGTGATCATCCGGAAGAGCGGCGCCGAGCCGATCCGCATCAAATTGCAGGGCGTCGACTCGGTGCGGGTGAACCTCGAGCATTTCGCCGATGCGGTCGCCGGAGTCGCGCCCTTCCCGGTGTCGCCAGAGCAAATCCTCAATGTCACCAACGCCTTTGTCGCGATCGCCGACACGGTGCGCACCGGCGTGGTGACTCAGGAGGTGTAACGCATGCCCGAAACGCTCTCCTACGGCGCGTGGAAGTCGCCGATCACCTCGGACCTGATCGTCGCCGAGACGATCGGGCTCGGCGCGGTGCTGATCGATGGCGGCGACATCTACTGGACCGAGAGCCGGCCCGGCGAAGGCGGCCGCAACGTGCTGGTGAAGAAGGACGGCGGCGACGTCACCCCGCCGCCGTTCAACGTGCGCACCCGCGTCCACGAATACGGCGGCGGCGCGGCGACGGTGCATCGTGGCGTGGTGTATTTTTGCCATTTCGCCGATCAGCGGCTCTATCGGCTCGCGCCGGGCGGGACGCCGACGCCGCTGACGCCGGAACCGGCAGGCGGCGCGAGCTACCGCTACGCCGACGGGGTGATCGACACCGCGCGAGGCCGCTGGGTCGGGGTGCGCGAGGCGCACAGCGCCGAGCACCGGGTCGACAACGCGATCGTCGCGGTGGACCCGACGACGCCGAGCGCCGGGCGGGTGCTGGCCGAGGGCGCCGATTTCTATGCCGCGCCGCGGGTGTCGCCCGATGGCAGGCACCTCGCCTGGGTGCAATGGGATCACCCGAACATGCCGTGGGTCGGCAGCGAATTGTGGGTGGCGGAGTTCGCGGAGGATGGCAGGTTCGGCCAGCGCCGCAAGATCGCCGGCGGCGATGATGAGTCGGTGTGCCAGCCAAACTGGTCGCCCGACGGCGTGCTTTATCTGATCTCCGACCGCAACGGCTGGTGGAACCTCCACCGCTGCGATATCGGCGACGGGATCGTGCGGCCGGTCTGCCCGCACGCGGCCGAGTTCGCGCCGGCGCAATGGGTGTTCGGCCAGTCGAGCTACGCCTTCCTGTCAGCGAGCCAGATCGTCTGCACCTATGGCGAGGGCGGACGCACGGTGCTGGCGCGGCTGGAGGTTGCGACTGGCAAGCTGACCCCGCTCGCCTTGCCCTACAGCGAGTTCGGCTCGTTGAAGGCAGCAGGCGGTCGCATCGTCTGCGCCGCCGGATCGCCGGTGGGGCCAAGCGCTATCGTCACCATCGATCCCGAGACCTGCGCGGTCGAGGTGCTGCGGCAATCCTCTGCCGCGGCGGCCGATCCTGAGCTGCAGCGCTATTTCACCGCGGCGCGGCACCTCGAATTCCCGACCGAGAACGGGCTCACCGCGTTCGCCAATTACTACGCGCCGCACAACCCCGATTTCACCGCGCCGAAGGGCGAGGCGCCGCCGCTGGTGGTGAAGTGCCACGGCGGGCCGACCTCGTCGGCCTCGTCGAGCCTCAGCCTCAGCATCCAGTATTGGACGAGCCGGGGGATCGCGGTGATCGACGTCGATTACGGCGGCAGCACCGGGTATGGCCGCGCCTATCGCGAGCGGCTGAAGGGCACGTGGGGCATCGTCGATGTCGACGATTGCGTCAACGCCGCGCGCCATGTCGGGGCGCAAGGCCTCGCCGACGGAGAGCGGATGGTCATCACCGGAGGCAGCGCCGGCGGCTATACGGTGCTGGCGGCGTTGGCTGGGCGCGATGTTTTCAAGGGCGGCGCCAGCTATTACGGCGTTTCCGACGTCGCCGCGCTCGCCCGCGACACGCACAAATTCGAGAGCCGGTACCTTGACTGGCTGATCGGCCCCTACCCGCAGGAGAAAGCGCTCTACCGCGAGCGCTCGCCCTTGACCCATGCCGACCAGCTCGACTGCCCGGTGATCTTCTTTCAGGGCGCCGAAGACCGAGTGGTGCCGCCGAACCAGACCGAAATGATGGTCGACGCGCTGCGGCGGCGCGGCATCCCCTGCGGGTATCTCTTGTTCGCTGGCGAGCAGCACGGCTTCCGCCGCGCCGAGAACATCAAGCGCGCGCTCGACGCCGAACTCTATTTCTATTCGGAACTGGTGTTCCGCACTCGGCTGAGCTTTTGATCCGGCCTTGGCCGCGTCGGCGCGATGCCGCTATGGTGCGGCGCAGAAGCTGACGTACGGAGCCGCCATGCCGATCCTTCCCGAGGTGACGGAAAGCCTCGACGAGCTGACCCAGATCCGCCACGACATCCACTCCCACCCCGAACTCGGCTTCGAGGAAGAGCGCACCGCAGACATCGTTGCGGCGAAGCTCAAGGAATATGGCTGCGAGGTGCATCGCGGGCTGGCGACGACCGGGGTCGTGGGCACGATCCGCAGGGGCAACTCGCTGCGCGCGATCGGGCTGCGCGCCGACATGGACTGTCTGCCGATGCAGGAATTGAACGAATTCGCCCACCGTTCGACCCACGACGGGAAGATGCACGCCTGCGGCCATGACGGGCACACGACGATGCTGCTCGGCGCTGCCAAATACCTCGCCAAAACCAGAAACTTCGACGGCACGGTGCATTTCATCTTTCAGCCCGGCGAGGAAGGCCATGGCGGCGGGCGGGTGATGGTGCAGCAGGGATTGTTCGAGAAATTCCCCTGCGACGCGGTGTTCGCGATGCACAACCGGCCGGGAATGCCGGTGGGCAATATTGGGACGCGGCCAGGGGCCCTGCTCGCCGCGACCGACCGCTTTGAGATCAAGGTCACGGGCAAGGGTACGCACGCGGCGCACCCGCATAGCGGCAACGACCCGTTCATCATCGCCTCGCACGTCGTGCTGGCCTTGCAGACGATCCCCGGGCGCAATGTCGATCCGGTCGATTCCTGCGTCGTCAGCGTCGGCTTTATGCGCGGCGGCTCGGCCTTCAACGTCATCCCCGACGAGGTGGTGATCGGCGGGACGGTGCGGACGTTCCTGACCGACACGCAGGATCTGATCGAGCGGCGCATGGGCGAGGTGGTGCGCGGCACAGCCGCGGCATTCGGTGGCGAGGCGACGCTCGACTATCGTCGCGGCTACCCACCGACGATCAACCACGAGGACGAGACCTATTTCGCCGCCGATGTCGCGGCCGAAGTGTGTGGCGCCGACAATGTCAGCCGCACCGTCCCGCCGACGCTGGGCGGCGAGGATTTCTCCTACATGCTGCAAGCGGTGCCGGGGGCGATGCTGTGGCTCGGCAACGGGCCGGGCGAAGGCGGCTGCTTCCTGCACAACGCGCGCTACGACTTCAACGACACCGCGCTCCCCTATGGCGTGAGCTTTTTCATCCGACTCGCCGAGCGTTTCCTCGAAAAGACCGAATAGAAGGCGGCCACACGATGAGAGTGCATGTTGTCAATGTGATGCGCGGGGACCCGGCGATCGCCGGGCATACGCTCGACCGCTTCGCCGAGTTCGCGCGCGGAGTCGAGGAGCGCGGCTTTCACGGGCTGTGGATGACCGACTCGTTTGGCCGCGGCCGCCCGACCATGGACCCGATCGTGCTGATGAGCGTGGCCGCCGCCGTCACCAAGCGGGTTGAGATCGGCACCTGCGTGCTGCAAGTACCGGTGCGCCATCCGGTCGAACTAGCGCACCGCATCCAGTCGCTGCACGCGCTGCTCGGCGACCGGCTGATGCTCGGCCTCGGCTGCGGCTCGACCAAGGCCGATTTTGACCTGGTCGGCGAGGATTACGACGCGCGCTTCAAGACGCTGATGACCTCGCTCGAAATCATGCGAGAAGCCTGGAAGGGTGCGCCACTGGCCGGGGGCGCACTGACCCCGTGGCCGGGCACCGAGAGTGGACCGCACTTGATGCTCGGCGCCTGGCGCAACAAGCGCTGGATCGTCTATTCGGCCGAGCGCTGCGCCGGCTGGATCGCCTCGGGCCTCTACAGCCAGCCCGAGGAACTGGAAAAGGGCGTCCAGTTCTACCGCGACGCCGGCGGCAAGCGCGCGGTGCTGTCGAACGTGATCGTCGAGTTGCAGGGCAATGTCGCGGACATGCCCTTGGCCGGGCGGGCGACGATGCAGATCACCAGCCCAGAAGAGGCGCTCGACCGGCTAAAGCGCATCCGTGCCGTCGGCTTCGACGACGTCTTGTGCATGGTGCGCCCCGAGGGGCTCGACGACCTCGCGCGGCTGCGCGACCGGCTCTGACGGGCGGAGGACGCGGCCGGCGATATTGACGCCCGCGCGGCCGCAGCTTACCTAGCCAAATCATGGCTGCACTGCCGATCATTACCGCGCCCGATCCGCGCCTCAAGGTGAAGGCAAAGCCGGTCGCCAAGGTCGACGACAAGGTTCGCCGGCTGATGGACGACATGCTGGAGACGATGTACGGCTCGATCGGCGTCGGGCTCGCCGCGCCGCAAGTCGGCATCGCCCAGCGGGTCATCGTCGTCGATGTCGCGCGCGAGGGCGAAAAGCCGAAGCCGATGCGGATTGCCAATCCTGAGATCCTGTGGCGGTCGGACGAGAAGACGATCGCCAACGAGGGCTGTCTGTCGCTGCCGGAGCACTATGCCGATGTCAGTCGCGCGGTGGAAATCCGCTTTCGCTATCTCGACGAGCAGAACGAAATCCGCGAGGTGGAGGCGAAGGGGCTGCTTGCGACCTGCATCCAGCACGAGATCGACCACCTCGACGGGGTGCTGTTCGTCGATCACATCTCGGCGCTGAAGCGCGGGATGATCCTGCGCAAGCTCCAGAAAGCCAAGCGCGGCCGCGTCTTGGCGCCGGCTTAAGCTTTTCTAGGTGGCGGCATGACCCAGCCGCTCGATCTCGTGTTCATGGGGACACCGGATTTCGCCGCGACGATCCTCGCGGCGCTGATCGCCGCCGGGCACCGGGTAATGGCGGTCTATTCGCAGCCGCCACGGCCAGCCGGGCGAGGGCATCGTCTCCAGCCCTCACCAGTGCAGGCGCTGGCGGAGCATCATGGGATCACGGTGCGCTGCCCGACCAGCCTCGGCGATCCAGCGACCCAGGCCGAATTCGCTGCGCTCCACGCCGATGTCGCGGTGGTAGCAGCGTACGGGCTGATCCTGCCGAAGCCGATCCTCGACGCGCCGCGGCGCGAGTGCGTCAACGTGCATGCCTCGCTGTTGCCGCGCTGGCGTGGCGCCGCGCCGATCCAGCGCGCGATCCTGGAAGGCGACCACGAGACCGGCGTCACCATTATGCGGATGGACGAGGGGCTCGACACTGGCGCGATGTTGCTGCGCGAGGCGGTGCCGATCGGGTTGGCAACTACTGCCGGCGCGCTGACCGAAGAGCTGGCGTCGCTTGGCGGACGGCTCATTGTCGAGGCGCTCGACCGGCTCGACACGCTGTCGCCGCAACCACAGCCCCGAGCGGGCGTGACCTATGCGAAGAAGCTCACCCGGGGGGAAGCGCGGCTCGATTGGCGCGCGGCCGCCGTGCGGTTAGAGCGGCAGGTGCGCGCCTTCGATCCGTGGCCGGGCGCGTTCTTCGTGCTCGGCGACGAGCGCATCCGCGTGCTCGCCGCCGAGGTAGAGGCCGGCGGCGGCATCCCGGGCACGGTGCTCGACGAGCGCCTGACGATCGCCTGCGGCACAGGGTCACTGCGCCCCACCCGACTGCAGCGCGCCGCCCGGGGCGCGATGGATGCGGGCGATTTTCTTCGGGGTTTCGCGATCCCGGCCGGAACGGTTTTGCCGTGCCCCGCTACAAGCTGACCATCGAATATGACGGCACCGGGCTCGTCGGTTGGCAGCGCCAGCCCAACGGACCCTCGGTGCAGGCGGCGCTCGAAGACGCCATCGCGAAATTCTGCGGCGAGACGGTGAGGGTCCACGGCGCCGGGCGCACCGATGCCGGGGTGCATGCCTTGGCCCAGGTGGCGCACCTCGACCTGGCGCGCGAACATCCCCCCGACACGATCCGCAGCGCGCTCAACCATTTCCTACGGCCGGTGCCGATCAGCGTGCTCCGAGTCGAGCCGGTAGCGCCGGATTTCGACGCGCGCCGCTCGGCGATGGGGCGGGTCTACCGCTACCGCATCCTCAACCGGCGGCCGCCGCCAATGCTCGACCGGATGCGGGTGTGGCATGTCGCGCCGCCGCTCGATCTCGCGGCGATGCGGGCGGGGGCGGGGCACCTCATCGGCCGCCATGATTTCTCGACCTTCCGAGACTCGCTGTGCCAAGCGAAATCGCCGGTCAAGACCCTGGACGCGCTGGAGGTGACGCGCGAGGGCGACGAAATCCACATCGAGGCGCGGGCGCGCTCGTTCCTGCACCATCAGGTGCGCAACATGGCCGGCACCCTGAAGCTGGTGGGCCTCGGCCAGTGGAGCCCCGACGACGTCGCCACGGCGCTCGCAGCACGCGATCGCCGCGCCGGTGGGCCGACCGCCCCGGCGGAAGGGCTCTACCTGGTCGAGGTCACCTATCGTCAGTAAAGCGCCCGGCTGATATGGCTCAGGACGACGGCAAGCAGCACGTCGGCGAGGATGACGAGCGCGGCACGCGGGCCGCTGACCGCCAACGCGACGCGGGCGACGTACCATTCGTAGACGAGTGCACCGAGGCCGAGGATCAGGTCGACGATGAGCATCGCATCCGCTGAGAGAAGGCCCGCGCCGCCCAGCAGGGCGACCGTCGCGAACACGATCGTCTGAGGCACTTGGCACCAGTTGTAGGCGGTGATGAAGATGAGGAAGCGGTCACCGCGGCCGAGAAAATCAACGATCGGCAGCACGACCAGCGGAAAAGCGACCCACGAGATCACGAAGTGGATGGTCTCGGCTGTGTAGAACCGGCTGAGGTCGATCTCCGCGACCGGGTCGTCGCCGAGTTGCAATGGAAAACTCAACAGGATCAAATAGAGCGGGTAGCACAAGAGCGCGGCGCGGAACGAGCGCCAAAACCCGCCGATCGACGCGTCGAAGCAGGCGATCCCGCCGGGATCGCCGCGGGCCAGCCGCAGCGTGCCGGCGAGAGCCAGCCATGCCTCCGCCAAGGCCGAATTCATTGTGGTCTAGGCGTTGCCGAAGAAACGGTCGAGAAAGCCGCCATAGATCGCCACGAGGCGGGTGATGTCGGCGACATCGACGCGCTCGTCGACCTTATGCATGGTCTCATTGACGAGGCCGAACTCGGCGACCGGGCAGTGCCGGTGGATGAAGCGGGCGTCCGAGGTGCCGCCGGTGGTGCTGAGCTCGGGCTCGAGGCCGGTGACCGCGTGGATGGCGCCGGTGAGGCAATCGCTGACCTTGCCGGGCGGCACCAGGAACGACTCACCGCTGACCTCCCAGGCGAGCTTGTAGGCGGGATCGACCGTGTCGAGCGCCTCCTTGACCCAGGTCTTAAGCTTGTCGCTCGTCCACAGATCATTGAAGCGGATGTTGAAGGTCGCCTTGGCGGCGCCCGGGATGATGTTGGTCGTCGGGTTGCCGATGTCGATCGTAGTGACCTGAAGCCCCGATTTCTGGAAATGCTCGGTGCCATCGTCGAGCGAGCGCGCGGTGAGGCCGGCGAGCAGCGCGACGAGCCGGTGCGCGGCGTTGTCGGCGAGATGCGGGTAAGCGACGTGGCCCTGCACCCCCTCGACGGTGATCCGCCCAGTCATGCTGCCGCGGCGGCCGATCTTGATCATGTCGCCGAGCTGGGTCGCCGAGGTCGGCTCGCCGACGACGCAGGCATCGATCACCTCGCCGCGCTTGGCGAGCCAGTCGAGCACCTTGCGGGTGCCGTTGATCGCGACACCTTCCTCGTCGCCGGTAATGAGGAAACTGATTGAGCCGGTGAAATTCGTCCCGCGTTTGGCGAGAAAGGCTTCGGCGGCGGCGACGAAGGCGGCGATCGCACCCTTCATGTCGACCGCGCCGCGCCCGCACAAGACGCCGTCCTTTAGCAGCGCGGCGAACGGGTCGAACGACCATTGATCGGCGGCGCCAACCGGAACCACGTCGGTGTGGCCGGCAAAGCAGAGATTGGGGCTGCCGGCACCCCTGCGCGCGTAAAGATTGGCGATCGGGTCGGCCTTTTCGCCGTTGGCGCCCGGCTCCTCGAAGATCAGCCGATGACAGGTGAAGCCTAGCCCTTCGAGGATGCGCGCGACGACGTCCAACGCGCCCTCGTCCTTGGGGGTGACGCTCGGCCGGCGGATCAGCTCCGCCGCGAGAAGAGCCGGATCGATGGCGGACATCGTCAATCGCGCAGGAGTTCGTTGATCGCGGTCTTGGCGCGAGTCTGCTCGTCGACGGTCTTGACGATGACCGCGCAATAAAGGCTGGGGCCGGGGCTGCCGTCGGGGAGCGGCCTGCCGGGGAGCGATCCTGGCACGACGACCGAATAGGACGGCACCCGGCCCATATGGATCTCACCGGTGGCGCGGTTGACGATCTTGGTCGTCGAGCTGATGAACGTGCCCATCGCCAAGACCGCCCCCTTTTCGACGATCACCCCCTCGACGACCTCGCTCCTCGCGCCGATAAAGCAATCGTCCTCGATGATGACCGGCTCGGCCTGCAGCGGCTCCAAGACGCCGCCAATGCCGACCCCGCCCGACAAATGGCAGTTCTTGCCGATCTGCGCGCAGGAGCCGACCGTCGCCCAGGTATCGACCATGGTGTTGCTGCCGACATAGGCGCCGACATTCACAAAGCTCGGCATCAGCACGACGTTGGGAGCGATATAGGCCGAGCGGCGCACGATCGCGCCCGGCACCGCGCGGAACCCGGCGTCGCGAAAGCGGTTCGGCCCCCAACCGGCGAATTTGGAGGGCACCTTGTCCCACCATTTCGCCGCATCCGGGCCGCCGCCGATCTCCGCCATATCGTTGAGGCGGAACGAGAGCAGCACCGCCTTTTTCAGCCATTGATGGACCTGCCACTTTCCGCCGCTCTGCTCGGCGACACGCAATTCGCCGGAGTCCATGCCGTCGAGCGCCGCCTCGACCGCGTCGCGGACTTCGCCCTTGGTCGCGGTCGAGATCGTGTCGCGCGCATCCCAGGCGGCATCGATGGTGCGGGCGAGATCGGAGGCGGTCATGGGCAATCCGGAAATTGGCTGAACAGCGGGCGGCAACCATGATAGAGGCAAGCGGCGAGTGTCAACCGAGGCATCGGGTCCTGCGATGAGCTTTCCCGACCAGACCTATCCGAGCGCGGGCGCCTATGTTGGCGCCTACCGCGACGAAATCGTGCGCGCCTGGCAGAGCGTCGACCTCGCCGCGTTCGACCGAGCCGCCGCGATGCTCGCGGCTGCGATCCGCGCCGGGCGGATGATCTATGCCTGCGGCAATGGCGGCTCGGCGGCGATCTCGAACCATCTGCATTGCGACGTGCTGAAAGGCGCGCAGACCGACACATCGCTCAAACCGAAGGTGGTCAGCCTCGCCGGTCCGCTCGAGCTAGTCACCGCGATCGCCAACGACATCAAATACGCCGAGGTGTTCGTCTATCCGCTGCGGACGATGGCGGTGCCGGGCGATGTGCTGATCACGATCAGTTCGTCGGGCAATTCGGAGAACATCGTGCGCGCGATCGACTGGGCGCGCGCCAACGGGGTCGGCTCGATTTCGATGACCGGGTTTGCGGGCGGCCGCAGCAAATCGCTCGCCGACGTCAATCTCCATGTCGCGGCGGAGAATTACGGCGTTGTCGAGGACATTCACCAGTCGATGATGCACTGCCTAGCGCAATATTTGCGACAGAGCGCGATGCCGGCCGAGCTGGTGCCACGGCGGGTGTTTTAGATCACTAAGAGGAACGCGGCAGCGGCGCCAGCGACCCAGCAATAGATCGCGAAGGGCACCAGCGCGTCGTCGAAATCGTGGCGGCGGAAATAGCGCATTAGGAAGGCAATGCTGAGATAGGCGGTCACGCCGGCGACCACGCCCGAGCCGACGGCCAACAAGCTGATCCCATGGCCTGGCAGCGCCAGGAGCTTGGGTATCTCCAACACCGCGGCGCCGAGGATGATCGGGGTCGCGATCAGGAACGAGAAATGCGCGGCCTCCGCGTGCTGAAGCCCTGCCACGAGGCCGCCGACCATCGCCGCGCCCGAGCGCGAAATGCCGGGGATGAACGCCAGGGACTGCCAGAAACCGATTGCCAGCGCGCCCTTCCAGGTGAGCGAGCCGGGCTCTATCGGCCGGTTCTGCGCGCTGCGAATGCGCAGCCAGTCGCCGAGCAGCAACAGGAACCCGTTGGCGACGAGGAACAGCGCGGCGATCAGCGGCCAGGCAAACAACCCCCGCACGAACTTTTCGAACAGGAGCCCGATCACCACCGCCGGCAGCGTCGCGACGATGATCAGCCCCAGCGCGTGGCGCGCATCGCCCGGATCGCGGCCGCCGGCGCCGATAACGCCGAGCCCGATCTGCAGCCACTCGCGCCAGAAATAGAGCAAGAGCGCGACCGCGGTGCCGACATGCAGCACCACGACAAACGGCAAGAATTCGGGCGAACGCTGGTCGATCGGCCAGGCCAAGAGCGACGGCACGATGACCGCATGGCCGAGGCTGCTGATCGGGAAAAGCTCGGTGACCCCTTGCAGTATCGCCAGGGCAATGGCGTGAAGCGCACTCATTTCTGGTTCCGGTGTCCTCAGGCTGTTGTTATCAGCGAGCCGGGCTGAACCCCTTTGCCTCCATGCAGGAGGAGAGGACCGCCTGGGCGCGGTCGCGGCTGGTATCCTGGGCTTGGCGCATCGGGCTGCGGGCGAAATCTGAATGCTGCAGGTCGCTCGAACGACTCGCGGCGATATCCTGGTCGATGTCGAAATCGGTCTTGGTCGCGGTATCGGTGGCGGCGACACAGTCGCCGTATGCGCCTTCTACCGTCGCCGCGTCGGCCCCAGGCTTCGCCCAGGCGCTCGCGCTCGCCGCGGCTTCTGGCGCCGGCTTGGGCCAGCCCGGCAAGCTCATCGAGTTGCACGCGGCGAGCAAGAGCAGGATCGACAGCAGCGCGATTCTGGTCATCGCGCCCCGTTTGCCGCGGCCTGGCGGCGAGCCGCCAGGGCCGCGAGTTGCTCGCGCTTCTCGGCCGCGGTCGCTTCATACCAGTGGGCGATCTCGTCGACCGTGCGCAGACAGCCGCGGCATTGCCGCGTCGCCGGATCGACGATGCAGATGCCGAGGCAGGGCGAGGCCAGCAACTCGTCCATCACGACCCGTGTGGCTGAAGATCGGCCAACGTCATGCGCAGCAGCTTCGCCCGTTCGGGCGGAATGCGAAAGCTCCAGCGCGACAGTTTGGCGCTGAGGGTCTTCGCCTCGTCCTCGGCCTTGCCAAAGCCGGTGACATCGAACGCGATCCAGTCGCCGGCCTCGGGTGGCGACAGGCGCGTCCCGACGATGAGGCCATCGAAGGTAGTGAACGCGGCGGTGGCCGCGCCGTCCGCGGGGATCGACATCTCGGCGGCCGGCTTGACGTCGTCGAGCTCGAGCGCGATGAGAGCGCCGGCGAGCAAAGCCGCACTTTTCGCGTCGGGTGGGGTCGACGAGCCTTCGATGGCGAAAGCAGCGTCCGACGCGGCTCGGGAGAGCACGGTCGCGGCGCCATCGGGCGCCGTCAGCACGATCGAGGCGATATTCGCGGCAGACAGATCGATGATCTGCCGATCAATCCAGTCGAGCACATCGCCCGACAGGTCGAACGAACCGCGCGCCAGCCAAGCCTGATCGGTACCGGGCTTGCGGACATAAACCCCGGCATCGCCGCCGCCGAGGCTGCTGGGCCGGCGGCGGCCGATGATGAGCTGCCCGACCTGCGCGCCGGCGCGGTCCTGCAGCGCCACCAGGGTCGACTTGCCGTTGGCGGGATCGTCGAGGTCGAGGCGCGGCAACAATTCGGCGCGGTCAGTCTTGGGCTCGACCAGCTCCACCACAGCGAGCGCGCCCAGAAGCTTGCGCAGCCGCTCCTCGGCCGCCGGGTAGTTGCCCTTCTCGACCACCGCCCAATGGCCGGCGATCAGGTTGAAATTGATCGTCATCGCGCCGCGCGAGATGCGGATCCAGGCGAGCTCGCTGAGCTTGCCGGCGAGGTCGGGGAGCGCGCGCTGCCCGGGCGGCGCAGAGCTAACATAGCGATCGCCGGTAACGAGCGCAAACCCGGCCGCGGCGGCCGACACGGCCGTCCCCGCGAGGAGCAGGTTGAAGGTTCGCCGCTGCATCACGCTTCGCTCACGCGACCGCGGCGGGGACGCCGCAGCGCCGCCATCACCAACGCCGCAACGGCGACGATGATCGGCACCAGCGCGATATCGAAGAATGCGAGCATCACCTTCAGATGCTCGATGTCGCTGCGCAGCGCCGCCTGTACCTGGCGAAGCTGGCGCCGGCTGTCGATCAGATCGGCGCGGATCGCCTCGATCTCCTTGCTCTGGTCGGCGGTCGGTGCGCCCGAGCCGGTGGCGGTATCGCCGGCGGTCAGCTTGTGCAGCTTGGCCTCGGCCTGCTTGACCTTTTCCTCGAGGGTGCGCTGCTGGGCGGCGAAACGATCGTCGGCCGAGCGTTGAATACGCTCGACCACCTCGAACGGCCGGGCGACGGTGCCGCGGCTCCTGAGATCGACGAGGTCCTGCCCGCCGGCCAGCACCTCGACCGCGTCGACGAAGAAATCGGCGTTGTTGGCGAGCGGCACGATCACCTGGCGTCCTAGAAAATCGCGCGACTGCGCCCAGAAGCGCGCGTCGAGCATGTCGGTATCGGCGACGACGACGACATTGATCGGCGGCGCTGCTTCCTTGAGCGGCTCACCGGGGGCCGCATCTTTCGGAGCGCCGTCGGGGAAGGCAGTCGCCGCCGTACCGGTGACATGGGCGGCGAGGACGTAGCGCCGGCCGTCGGGGCGGAAATGGGCGAGCAGTTCGCCGACATCGGGGAGGCCTTTGACCTTGTCGACAGGGATCTGCTCGGCCTCGGTCGAGGTCTGGATCAAGGGATCGAATTTCGTCGTCGCGCCCTCGATCGGCTGCAGGATCCCGGCTGTCGCCATCGCAATCGTCGACAGATCGGCGGTGATCGGGTCATCGCGGCTTAGATTGTCGGATTGCAGGTTCAGCCAGGCGACGTAATCCAATGCCTGGGAGCCGCGACCCTGCACCGGCACTGCGACACGTCGCGCTGCATGGCGGTCCCCGGCGACGACGCCATCCAGGAGCTTGACGCCCCAGGCTTTGAACAGGCGATCGAGGTCGCTTGCCGTCGATTTGCCGGCCGCATTCGCCAGCGCCGCCTGCGCCTCGGAATAGGGATCGACAAAAACCAGCGCCTTGCCGCCCTTGAGCACGTACTGGTCGATCGCGAACTGCGTCCGCTCAGGCAAATCTTGGGGGTGGACGATCAGCAGCACATCGGTATCGGCCGGGATCGCGGCGACATCGAGCGGCAGATCCTTGACGTCAACGGTCTGCCGCAGCTGTTCGATGATCGGCGCCGGGGTCTCGCCGCCGAGCGGCAGCGACGTCAGCAGACCCGCTACCTTGCGCTTCGGGAAAGCGAGCGTGTGGATGAGACGGGTCAAATCGTATTCGAGAAAGCGCTCGCGCTCGGGGTTGAAGAAAGCGATGACCTGCTGGTCGTCGGTCGAGTTGGTGCCGGCGAGGCCGAAATAGACCGCCTCGCCCCGATCGTTGAGCGGCGCCGGCTGCAGCCCATAGGCGACGGCGCGGTCCTCGGTGTCGGAGTAGGGCAGCGGGTCGTAGATTTCGAGGCGGAGCTTGCCCTTCGCGGCGACGACGTATTGGTCAAGGAGCTCGCGCACGCGCTGGGCATAGACGCCGTATGAAGGAACCGCATCGCCCAAGTGCGGCGAGTAGTAGAAGCGCAGCGTGATCGGCTCCTCGATCTTGGCGAGGGTTTGCTGCGTTCCCTTGGCGAGCGTGTAGAGATGCTCCTGCGTCAGGTCGAGCCGCGGCGTGGCGTAGCGCGCGGCGACGATGTTCGCCGCAAGCAGCATCACCAAGATAGAGATGAGTCCGACGACCGCGCGGCCGGCGCGCGAGCGCATCCCCTGTCCGATCCGCCAGACGCGGGCCATCTCAATCGGCCTTCATCAAATCGAGGAGGACGGCATTGGCGCCGAGGAAGGCGACGATCAGCGACAGGAAATAGATCAGGTCGCGCAAATCGAGGACGCCGCGGGTGATCGCGGTGAAATGGCCGAAGAGGCTCGCCCCGGCGACGGCCTGGATCACGCTTTCGGCCGCCCAGCCCTCGAACAGGCCGATGACGGTCGGCGTGCCCGCCGCGATCAGCACGAAGACCAGCGAGGCGGTGACGATAAAAGCGATGATCTGGTTCTTGGTCGCCGCCGAGACCGCGGCGCCGAGCGCCAGGATCGCCCCGGCCATCAGCCAACTGCCGAGATAGCTGGCGGCGATGACGCCGTTATCGGGGTCGCCCAAGAACAGTACGGTGAGCCAGAACGGGAAGGTCAGCGTCAGCGCAATGCCGACGAAGAGCCAGGCAGCGAGGAACTTGCCCAGCACCGCCTCGGAGAGCCGGATCGGCAGGGTCAGGAACAGCTCGATGGTGCCGCTCTTGCGCTCCTCGGCCCAGAGCCGCATCGACACCGCCGGGATCAGCATCAGATAGAGCCAGGGGTGGAAGGTAAAAAAAACCTGCAGATCGGCCTGGCCGCGCTCGAAGAAATCGCCGACGAAAAAGGTCAATACCCCAGCGAGCACGAGAAAGATGACGATGAACAGATAGGCGAGCGGCGTCGCAAAATAGCCCGCCAGCTCGCGACGGCAGATGATCGAGATATTCTGAATCAACGACTTGATGTCCGACGCTAATGCGAAAGCTGAGAAAAATCCCACGGCGTCCGCGGCGTGTCCTCCGGGGCGGTGATCGCCCGGAACACGTCGTCAAGCCGGCCGCGCTCGACTGTCATCGAAGCCAATCTCCAGCGCCGCGCGCGGGCCATTTCGACGATGTCATCGGCGATCGGCCGGCCCTCGCGGGCGATGACGAGCAGCGTCCCGGGCTCTTCGTCAACGCTCACGGCTTCGACCAAATCGACATCGTCGAGCTGATCGAGGTCGGCGCGGATTTTCGCGAGGCTTCCAGACGCGATGCGCAGCCGCACCGCGTTGTGGTAGCGCGAGCGGGCGGCGAGCTGCGCCGGCGTGCTGTCGGCAAGGAGGCGGCCCTTGGCGATGATGACCGCGCGGCTGCACACCGCCTCGACCTCTTCGAGGAGGTGGGTCGAGATGACGATGGTCTTTTCCGGCCGCATCGCCGCGATGATGCGGCGCATCTCGTGCTTCTGGTTGGGGTCGAGCCCGTCGGTCGGCTCGTCGAGGATCACCACCGGCGGGTCGTGGATCAGCGCCTGCGCGACGCCGACGCGGCGGCGAAACCCCTTCGACAGAGTCTCGATGCGCTGGTCGTAGACCTCGCCCAAATGCACCAGCTCGACGATGTGGTTGGTGCGCTCGCGCGCCTCGGCGCCGCGATAGCCGCGGATATGGGCAATAAAGTGCAGGAAATCGGCGACGACCATATCGGGATAGGCCGGCGCGCCCTCGGGTAGATAGCCGAATTGGCGCTTGGCGGCGAGCGGCTGGGTCAGGATGTCGTGACCGCAAATGATCGCGGTGCCGGAGGTTGGGGCGAGGAAACCGGTCGCCATCTTCATTGTCGTCGACTTACCGGCGCCGTTGGGCCCGAGAAACCCAAGCACCTCGCCCTGCTTGACGGTGAACGACACGTCGTCGACTGCCACCAGGGGGCCAAAATTCTTACGAAGGTTCCGAATATCGAGCACGTGGTCTAACCGTGCGGCCCTACTATTGCTCCGGCAGCAGTTTTTCGATCTCGCCGACGATCGCGGCATCGCCCGGGCGGACCGATGACGGCCAGGCGCCAGCGAGTTCGCCGTCGAGCCCGATCAGGTACTTGTGGAAATTCCAGCGCGGCGCGGCACCCTCGCCCAACGTCTCGGCGACCCAGCGATAAAACGGGTGCGCGTTGCCGCCGATGACCCGGACCTTCTCGGTCAGCGGAAAGTCGATCTCGTAATTGGTCTCGCAGAAATTCTTGATTTCGGCGGCGCTACCCGGCTCCTGCGCGCCGAAATCGTTTGACGGCACGCCGAGGACAATGAGACCGCGGTCGCGGTACTGACGCCACAGCGCCTCGAGATCGCGGTATTGCGGCGTGTAGCCGCAAAACGAGGCGGTGTTGACCACCAGCATCGGATGCCCCTTCCAGGCCGAAAGCGGCAGGGCGCTGCCATCGATGCCGGCAAACTCGAAGCCATGCGCATTGTCCGGCATCGGCGACCTCACGGGCTGCGGTTACGAGCGACGGCGATGAAGCGATTCCCCGCCGCGCCGCAAAGCATAGCGCGATTTCTCCGGCGACACAGGATGGCACAGGCTTATCGCGCCATTTCGATTGCGCCCGCGCGGCGCTTCGCCGAGACTGCGCCAACGAACATTGGAGATCGAACGGGGATGCTGATCAGCTTTTTGCTCAAGGGAATGCTGGTTGGCATCGTCATCGCCGTGCCCGTCGGCCCGGTCGGGATATTGTGCATTCGCCGGACGATACTCGACGGCAGGTTGCCGGGTCTGTTCTCCGGACTGGGCGCGGCCTCGGCCGATTCGTTCTTCGGCATCATCGCCGGGTTCGGCCTGACATTCATCTCGGATTCGCTGTTCTACTACCAGGATTGGCTGCGCATCGGCGGCGCCGCTTTCCTACTCTATGTCGGCATCACCGCGCTGATGAGGGACCCGACGATGCGCGCCCGATCCGGCAGCGACCCGGAAGGTCTGTTCGGCGATTTCGCCTCGACCTTTGCGCTGACCATCACCAACCCGGTGACGATCCTGTCGTTTCTGGCGATTTTCGGCGCGATCGGCTTTACCGGCGACCAAGCGACGATGGTGCACGCCGCGATCCTTGTCGCCGGGGTGTGGCTGGGCTCGTTTATCTGGTGGGTCGGGCTGATCGCCGGGGCCGGGGTGCTGCGCATGGCCTTCCAGCGCCAGCACCTGGTCTGGATCAACCGCGGCTCGGGCGGCATTCTGGTGGCTGCCGGGGTGGCGCTGCTCGGCAGCCTGGTCGTCGAGCACTGGTGGATCTGACCCCGTGGTCTATCTGCCGCCGCATTTCACCGAGACGCGAGAAGAGGTGCTGCTCGATCACATCGGGCGCCACGATTTCGCGCTGCTGACGACTTACGGCGAGACCGGGATGATCGCTAGCCAGGTGCCGTTTCTGGTCGAGCGCCGCGACGGCCACGTGTATCTGCAAGGCCATCTCGCCCGCGGCAACCCGCAGTGCCTCGACATCTACGCCGGGGGCGAGGCGTTGGCGATCTTCACCGGGCCGCACGCCTATATCTCGCCAAGCTGGTACGAAGCCGGCCCAGCCGTGCCGACGTGGAACTACGCCAGTGTCCATGCCTATGGGCCCTGCCGCGCGATGGACGACGCTAGCTGGACGCGCCGGCTATTGCAGCGTCTGTCCGAGCGCCACGAGGCGCGCGAGGCGGCGCCGTGGCGGATGCAAGACCTGCCAGAACCCTACTTCGCCGGGATGCTCAACGGCATCCTCGGGTTCGAGATCGCGGTCGCGCGGCTCGAAGGCAAGTTCAAGCTCAGCCAGAACCGCCCCGCCACCGACCGGCCGCGCATCATCGCCGCACTCGAGGCGCGCGACGACACCGACTCCCACGGCGTCGCCCGGCTCATGCGCGAGCGGGAAACATAAAAGCCGCGTTCAACAGCAGGCGCGCAGCGCCATTAATTTCACAATGAGACAATGAGACAGTGAGGCGGTGAGAGGGCGACGGCTCAGGACTTCACTGCCTCACCGCCTCATTGTAATTATTGCGGCTTCACCGCGTTAACCTTCTCCTTTGAGCAATGCCTCGGCTTCGTCCGGATCGGCACACCCAAGCACCGCCTCGGCGGCGGCGCGGGCAAAGCCGGCGCGGGCGAAGGCGGCGAGCTCCTTGGCGCGATCCCTGGAACCGCGCCGGAACGGCCCGAGCCGGCGACGGCGGGCGAAGGCGCAGGCGGCGGCGAGGTCGGGGTCGCCGCCCTCGTCGCGCAGCGCTTCGAGCGCCGTCGCCGCGTCCTCGGCGCCGACCCCCTTGGCGGCCAGCCCGGCTCGGATCGTGCGCAGCGACTGGCCGCGGCGCAGCCGCGCCCGCGCTTGCGCCCCGGCATAGGCAGCATCATCGACGAGGCCCGATTCACGGTAGCGCCGGACCAGCGCATCGATCAGCGTTCGAGCCTCGGCCAGCGCCTCGCGGTCATCGTCGAGGCGGCGGCGGGCGCGGCGCGACAACACGCGGCGCAAATTCTCGGCCGAGCTTGAATAGCGGCCGAGGTAGTGCAGGGCCCAGCGCTCGATCAGCGCAGCGTCGATGCCGTCAGCACTCATGGCCGGCAACTGATAGGAGATTGCCGCCCGATTGTCCTCTACGATCGCCCCGCCTCGAATTTTCCATGGCGGCATTGTGAGCCAAGCGGCCCTTTCCCCTCCGGCGAGCGTGCCGCGGCTGCGCGTGGCGATCCCGCTAATCGTCGGCTGCGCGTTCTTCATGGAGGGGCTCGATTCGACGATGATCGCGGTGTCGATCCCGGCGATGGCGAAAAGCCTCGGCGAGAGCCCACTGCGCCTTAACTTGGTGATCGCTAGCTATCTGTTGAGCCTCGCCGTGTTCATCCCGGTCAGCGGTTGGATCGCCGACCGGCTCGGCACTCGCGTCGTGTTCTGCGCCGCGGTGCTGATCTTCGCCGCCGGCTCGGCACTGTGCGGCCTCTCGACCAATCTGCCGATGCTGATCGGGTTCCGCGTCATCCAAGGCTTCGGCGGGGCGATGATGACCCCGGTCGGCCGGCTCATCCTGTTGCGCAGCTTTCCGCGCGCCAGCCTCGTCTCGGCGATGAACTGGATGACCATCCCGGCGATGATCGGCCCGACCGTCGGCCCCATCGTCGGCGGGTTCCTCACTAGCTATGCATCGTGGCGCTGGGTGTTCTACCTCAACATCCCGATGGGGATCATCGGCGCGGTGCTCGGCTTCCTGATGTTCGAGAATTTCCGCGCGCCGGCTCCGACCCGCTTCGATATCGGCGGGTTCCTGATCGCCGCGATCGGGCTCTTCATGTTCGAGTTCGCGATCGAGAATCTCGGCCGACCGATCGTCACACCCTGGGTCGGCGAGATGTTTTTCCCGATCTCGTTCGTGATCTTCTACATCTATGTTCGCCACGCGCGGAATGCCGCTGCGCCGGTGCTTGACCTCAACCTACTGAAGATCAAGACGTTCCGGGTTGGCACGGTGACCGGCGGGCTGTGTCGGATGGGGCTCGACGCAACGCCGTTCATGCTGCCGCTGCTGTTCCAGGTCGGCTATGGGCTGAGCCCGATGCAGGCCGGGTCGCTGACCTTCTCCTCGACCCTGGGGGCGATGCTGGTGCGCACCGGCTCGCGCTGGCTGCTGCGCTGGCTCGGGTTCCGCTGGACGCTGGTGCTGGGCGCGATCGGCGCGGCGGCGGTGACCGCGATCTTCGCGCTATTGAGCGCTGAAACGCCGGTGTGGATCGTCGTCGCCTGCGTGCTGGCCTCAGGCTGTGTACGCAGCATCCAGTACCTGGCGCTCAACACGATCAGCTTCGCCGATGTGCCCTCGCCGCTGCTGTCGCGCAGCACCAGCGTCAGCGGCGTGTTCCAACAGCTGGCGCGCGGTTTCGGCGTGGCCTTCGGCGCCGCGCTCTTGGCGATCGTCGCCGGCGGCGAGCACGTGACGGTCGGCGATTTTCGCCTGGTTTTCGTGCTGATCGCGCTAGTGCCGCTGGCCTCGACGATCGGCTTTCTGCGGCTCGGCGAAGGCGACGGCGCCGAGGTTAGCGGCCATCCTGCGCAAACCCCGGCGGCGCGGTAATGCCTTCAGTCTGACGCGGTGCTGCCTGCAGCCAGGCCTCCGTCCCGCCTCTCGTGGGCGATCGCCCTCAGTTCGGCCTCGCCGTTCAGGATTTGCGCAAGGTACTGGCCCGCGAGTTCGCTCTCGACGCCCCCCTCCAACTGGAGACGGTAAAACGCGATTTGACGGCGCAGCGTTTCAATTCGGTCTTCCATGCGGACATGATGCCGCTCACGCTCGTAGAGTGCCGTGATCTAGATCAACTTTTGCGGGATTATCGATGGCCGCGCCAGTCCGCAGAACCGCGAATTGACAGAGTTACCCACCCTCCTCATACTCCGCGGCTTTCCTGCTCGGCGGCCGGGCGCGCGACGCCATCGGCCGAGTCAAGGAGCGTGGCGATGAAGCGCGATCCGGTCTGTAATCAAAGGATGCGATGGATCGCGCCCGCGGATGGGCGACGACGACGATAATCGCAATCGTCTGACGTCAATCCTTTCCGCAAATCCATCGCACAGGAGAATTTCCGTGATTACACCCGTAATGCCGACCTACGGTCGGTGGGATGTCGCCGTTGAGCGGGGCGAAGGCTGCTACCTTTGGTCCACCGACGGGCGCAAGTTTCTCGACTTCACCAGCGGCATCGCCGTCACCTCGCTGGGGCACTGCCACCCGCAGGTGATCGCAGCGCTGACCAAGCAGGCGAACACGCTGTGGCACTCGTCGAACCTGTTCCGCATCCCGGGGCAGGAAAAGCTCGCCGAGCGGCTGGTCGCCAATAGCTTCGCCGACACAGTGTTCTTCAACAATTCGGGCGCGGAGGCGGTCGAGTTGTCGATCAAGGTCGCGCGCAAGTACCAGAGCGAGACCGGCCACCCGGAAAAATACCGGGTAATCGGCTGCAACGGCTCGTTCCACGGGCGCAGCTTCGCGACCCTCGCCGCGGCCGGAGCGGAGGCCTATCTCAAGGGTTTCGGTCCGGTGATGGACGGTTTCGATCACGTCGCGTTCAACAACCTCAACGAGATGCGCGCGACGGTAACCGACAAGACCGCGGCGATCCTGGTCGAGCCGGTGCAGGGCGAAGGCGGCGTGCGTGCGCCGTCTACCGACTACCTGAAGGGCCTGCGCGCGATCTGCGACGAGTTTGGGCTGCTGCTCGTCTATGACGAGGTGCAATGCGGCATGGGCCGCACCGGCAAGCTCTTCGCGCATGAGTGGGCCGGCGTCCCGCCCGACATCATGGCGGTTGCCAAGGCGCTGGGGAACGGCATCCCGATCGGCGCCTGCCTGGCGACCGAGAAGGCGGCGGTCGGCATGGTCGCCGGTTCGCATGGGTCGACCTTTGGCGGCAACCCGCTCTCGGTCTCGGCCGGCAATGCCGTGCTCGACGTCATGCTCGCGCCGGGTTTCTTCGACCGCGTCAACGAAACGGCGAAGTACATGTGGGGCAAGCTCGAGGGTCTCGTCGCCGCCTATCCGAAGCTGTTCGAGAGCGTGCGCGGCTCGGGAATGCTGCTCGGCGTCAAATGTGTCGTCACTGCCGGCGATGTCGTCGCCAAGGCCCGCGCCAAGGGCCTCCTGGTGCTGACCGCGGGCGACAACGTGCTGCGTATCCTGCCGCCGCTCGTCGCCGGCAAGAAGGAAATCGACGAGGCGATCGGCATCCTCACCCAGGTCGCGGGCGAATGGCCCGCGCCGTAAGAGCGGTAGCTAGTCGTGCCGCCCTTGGCGGCGCGACGCTAGTCGGCGGGCGGCCCCAGGCGGAGCCGCCCCGCCACTTCCTCGACATCAACCAGTACGAGACGCCATCGTTGCGCGCGATGCTCGATCTCGGCGTCGCCTACAAGAACGGGCGAAGCGACCGCCCGCTTGACGGCAAGATGCTGGCGATGATCTTTGAGAAGCCGTCGACGCGCACCCGCGTGTCGTTTGAGGTGGCGATGCGCCAACTGGGCGGCGACACGATCATGCTCGGGACGCAGGACAGCCAGTTGGGCCGCGGCGAAACCATCGCTGACACCGCCCGCGTCCTGTCGCGCTATGTCGATGCGATCATGATCCGCACCAACCACGCGCAGAAGCTCGACGATCTGGCGCGCTACGCGACCGTGCCGGTGATCAACGGCCTCACCGATTCCTCGCACCCGTGCCAGATCATGGCCGACGTCATGACCTTGCAGGAGAAAAAGGGGCCGGTCGCCAACACCGTCGTCGCCTGGAGCGGTGACGGCAACAATGTGGCGGCGAGCTGGATCCACGCCGCGGTACGCTTCGGCTTCGAGTTGCGGCTCGCCTGTCCCGAAGAGCTGTCGCCGCCGGCGTCGGTGCTCGACTGGGCGCAGCGCGAGGGCGGCCGGGTGCGGCTCACGGCGCGGCCGGAAGAAGCGGTCGCCGGGGCCGATTGCGTCGTCACCGACACCTGGGTGTCGATGGGCACCGAGGCCAGCGTCAACCGGCACAATTTGCTGATGCCCTACCAGGTCAACAACCATCTGATGGCCGAAGCCAAGCCCGACGCGATCTTTATGCACTGCCTGCCGGTGCATCGCGGCGAAGAGGTCACGGCCGCGGTCATCGACGGGCCGCAATCGGTGGTGTGGGACGAGGCCGAGAACCGGCTCCACGTGCAGAAAGGCATTCTCGCCTGGTGCCTGGGGTAATCGCGCCAGGGCCTGCCGCGGCCGCAGCCAGCGAGCAAAAGCATCTCCCTCAGCTCGACGGCCTGCGTGCGCTCGCCGTCTTCGCAGTCCTGGTCTCACACCTGACTGCGTTCGGCGAGAGTGGCGGCGGGTATGGCGTCGCGCTGTTTTTCGTCCTCAGCGGCTACCTGATCACCGGCATCCTCTTGCGTTGCCGCATCGCCGTCGAAGGCGGCCAGTCGCTGCTGGTGACGCTGCGCCAATTCTACGTGCGTCGCGGTCTTCGCATCCTGCCGATCGTCTACCTGGTTCTGGTGGTGGGCTGGCTGCTGGGCGACCCCGAGATCCGCAAGCTGATCTGGTGGCATCTCGGCTACGTCTCGAATTTCCTATTTTCGGTGCAGGGCTACCCGGCAAAGACCGCGCATTTCTGGTCGCTGGCGGTCGAGGAGCAGTTTTATCTGGTCTGGCCGCTCTTCATCATCCTGTGTCCCCGCCGGGCGATGGTTGGCTGTATCGGCGGACTGATCGTGGCATCGGCGGTATTTCGTATCATCCCGGCGCTCCCATGGGTGCCATTTCCCGAGATGCTGACCCCGACGGTGAGCGATGCGCTGTGCTTTGGCGCGCTGCTCACGCTTTCTGAAGGAAACCGGCCCCTAGCCCGGATCATCGATTGGGCGGGACCATTCGCCGCCGTATTTGTGGCCGCGAGCATCGCCGGCCTAATACCGCTCGGCGTCATCGGCACGAGCGCGATCTATTTCTGCCGGGGCTTGGCATTTGCCTGGGTGATCGCGCTTGCCGTCCGCGGCAGCACCCCCCTGCTCAACAACGTGCTGGGCGCTCGCCTGCCTGCTTATATCGGCAAGATAAGCTACGGCATCTATGTCTTTCATCCCTTTGTCGATGCGCTGTACGCCCACGCGGTTGAAAGATGGCAGCTTGGATCAATGCATTGGGCGGCGCGGTTTAGTGTCGTCACCTTGACGAGCATCGGGCTGGCCGCGATCTCCTGGCGCTTTTTCGAAGCACCAATCAACGCGCTCAAGCGGTATTTCCCTTACTCGGTGGCCGAAAAACGACCTATATTGAAAGGGTTGGTTTCCGGGCCGACGTGAGCCTGATGGCGTCGGCGCCGCTACGCCGCCGGCAATATTCTTTGTCATTTTCAGGAAGTGCCGCGTTGTCCGACACTGCTACCGCTCTCCGCATCGACGATGTCGTTCAGCCGTTCCAACTCGATCCGTTCGCGCTGCGCGGCCGGCTGGTGCGGCTGGGTCCGACGGTCGACCGCATCCTGTCGCAGCACGATTACCCCGA
>DATNJF010000117.1:0-8805 GCA_035604035.1 Allostellaceae bacterium | reverse complement strand
TGACCGGCCCCCTCTTGGTGGTCCGGTTTGAATGTTAGTTTAGGGCTGGCTTTGGCACCAGCGGGAGCATGGCCTGCGGAGCTGGTCGGGGTTGCACAGCCGGCCATGCGGCGAGGGCTGGCACGAACACCTCGGGAGCTGGAGCCCGGTAGCCGATCGAGGCATGTGGCCGCACGGCGTTGTAGTGACGGCGCCAGCTTTCGATGACGATCTGAGCCTCGCGCAGCGTGTAGAAGACCTCGCCGTCGAGAAGCTCATCGCGCAAGCGTGCATTGAAGCTCTCGATGAAGCCATTCTCCCACGGGCTGCCGGGCATGATGTAAGCGGTCTTTGCACCGACAGCGCCGATCCACTCCTGCACGGCCTTGGCGATGAACTCCGGACCGTTGTCGGAACGGATGTGCTCGGGAACCCCGCGCAGGATGAACAGGTCCGAGAGCCCATCGATGACATCGATCGATGTGAGCCGGCGGGATACCCGAATGGCCAGGCACTCGTGGGTGAACTCGTCGATGATGTTGAGCAGGCGGAACTTGCGTCGATCATGCGTGCGCTCCTCGACAAAGTCGTAGGACCAGACATGGTTGCCGCGCTCGGCTCTCAGACGGATGCACGATCCGTCATTGAGCCACAGGCGAGCGCGCTTCGGCTGCCGGGCGGGGACTTTCAGCCCCTCGCGTCGCCAGACCCGCTCGACCCGCTTGTCGTTAACCAGCCAGCCGGCCCGGCGTAGCAACGCGGCGATCTTGCGATAGCCGTAGCGGCCATACTGCCGGGCCAACTCGACGATGTCGGCCGTCAGCCGCGCTTCATCGTCACGGCCCCGCGGGACCTTGCGCTGCGTCGAGCGATGCTGTCCGAGTGCCGCACAGGCACGGCGCTCGGAAATCGACAACACTCCTCGAACATGTTCGATGCAGGCGCGGCGACGCGCGGGGCTCAGTAGTTTCCCCGGGCCGCCTCCTGCAGGATCAGCTTGTCCAGCGTCAGGTCCGACACCGCGCGACGGAGCCGGGTGTTCTCCGTCTCAAGGTCCTTGAGACGCTTTACCTGATCGCTCTTCAACCCGCCGAACTCCTGGCGCCACCGGTAATACGTCACCTCGCTCACCCCAATCGAACGGATCGCTTCGGCCACGCCCTGGCCTTGCGAGGTCAAAACATCAACCCGCCGCAGCTTGGCGACAATCTCTTCCGGCTTATAGATCTTCCTCGGCATCGCAGTCCTCCTCGAGAGCAAAAACCATAGCTCAGGGTGGACCACTTCATCGGGGGTCGATCAATAGCGCTAAGCCATGCCGGGCGCTGAACACTACTAATCGAACCAATGTCCACCGTCGCAGCCCTGGCCGCAAACCCGCGCTCGACGTTGTCGCCCTCGCGACACTGTTGCGGCCGATCGGGGAGACGATGTCGAACTCGGCAAGATGCGAGCGAATGGCGTTGCTGACCTGCGTGCGCCGCCGTGTCCGGACCAAGCGTATCCGATGCCGCATCATCGCACTCTACTGGTCCGGGCTGCTGACGGCCACTGAACGGCCGGAGTGCTTGAACGTGGCGTCTAGCCCTGATTTACGCCGCGTGGTGATTATCCGCTCGGGAGGCCATAACCGCCGCCGCCCGGCGTCTCGATGACGAAAACGTCACCCGCAGCCAGTTCAGTCTGGTCAGTGCCGGTCATCAGGTGGCGGCTGCCGTCTTCACGCTCAACCCATTGGCGGCCGAGGGCTCCACCGGCACCGCCGGCGAGCCCGAAGGGAGCTATGTTGCGGCGGGACGAGACGATGACGGCGGTCATCGGCTCGAGAAACCGGATCCGTCGCACTGCCCCGTCGCCGCCGCGCCAGCGTCCAGCCCCGCCGGAGCCCCGACGGATGGCGAACCCCTCCAGCCGCACCGGATAGCGCAGCTCCAGCACCTCAGGATCGGTCATGCGGGTGTTAGTCATGTGCGTATGGACCGCGGAGGTGCCGTTGAATCCCGGCCCGGCGCCGGCGCCGCCGCAAATCGTCTCGTAGTACTGGCGGGTCGCGTCGCCGAAGATGAAATTGTTCATCGTCGCCTGACTGCAGGCCAGCGCGCCGACCGCGCCGAGCAGCGCGTTGACGACGGCCTGCGAAGTCTCGGTGTTGCCGGCAACGACCGCCGCCCCCGGCTGCGGCGACAGGAAGGTGCCGAGCGGGATCACCAGTCGGATCGGTTTCAGACAGCCGTCGTTCAGGGGAATGTCGCTGCCGACCAGGCAGCGGAGCGCGTAGAGAACTGCGGAGCGGGTCACCGCCGGCGGCGCGTTGAAGTTGTCGTCGCGTTGACCGCCGGTGCCAGTGAAGTCGACCGTCGCAGTGCGCGTCTGGTGATCGACGGTGATGGCGACCCGAAGCGGCGAGCCATCGTCCATCGTGTAGGCAAATGACCCATCGCCGATCCGGTCGATCACCCGGCGGACGCTTTCCTCGGCATTGTCCATCACGTGGCGCATATAGGCGCGCACCAAGTCCAAGCCGAAGCGAGCGACCACGCCACGCAGCTCCTGCACGCCTTTCTCGTTGGCCGCGATCTGCGCCTTGATGTCTGCGACGTTGACATCGGGGCTGCGTGCCGGATAGGTCGCCGATGCCAGCAGATGCTGGAACTCGACCTCGCGAAATTGGCCGCCGTCGACCAGCAGGAAATTGTCGAGGACGACGCCTTCCTCCTCCAGGTTGCGCGAGACAGGTGGGGTCGAGCCAGGGGTGATGCCGCCGATGTCAGCGTGGTGCCCGCGGTTGGCGACGAAAAACAGAATGTCGTGCCCGGCAGCATCGAACACCGGGGTGATCACGGTCACGTCGGGCAGGTGGGTGCCGCCGTTATAGGGATTGTTGAGGGTTACCACGTCGCCCGGCTTCAGCGTTTCCCGCCGCAGCCGCAGCACGGTCTGCACGCTTTCGCCCATCGCGCCGAGATGGATCGGGATATGCGGGGCGTTGGCCACCAGCCGGCCCTCGGCGTCAAAGACTGCGCAAGAAAAATCCAGCCGCTCCTTGATGTTAACGCTGAGCGACGTGTTCTGCAGCACCGCGCCCATCTGCTCGGCGACGTTCATGAACAGGTTGTTGAAGAACTCGAGCAGCACCGGATCGGGCCTCGAGCTGCCAGCGGTCACTCGCGTCGCGCGCGGTTCGACGCGTCGCAGCAGCATATGATCGAGATCGGTTAGCTCGGCGCGCCAACCGGGCTCGACGACCGTGGTCGCATTGGCCTCGCGGATCAGCGCTGGACCGGCGATATGGTCGCCCGCCCGCAACATCGTGCGGTCGAACACCGGCGTCACGTGTTCGGCCCCGCTGGTCCACATGACGATCCTGTCGACCGCAACCGGCCCACCACCGGCCCGACGGGGAACTCGCGTCTCCCCCACGGGCTCGCCGGCGGCGGTGGCCTCGACCGCCAGCGCCTCGACGACCACCGACCGCTCGGGGGTGGCGAAGCCGAACCGCGCACGGTGCGCCTCGGTAAATAGCGGCACGACCTGGTCGGGCGCGCCATAGGGCACAATCAACGCCGTATCAGTCCCCGCGTAGCGCAGATGCAGCACGAGCTGAACCTCGATGCGCTCCGACTCGGCGCCTTGCGCCGCCAAGGCCTCGCGCGTTTCCTGCGCCAGCCGGGCCGCCAGCGCCTCCAGCCCGGCCATCTCGTCCGCTACGAACGGCACCTCGACAGCTTGCTCGCGCATGACAGTCTGGTCGGCGAGCCCCATGCCGTAGGCCGACAGGACGCCGGCGTAAGGGTGGATGAAGACGGTCTCCATGCCGAGTTCGTCCGCAACCAGGCAGGCGTGCTGGCCGCCAGCGCCGCCGAAGCATTGCAGCGCAAAGCGGGTAGCGTCGTGACCCTTCTGCACCGAGACCTGCTTGATCGCATTGGCCATATTGGCGACCGCGACGCGCATGAAGCCCTCGGCAACCGACCGCGCGTCCTGGGGTTCGCCGGTGGCGCCCGCGATCTCTTCGGCAAGCGCGGCAAATTTTTCCGCGACTATCGCAGCATCGAGCGGCTGGTCCGCCGTCGGTCCGAAGATCGCCGGGAAATGCGCCGGCTGGATCTTGCCGACGCAGACATTGGCGTCGGAGACTGTCAGCGGGCCGCCGCGACGATAGCAGGCGGGCCCCGGATCGGCGCCGGCGGAATCGGGCCCTACGCGAAAGCGGGCGCCATCGAAATGCAGGATCGAGCCGCCGCCCGCCGCCACGGTGTTGATCGCCATCATTGGGGCGCGCAGACGCACACCGGCCACCTGGGTCTCGAAGGCCCGCTCAAATTGACCCGCATAGAGCGCCACATCGGTCGAGGTGCCGCCCATGTCGAAGCTGACGATCCGATCAAACCCGCCGGCGGCCGCGGTGCGCGCTGCACCGACAATGCCTCCGGCCGGACCCGACAGGATGGCGTCCTTGCCTTGAAAGCCCGCCGCGTCGGCGAGGCCACCGCTCGATTGCATGAAATATAGGCGCACGCCCTCAAGCTCGGCCGCGACCTGGTCGACGTAGCGGCGCAGGATCGGCGAGAGGTAGGCGTCCACAACCGTGGTATCGCCGCGCGGAACCAGACGCAGCAGCGCGCTCACCTGATGGCTTGGGGAAACCTGGGTGAAACCGGCCAGCCGCGCCAAGCCTGCGAGCCGGCGCTCGTGGTCTGGATATTTCCACGCATGCATCAGCACGATGGCACAGGCGCTGATGCCCGCCGCGCGCGCCTCGGCAAAGGCCTGGGCGGCGCCGGCTTCATTGAGTACCTCGATTTCGCTACCGTCGACGCCGACGCGGCCGCCGATCTCGACCACACGCTCGTAGAGCATGCTCGGAAGACGGATATCGAGGTCGAACAAGCGCGGCCGTGTCTGGTTGCCGATCCGCAGCGCATCGGCGAACCCGCGGTTGACGACCAGGAGGGTGCGTTCGCCTTGCCGTTCGAGCAGCGCGTTGGTCGCCACGGTAGTGCCCATCTTGACCGCCGCGACCATGCCGGGCGGGATGCGCGCATCGAGCGGAAGGCCGAGCACGGTTTTGATGCCGGCGATCGCAGCGTCGCGATAGCGGCCAGGGTTTTGGCTGAGCAGTTTGTGCGTCGATAGACTCCCATCCGGCGCGCGTGCGACGATATCGGTAAAGGTACCGCCCCGATCAATCCAGAATTGCCAGCCCACGCCTCTTGGTTCCTTGTGCAACGGCTGGGTCCTTCAAGCCTTCAAGTGACACTGGGGCGTCGATCTCGGAATGGCGTCGCCTTCTCGAATGCGTCGGCGATGCGCAACGCGGTCGCTTACAGCGACCGGACGATAGCCAGGTTGGTGGCGATATAACCCGGCGCGACGTGCCGCAGCCTGTCGCGTAGCTTCAGGTGAAGCGCCGGCAATCGGTGAAAGGGGACCGACGGAAAGAGGTGATGCTCGGCATGATACGGCATGTTCCACATCAACAGCCGGATCAGGAACGAAGCCAGTGTGGTGCGAGTGTTGCTGAACCCATCGCCGTCGCGGCTGCACCCGGTGTGCTCGGTGACGAGTATAGCGCGGAGCAATGGTTGAGCGAGAAGCGCCGGCACGAACCAGAAGTAGAGCGCATACATGAAGCCGATCGCGATCGACACCGCCGCCGCGGCGTATATCAGCAAGTGAAGCGACATCGAGAGTGCGACACCACGGCGCGCGTTGGCGGGTACGAAGGGTAAATTAGACGCTCGGCCAAAGGCGAGCGCCGGATAGTCGACCGCCCGGCGATACCAGAAGGTGAACCCGGTTATCTCCTTGAAGTAGGATAGGCGGTTGTCCGCCTTTGGATACATCAGCTCCGGATCGCGCGCGGGATCTTGCGTGTACCGGTGATGCCACCCGTGGAAATAGCGGTAGTAGGTGGAATTATAGAACCCTAGCACTCCCGCGACCCAGCCGACGGCATTGTTCGCAGCGGGCGAGGCGAAGGCGGTGCGATGCACGCATTCGTGCATCGGCGCGAACATCGTGACGATGGTGATCCCATGCACGAACATCGCTGGGATGAGCAGGTACCAGAACGGCAGCGCCAACCAAACCAATATCCCGGTCGCCGTCATGCAAGTGAGATGGACCACGCATCGCACGGCACTGCGCAGATCAGAGCGCAATGCAAAAACCCGTAAATCCACAACGCCGAGCAAACCTTTCGCCGAAGGTGTCTCGTCGATGGTTATCGGGACCTCTGAAGTATCGGCCGTCGCAACGAGCATGCTGGATTACCGCGAGCAAAAGGCGCGCCAGGATATTCGGCTGGCCGTCGATTTGCACGAGGCTCAGTATTGGCCGCGCGACCACCGCCGGGGGCAACGGGGCAATCGCATGTAGAAATCGGCGCCACGTAGGTCGTGGCTCGTGCCGCGGGCGCAGCGGCGATCGTCGATCCGCGGCCGAGCGACACTCCTGAAATCCGCCAAATCTACGAGGCATATCCGCATACCGGCCCCGTGCTGCCGGTCGGATACAGCCCGGAGCAGCTTTCCGCGCTTGAAGCGACTATCAACGCCACCGCGGCCGATGCCGCCGTTACCGCCACGCCGATCGACCTCGCGCGTCTCCTGAAACTCAAGATGCCGGTAGTCCGGGCGCGTTACGAATTCCACGATGCGGGAACGCCGACACCTGGCTCGCTCGTCGGCGGGTTCCTAGCGGCTCCGCCGGGCTAATTATACCTCCAAGCCGCAGGTTCCCCTCTCCGCGGTTTACCGATTTGACATGGATCAAGGTGCTGGCGCGAGCCTGCTTCTAGCGTCATCGGACCTTTGCGGAGGCAGTGATGGCCAATTGGACCGAGGCAACATCGCTACGAATCCTGATCAGCGACGATGACACCCACAGCGGCCACCCGCTCCACGAGGCGATCGTCCGGGCGGCGCGTGAAGCGCATCTTGCCGGCGCCAAGGTCACGCGCGGAGTCACCGGATATGGCAGATCGGGCCATATCCACGAGACTTGGCGGGGATTCTCGTATGACCTGCCGGTCGTCGTTGAAATCATCGATACGGACGCCAAGATCGAGGCCTTTCTGCCAACGTTGGAGCGTCTGCGCGGTGGCGCTCTGGTCACCCGACACCGCGTTCAAGTTCTTGGGCCGTCAAACCCGGCAGCGGCGGCCTCGGCGTAGCCCCCGATGCCCTACGCGACGCTCGACGATCTGCCGTGGTCGATCAAGCGTCTGCCCTGGCACGCGCAGGAGATATTCCGCGCCGCATTTAACGCGGCGTGGCAGTCCTACGCAGATAGAGGACCACAAGCGCAGGAAGTGATCGCCCATCGGGTCGCGTGGGCGGCCGTCAAGAAGTGCTATCGCAAGGTTGGAGACCTCTGGATCGAAAAGCGGAGTCGGCCTAACTCTTTCACCGGATGAGCTTTCCCGCACCTGCTGCCGATATCGCGCTATCGTCCGCCGAAACCGGGTTATCCGCCGCGGAAGCGGCCCGTCGGCTCGAGCAATTCGGCCCCAATGCCGTGGTCGAGGAGCATATCGGCGTGGCCCGGCGGATCTTGCGTCATTTCTGGGCACCCGTTCCCTGGATGCTCGAAGTAACGATCGCGCTGCAACTGGCGATCGGTGAGCGGGTTGAAGCGCTGATGGTCGCGACGCTTCTGATCGCCAATGTCGCGCTCGGCGCGTTCCAGGAGAACCGAGCCGATGCGGCGCTGGCGCTACTCAAGCAGCGCCTCGCGCTCAAGGTGCGGGTCAAGCGCGACGGCGTTTGGATCGATTTACCGGCCGCCAACCTCGTTCCCAGCGACATCGTGCAGGTGTCGCTTGGCGCCATTGTCCCCGCCGATTTGCGAATCGTTTCCGGCGCGGTGCTGCTCGACCAGTCGATGTTGACTGGCGAGTCCGTGCCCGCGGAGATGGGTGCCGGTAAAACCGCCTTCGCTGGCGCGCTGGTTCGCCGTGGCGAGGCGATCGGCGAGGTGATCGCCACCGGGACGGGGACCTATTTCGGCCGCGCCGCCGAGCTAGTGCGGGTCGCCCATGTCGAAAGCAGCGAGCAGCGTGCCGTCCTTGGCATCGTGCGCAACCTAACGATCGTCAATTTTGCGATCGTCGTCGGCATGGTGGCCTATGCCTATACCCATGCGATGAGCGTCGAACGCATCATCCCGCTGGTGCTGACCGCGCTCCTCGCGGCGGTTCCGGTTGCCCTGCCGGCGACATTCACCCTCGCGGCGACCTTGGGCGCCAAGACCTTGACGCTCAAAGGGGTGCTGCTGACCCGCCTCAATGCGCTGCACGAGGCGGCGATGATCGATGTGCTCTGCGCCGACAAGACCGGGACGCTGACGGAAAATGCGCTGGCGGTGGCGGCGGTGCATGCCGTCGAGGATGGCTATCGCGAGGATGACGTGCTGGCGATGGCGGCGCTGGCCAGCTCGGTTGACGGGCGAGATCCGGTCGATACCGCGATACGGGCTCACGCTTCGGCAAAAACGGCGGCTCCCGGCTCGCTGACCTTGCGGCGTTTCATTCCATTCGACCCGGCGACCAAGATGGCCGAGGCGGTCGGTGCGGACGCCACGGGAAACCTGCTCCACGTTGTCAAGGGTGCGCCGGCGGCGGTCGCGGGCGTGGCGCCGATTACGCCGGGCACCGAGCAACAGCTGGAACGCTTCACCGCATCCGGCAATCGCACCCTCGCGGTAGCCTGTGGCCTGCCCGGCGCGATGAAGGTGATTGGCCTTATCGCCCTCAGCGACCCGCCGCGTGCCGACTCGGCGGGTCTGCTCACGGAATTGCGCTCGCTGGGCGTTCGCCCGGTG
>DATNJF010000116.1:0-7623 GCA_035604035.1 Allostellaceae bacterium | reverse complement strand
TGGAAGCTTTCGCCCTAGGCGGCCGTCCATCGGTGCCCATCGATGTTAGACCTGACTGAGACTCCGGACTGGACCGGAACAAAGAGTGGAATGGGTCGGTTCCATCGCGATCTTATAAAGGGCTGCTATCGTCGCCGTGCCGCTAGCCGGTCGGCAACGAGATGACCCGACTCGCCCCCGGCCGTCGCCGTCCTGCTCGCGCAGGCGCGTCGCCAGGCGTCCACGCCGGTCCTGGCGGAGTGGTAACGACGATGCACGGACCCCTCCTGGTCGTCAACGCGGGATCATCGAGCATAAAGTTCTCGGGCTACGCTGCGACAGACCAGCAGGAACCGGCGCTCCTCTTCAAAGGACAGATCGAAGCCATCGGCACGGTGCCGCACATGACCGCCAAAAACGCGACCGGAGCGATCATCGCCGAGAAACGTTGGTCGTGCGGCGCAAAATCGAATCACGAGGCTCTCTTCGATTATGTGTTCGGCTGGATGAGGGCGCATCTCGGCGGCCGTCAGCCAATCGCTGTCGGGCACCGTGTCGTCCATGGCGGCACTGCGTTTGCCGCGGCGACACGCATTGATGCCCCGGTATTGGCCAACCTGGAATCTCTGTGTCCGCTCGCTCCGTTGCACCAGCCACATAATCTCGCGGCAATCCGCGCCATCTCTGCTGTTAGCCCGGCACTGCCGCAGGTTGCGTGTTTCGATACCGCCTTTCACCATGACCAGCCGCCGATGGCGCAGCGCTTCGCCCTGCCGCGCGCGCTGCACGACGCCGGGGTCAGGCGGTACGGGTTTCACGGGCTTTCCTACGACTACATCGCATCGGCGTTGCGAGAACGCGCACCCTCCGTCGCGCGCGGGCGGGTCGTGGTTGCCCATCTCGGGGCCGGCGCCAGCATCTGCGCCATGCTCGACGGCAAAAGCGTCGCTACCACGATGAGCTTTACCGCGCTCGATGGCCTGCCAATGGGCACTCGCTGCGGTGCGCTCGACCCGGGGGTGATCCTGTATTTGTTGCGCGAACGCGGCATGGACGCCGACCGGATCGAGGAACTGCTCTATCACGAGAGCGGTCTCCTTGGAGTGTCGGGAATCAGCGCCGACATGCGCGAGCTGCTCGGCTCGAAGGACTCGCGGGCGGCGGAAGCGGTGGACCTCTTCGTTTATCGCGTCGCCCGTGAGCTCGGAGCCTTGGTCGCTACCCTGGGCGGCCTTGACGCCTTGGTGTTCACTGCCGGCATCGGCGAGCACGCGCCGGAAATCCGCCGCCGGGTCTGTGACATGAGCCGTTGGCTAGAGATCGACATCGATCCGACGGCAAACGAGCGCGAAGACGAATGCATTTCCGCCGCGGACAGCCGCGTCTCCGTGTGGGTGCTCCCCACGGACGAAGAGCGGACGATCGCGCGGCAGACAATCGAGGTGCTGCGAATGGATGCCACAAAGCACGCGCACGCCATGGGCACATCGGCGCGATCGACCTGACGCAGAAGACCGCTTGTTGCTCGGGAATACGCTTCGCTCCGCAACTCCGGCGGCACTCGGGCGTGAGACTTCCGGTCGCTCAACAATTTGCGTCGCGGGCTATGCAATCGCGCGCCACGGGCCGATCGCTCCTATCACGTCCGAGGTGCAGTCACGTCTCAATGCGTCCCGACCACCGGCCGCGCACTAAACCCAACCGGGGCGTCAGCGGCTTGACATAGATCAATGCCGCGACGCTTGCCGGATGGGACGGTTTGCGTGCGGCAATCAGTGCAGGACTGGCGCAAAAGAAAAGCATCCTAGGAGCGCCTTGCTGGACGATCACGACTGCCCTGGGGAAACGGTCCATGTCGACGGCAGATAACACTAACCTCAACCGGCAGCCGCCAATTCCGGAAGACGGCACGGCTCCCAAGGCTCCCGCCGTGCCGCAACCGGCAAGGAAGCGCCGGCGGCCGGTGTGGTTGCTGGTCCCAGTGTGCATCATTGCGGCCGCCGGCGCGGGCGGGTGGTACTGGTGGCAGCAGCATCTGAATGCGCTTCCCCCCGGCATCGCGCAGGCCAACGGACGCCTCGAAGCGGAGCAAGTCGAAATCGACACCAAGCTCGCAGGCCGAATTGCCGTCGTTCTCACGAAGGAAGGGGACATGGTCCAGGCGGGCCAGGTCCTCGCGCGCATGGACACGAGTACGCTTGAAGCTGAGCTGCAGGCCGCCAAAGCTCAGGTCGACGTGGCCAAACATAAAAAAGCGGAGGCCGAGGCCCAAATTGTCCAGCAACAGAGTAATCTGGTCTTCGCTAGGCAAGAGCTCACACGGGCGACCACCCTCTACCAAAAGGGGGTCGGGACGGGCGAGAAGCTCGACCAGCAGACCAACCAGATGAAGGTCACGCAGGCGGCCTATGACACGGCCGTTGCCGATCTGGAAGCCGCTGAGGCGACCATCGCGGCCGCTCAAGCCGTGGTCGCGACGATCCAGTCGAACATCGACGATTCAACGCTTGTTGCCCCGACCGGCGGCCGGATCCAATACAAGCTCGCAGAGCCGGGGGAGGTTCTTCCGGCAGGCGGACGCGTCCTGACGCTGCTCGACCTGAGCGATGTCTACATGACGATCTTCGTGCCGGCGAGCGTCGCCGGGCCCCTCGCGATCGGGGATGACGCGCGCGTCACTCTCGATCCTGTCCCCGGATACGTATTCCCGGCAACGGTCACCTTCGTTGCCACCGAGGCGCAGTTCACGCCGAAAACGGTCGAAACCGCCGAGGAGCGCGAGAAGCTTATGTTCCGGGCCAAGCTTACGATCGATCCTGGGCTGCGCAAGCGCTACGAAAACGAAGTCAAAACAGGGATACGCGGCATCGGGTATGTGCACACCGAGCGTGACGCTGCCTGGCCCGATAAGCTGACCGTAAAGCTGCCGTAATGACGGCAGTTGCCGCACGAGCGCAACGGCTGTCACACCGGTATGGCCGGACGGTCGCGCTCGATGCCGTGACACTCGACATACCGGCCCGTTGCATGGTCGGGCTCATCGGCCCGGACGGCGTCGGCAAGTCCACGTTGCTCGCGCTGATCGCCGGTGTGCGCCGGATCCAGGAAGGCGAGGTCTTCGCGTTGGATGGCGACATGCGCGACGCGGAGCATCGCCGCTCGAGCCTGCCTCGCATCGCCTACATGCCGCAAGGGCTCGGGCGCAACCTGTACCCGACCTTAAGCGTGTTCGAGAACCTTGACTTCTTCGGCCGCCTGTTCGGGCAACCCAAAGCTGAGCGCGCACAGCGTATCGCTGAGCTGCTCACCGCGACTGGTCTCGATCCTTTTCCGGACCGGCCTGCCGGCAAGCTGTCGGGCGGCATGAAGCAGAAGCTGTCGCTGTGCTGCGCGCTGATCCACGATCCGGACCTGCTGATCCTGGACGAGCCGACCACCGGGGTCGACCCGCTGTCGCGCCGCCAGTTCTGGGAGCTGATCGACCGCATCCGCGCGCGGCGGCTGGGCATGAGCGTCATCGTTGCGACCGCCTACATGGAGGAGGCGGAGCGATTCCATTGGCTCGCCGCCATGGATGCGGGGCAGGTGATCGCCAGCGGCACGCCGGCGGAACTGATGGCGCGCGGCCGAGGAGCCACGCTCGACGACGCTTTCATCAACCTTCTGCCTGAGGCCAAGCGCGCCGGCCATCAAGCCGTCATTGTCGGTCCGCGCCACAAAGTGGAGGGCCCGCCCGCCATCGAGGCGGAGGGGCTGACCCAGCGGTTCGGTAAGTTCACCGCGGTCGATCACGTCAGCTTCCGCATCGAACGCGGCGAGATTTTCGGGTTTCTGGGGTCGAACGGCTGCGGCAAAAGCACGACGATGAAAATGCTCACCGGCTTGCTGGCCCCGACCGAAGGAAAGGCGCTACTTTTCGGCCGCCCGCTCGATGCTGGCGACATGGCGACGCGCGAGCGTGTCGGCTACATGTCGCAGGCCTTTTCGCTCTACAGCGAACTGACCGTCCGGCAGAACCTCGAGCTCCATGCCCATCTGTTCCGCCTGCCTGAGGACCGCAGAGCGGCGCGCATTCAGGAAATGCTTGAGCGGTTCGATCTGATGGGCGCGGTGGACAGCCGGCCCGAAAGCCTGCCCCTGGGGCAGAAACAGCGCCTTCAGCTGGCCGTCGCAATCCTGCACGGCCCGGAGGTGCTGATCCTCGACGAGCCGACCTCCGGCGTCGACCCGGTCGCCCGGGACGGCTTCTGGCGATACCTGATCGATCTGTCGCGCGACGACGGTGTGACGATCTTTCTCTCGACCCATTTCATGAACGAAGCGGAGCGGTGCGACCGCATCTCGTTGATGCACGCCGGCAAGGTTCTCGCCGTCGGAACGGCGAAGGAGCTGACGGACCACCGCGGCATGGACAAGCTCGAGGACGCGTTCATCGCGTATCTCGAAGATGCCGCCGCGGCTGAACCGAGAGTAGAGCCGAGCAAGACCGAGGCACCTCCCGGACCGACCCGGCCCGCAGTCTCGCCGCCATCTGCGTCCTCACGGTTCGATCTGCGCCGGCTATGGGCCTATGCGCGGCGAGAAACATTAGAAATCCTGCGTGATCCGATCCGGCTCACCTTCGCGCTCGTAGGTCCACTGATTTTGTTGGTGACCGTCGGCTACGGTATCTCGTTCGACGTCGAACACCTCGCCTTCGCTGCTTTCGACCAGGATCAGACACGCGAGAGCCGGGAACTACTCGAAAGCTTTTCGGGATCGAGATACTTCAGCGAGCATCCGGAGATGGCCGGCGAGTCCGATCTCGAACGGCGGCTCAAAGATGGCGAGCTGGCCGTCGCGATCGAGATCCCGCCGAACTTTGGCAAGGATCTGCTGACCGATAAGCGGCCCGAAGTCTCGGTATGGCTGGACGGCGCCATGCCGTTTCGCGCCGAGACGGCAAGCGGCTATGTCACCGGGCTGGCGCTGAGCTATTTGGCCGATCAGGCTGCCAGAGGCCGCATCTCGGGCCTCCAGGCGCTGCCGGTGAACGTCGAGGAGCGCTTTCGCTACAACCAGGCGTTCAAGAGCGTCTATTCGAGCATTCCCGGCACGATAATGCTCCTGCTGATCCTGATTCCGGCGATGATGACAGCTGTCGGCGTCGCCCGCGAAAAGGAGACCGGATCGATCGCCAATTTCCGGTCCACGCCGATCACAAGAATAGAATTCCTGCTAGGCAAGCAGCTGCCCTACGTTGTCATCGGGTTTGTCAGTTTCCTGACGCTTCTAATGGTGGCGATCTACTTGTTCGGCGTGCCGGTGAAGGGATCGGTTGCGACGCTGGTTTCGGGGGCATTCATCTACGTCGGCGCGGCCACCGCACTTGGCCTGCTCGTCTCCTGCTTCATGGCGACCCAGGTGGCTGCCATTTTCACAACGACGGTCGTGACAATGACTGCCGGGGTGAATTTCTCGGGGCTTCTGATGCCCTTCTCGTCGCTTTCGGGAGCCGCCCGTTGGATCGGCATCGGCTTCCCCTCGGGATGGTTCACGCAAATCAGCCTGGGGACATTTACAAAGGGCCTTGGCTTCTCGGATCTCTGGCCCGACATCGTCGTGCTGCTCGCCTTCGCGCTGGGTTTCGTTGCTGCGGCAACCCTGGTGCTGCGCAAGCAAGAGGCGTGACATGGCTTTACGGCTGGCCAATGTGTTCAGGCTCGGCGTCAAGGAGCTGTACAGCCTGCGCGTCGACCCGATCCTGCTGGTCATGATCGTCTATGCGCTCAGCTTTGCGGTTTATGCTCAGGCGACCGGGGCGAAGTTCGAAGTCGAACACGTAGGGGTCGGCATCGTCGACGAAGACCGCTCCGAACTCTCCCGCCGAATAGAGAGCGCATTGCAACAGCCGTTGTTCAAGGCGCCGGTCGAGATGTCGGCCGACCAGATCGATCCCGCGATGAATTCCGGACGCTTCGTCTTCGTCGTTGAAGTGCCCCCCAGGTTCGAATTCGACGTTCTGGCAGGGCGGCAACCGACGGCGCAAGTCAATGTCGACGCGACCGCGCTTGCCCAGGCCGGCATCGGCGTCGGCTATATCCAGAACATCATCGAGCAGGAGGCCCTGGGCTACCTGCAGCATCGCGAAGGGACGGCACCCCTCCCGATCAATCTCGTCATTCGAACCGCATTCAACCCGAACCGCAACTCCGAATGGTTCAACGCCATCATGGCGGTCATCAACAACATCACTGCCCTGGCCGTTATCCTCACCGGGTCGGCGCTCATTCGCGAACGCGAGCACGGCACGGTCGAGCATCTGCTGGTGATGCCAGTCAAACCGGCCGAAATCATGATCGCGAAGATCTGGGCGAACGGTCTCGTGATCGTGACCGTCGCGACGCTCTCGCTTTGGCTCGTGGTCCACGGTCTGATCCGCGTGCCGCTCGCCGGATCCGTCCCCTTGTTCGTTGCCGGCGCGGTCGTCTATCAGATTTCCGTCGGCGCTCTCGGCATTCTCCTTGCCACCTTCACCGGCACGATGGGTCAGTTCGGCTTGCTCATAATCCCGGTGCTGGTTGTCCTCAATCTGCTGTCGGGTAGCACGACTCCGATGGAAAGCATCCCAGAATGGTTGCAACACGCGATGCAGGTCATGCCCACCCCGCACTTCGTCAGCTTCGCTCAAGCCGTACTGTACCGCGGTGCCGGTCTCGATATTGTGTGGCCGCAGCTGGCCGCTCTCGCCGGCATCACGACCGTGTTTTTCGCCGTCGCGCTGATGCGCTTCAGAACCGCGATCATCAGTTTCCAGTAGGTCCGTTCCGGCTCTCGAGGGTCAGCAGGCGCTTAAATGGATCCCGCAATTCTCTCGGCCGCTTCCGCGTTAACTGGCTCGCTGATCGGTGGGGTTTCGATGCTCGCCGCTTCCTGGCTTACCCAGCGCCAGCAGTTCCGGGCGCAGGCGCTCGTCCACGAGGCCGTGAAGCGCGAGACGCTCTATGCCGAGTTTATCATCGAAGCATCGAAGCGCCTCACCGAGGCCTGGAGCCGCCAGGCCGAAACCCCCGAAGTCGTTGCGGGTCTTTACTCCGCCGTGGAACGCATGCGCCTGACGTCGTCGCCTGAAGTCATCCGTGTTGCCGAGCAAGCGATCCGCTTCGTGATCGACGCCTATGCCGATGCCAGCAAGACATTCGACGAGGTGCGGGAGCGCTTACGAAGCGATGACTGGGGAGATCCGCTGAGGGACTTTGCCGAAGCATGCCGGACGGAACTGCGCGCCCTGCGCGGGTGACCGCCGGAAAGCGGCGCGCGCCTAGCCGAGTGGCGGCAATGCGGCAAGCGGGCGAACCGCATGTTTGATCGAGGCTAAAGCCGGGCCCGGGCAGGGCGAGGCGCGGGCCGCGCCGGGCGCAGGCATTGAAAAAATGGAGTCCGAATTCGTGGAATTCCAAATCTCGCAAGAGCCGTCGAATACGGGGCGGAGCTTCCCGCTCGGCGCCAGCGTCCTTGCCGGGGGTGTCAATTTCAGCGTGTTCTCGCGGCAGGCGACCCGGGTCGAACTGCTTCTGTTCGATGATGCCGCCGCCACGCACCCGGCGCGCGTGATCGAGCTCGATCCGCGCACGCACCGCACCTACCATTACTGGCACGTCTTCG
>DATNJF010000115.1:0-16458 GCA_035604035.1 Allostellaceae bacterium | reverse complement strand
TCCCGCGCTCGGCCTGGATCAATGGCGGGGCGATCCTCGAGCAATACGACAAGCGTGGCACCTATTACGCGGCGATGGGACTGGCCGGCACGGACAGCAATCTAGGAAAGATGTTCGAGTCCGACGATCTGCGCGCCGTCCATGCACAGGGACACGAGATCGCCTGCCACACCTATAGCCACCGCGATTGCTATCGTGCGTCGCCGGCCGAGATTGCCGCCGAGATCGAGCGCAACGGCACCGCGTTGGCGTCGATCATCGGCGACGAGCCGCTCGACAATTTCGCCTATCCGTTTGGCGGCGTGTCGCTGACGGCAAAGAGCGCTCTCGCCGGCCGTTTCGCCTCGTGCCGCGGCACCGGGAGGGGGATCAACCGAGGCACAGTCGACCTCGCTGATTTGTTCGGCACCAGCATCTACAGCCGCGATTTCAATCGCGACCGGCTGTGCCAATTGATCGACGACGCCCAGGCCGGGAACGGCTGGGTTATCTTTTACACGCACGACGTCGCCGAGGAACCGTCACCGTTCGGCTGCACCCCGGCGCAATTCAAGTCGATCGTCGCCTACGCCGCGGAGAACGCGACGGTGCTGCCGGTGCGCGACGTGCTGGCCGGCCTCGGCCTTGCCAAGGGCCGTCCGGCACTGGCGAAGCGCGCGGCCTGACACCGCGCCGCTAACGGCAAAACGGCAAGCCGAGACGAAAAATTTCGGCGAGGTGCCGCACAGCGGGTTCGATCTTCCAGCGGTTGCCGTGCAGGAACACGACCAGAGCAATACCGCAGATCAGCACCCAGCCGAGCGGCAAAGTGGGCGCTTCACGGCGTCCCAGCGCCGCGGCAAAGACCGCGATCGCGCCGACGCCGACGATCCAGCCGATGACAATCTCGGGCAGGTTGTGCTCGTGCAACACCACTCGTGACAACGCGATGCCGATGATCCCCGCCGCGGCCGCGGCGTAGACGACGTGACGCTGTCCGGCCGGCAACCTGCTTCCGGCCAAAACCGCGAGCGAGCCGTAGACTGCAGTGCTCATCGCGGTGTGTCCGCTCGGGCTGACGATGTGGCCGCCGGCGATATCTTCGCCGCAGGCTCCGAACGCGAGCTTCAACGCGCCGATGACGACGGCACAGCCGCCGATCGTCAGGAGCCAGGCATAGCCCAGGTGGCGCTGGTCGACCACGAACAGAAAGATCAGCACCAGCAGCGCGAGCGGCAGCGTCACCGCGCTGTCGCCGCAATCGGTGATGAAGACCCAGATTGTGTGCAAGCGGGGGCCGGGGATGGGCGTCAGGCGGCCGGTGCGCGGTGTTCCGCCTCGATAAGCTGCTCGGCGATTTCGAGATTGGACCGGAGATGCGCCTCGTCGAGCATCGAGCACAGTACCACGTCGACCCCGGCTGCGCTCAAAGCATGGGTCAGCATGGTGCGGTGGACGTCGCCGCCGACGTTGCCGCGAAGCGTGTCGGCGCCAGCGAACGGGCTATGCGCGACAATGCGGCAGCCGGTTCCGGCGAGACGATCGGCATTGTGGGCAACGAGACTGTTGGCGAACTGGTAGATCAGGCGGCCGCCATGCGTCTCACGCAGCGCGACGACGGTGTCGATATCCGTCGCCACGCCATAGGCGCGGATTTTCCCGACGGCGACCTGCGCATCGAGAAAGCCGACGAGCTCGCCGCTGAGATCGCCCGCGCCGCAATCGTGCAGAAAGAGAATGTCGAGGTAGTCGGTCTTGAGCGCCGCGAGACTGTGGTTGAGCGAAGCCTCGGTCTTGGCGAGCGAGAAGCGGTCCGCGGCCGCGCTCGCACCGCCGACAAACGAACGCAGCACGCCGCGTGCTGCGGGGATCGTCGCGGCAAGCTGCTGCGCGATCGGCTTCAACGCGCGCAGCGCGCCGGCCGAGCGCGGTGGATTGAGGCCAAACTTGCTGGCGATCACGACCTGGTCGCGCTTGCCGCGCAGCGCTTCGCCGACCAGCGCTTCCGCCTCGCCGTAACCGTAGGAGGGCGCGACATCGAAATGGCTGATCCCGGCATCGAGCGCCATCTCGATCGCGCGTAGCGACCGGGCGCGGCCGACGCGTCCCATGACGCTGCCGCAGCCAAAACCGAGCCGCGACGAAGCCGGCAATCCGGAAGCAAGAGTTACGTAATCCATCGGTGTCACGCTGCCATCGGTTCGAGCGAGCCTTTGCATACACGATGATCTGTCAAGAAATCCCTTCTGAGCTGTTTGGCGACATCCCGGTGCTTGTCGTCGGCGCCGGCCCCGCAGGCATTGTCCAGGCGCTCGAACTGCGCCGGCACGGCGTCGAGGTAACCATGCTCGCCGGTGGGATGGACGGGTTTCGCGCCGATTTCCAGGCGCTCGCCGACGCCGAGATCGCCGATCCCACGCGCCATGCGCCGATGCAGATCGCGGTGCGGCGCGCGTTCGGCGGCACCTCGCTTCTCTGGGGCGGGCGCTGCGTGCCGTTTGACGATATCGATTTCGCCGACCGGCCGCATGTGCCGCTCGGCGGCTGGCCGGTGAGCCATGATGAAATTCGTCCCTGGTACGACATCGGCATGCGTTATCTCAACGCCGGGGCGCCGGAGTTCTCCGCGCCGGTGCCGTCGGCCAGCGGGCTGACTGAATGCCGCATCGACCGGCTCGAGCGCTGGAGCGAGCGGCGCAATTTGCGCGAGCTGCATGCCGCGGCGCTGACCGGGGATCCGGGACTTAAGATCCTGCTCGGCGCGGTCGCGACCGGGATCGAGATCGATCCGGTCAGCGGCCGGGCCACCGGCATTGTGGTGGCCTTGTCGTCCGGACAGCGGGTGACCATGCGGGCGCGGGCTATCGTGCTTGCCTGTGGCGGGCTGGAGACGGCCCGGCTGATGCTCGCGTCGCGAATGGGTCAGCCGCGCCTGTTCGGCAGCGCAGAGAGCATGTTGGGCCGCGCCTATATGGGGCATTTGGAGGGCCGCATCGCCGATATCGTGCTGAGCCCGGCGCTGCCCGACGACACGTTCGACTTCTTCATCGACGCCAGCGGCCGTTACGCGCGCCGGCGCATCACCATCGCGGCCGAGGCGCAGCAGCGCCACGGCCTCCTCAACATGTGCGCCTGGCCCGACAACCCGTTCCTCGGTGACGCGGCGCATCGCAGCGCGATCCTCTCGCTCGCCTACCTGAGCCTCGCGACCCCCGGCCTTGGTAATCTGCTTGAGCCCGAGGCGATCCGTCGGAAATATCTGGAGCACGGCGTCCGCGAGGTGGAAAAGCATCTCCGCAACATTTTCTGCGGGCTACCCGAGGCGGTGCGCGAGACCGCCAGCTTTCTCTATCGGCGCTATGTCAAGACGCCGCGGTTGCCCGGTTTTTTCGTCCGCAACAAGGCGCGGCGCTATGCGCTGTTCTATCACGCCGAGCAGGCGCCGAACTTGGCCAGCACGGTCAGCCTCGGCGAGGCGCGCGATGCGCTCGGCATGCCGCGATTGAGGATCGATCTGCGCTACAGCGCGCTCGACGCCGAGTCGGTGGTCGCCGGTCACGACATCATCGACCGCAATCTGGGCGACGCCGGGCTCGGCCACCTTGACCACCACTTCCCGGCGGAAGAACGCGCGGCGCGGGTTCCGGATCAGATGACTGACGGTTATCATCAGGTCGGCACGGTGCGGATGGCCGCCGACCCGAAGCGCGGCGTCGTCGATGCCGATTGCCGCGTCCACGGCACGCCCAACCTGTTTGTCGCCGGCAGTGCGGTGTTTCCGACCTCGGGACAAGCCAACCCGACCTTGCTGATCGCCGCATTTTCGGCGCGGCTGGCGGCGCACGTCGCGCGCCTTATCACCGAGCTGCCCGAGCCGACGTCACGAGGGCGTGAGGGCGCCGTTATGCCTTCTTTTACGAGTGACATGCAGACTGCGCCGATAGAAGCGGCCGAGTGATCTCGGCCCCAAATCCCCCCGCTCGCGCAGCGAGCTATAGGCGAGGACTAAAAAAGCGTGACCAGCAAGATCGTTATTGTGGGCGCCGGTCCCTATGGGCTGTCCATCGCCGCCCATCTGCGCGCCAAGGGCGTCGGCTTCCGCATCTTCGGCAAGCCGATGGACAACTGGCAGACCAAGATGCCGGCCGGGATGCTGTTGAAGGCGGATGGTTTCGCCTCCAACCTGTCCGACTCCAACGATTCGTATTCTCTCGAAACGTTTTGTGCCGAGCGCGGCCTGGCCTATTCGGCGGAAGAGGAGCCGGTGCCGCGCGAAACCTTCATCGCCTACGGCCACGCCTTCCAGCAGCGCTTCGTGCCCGAGGTCGAGACTCGCCTTGTCACCGCGATCCGCCGCTCCGGCCGCGAGTTCGCGGTTCAGCTCGGCGATGGCGAGATCATCGCCGCCGACAAGGTGATCGTTGGTATCGGCATCAGCGATTTTCCTTATCTCCCGCCGAACCTCGCGGGGCTGCCAGACGAGTTCGTCACCCACTGCTCGCGCCACGAGGACATGACGGCGTTTCGTGATCAGGATGTTGCGGTGATCGGCGGCGGCTCGTCGGCGATCGATGTCGCCGCCTTGCTGCACGAGGGCGGCGCCAAGGTGAAACTCGTCGCGCGCCGGCCCAAGCTGTTATTCCATGGCCCGCCGCAGCCGAACCGTCCGTTGGTCGCGCGGCTGCGCGCGCCGCAGACCGGGATCGGCCCCGGCTGGCGCAGCACGTTCTACACGCGCGCGCCGCAGCTTTTCTACTATCTGCCCGCCGAGACGCGGATGCGGATCGTCAAGTCGTGGCTAGGGCCGGCTGGGGGTTGGTCCATGCGCGAACGGGTGGTTGGCAAGGTGCCATGTCTTGAGGGCTACGAGCCGCAAGGCGTCGCCATCAGCAGCGGGCAGGTTCATCTGAGCCTTTCCGGATTGGATGGGTCGCAGCAGGTGATCTCGGCCGACCATGTCATCGCCGCCACCGGCTATCGCATCGATTTCCGCATGGTCGAGTTTATCGACGAGGCGCTGCGGGCCGAGATGAAGTTGGTTTCCGGCATGCCGGTGCTGTCGCCTCACTTCGAGACCTCGGTTGCGGGACTTTACGTGGTCGGTCCGGCCGCCGCGCTTAGCTTCGGACCGCTGTTGCGCTTTGCCTTCGGCGCGCGGTTCACCGCGCGACGGCTGGCCCGTCACCTGGCCGCCACGGCGGTGCGCCGGCCGGTCGTACAGAGTCCAGCGTTGGCGACGCGATGATTTGGGCCGGCGGCGATCGGGCCGCCGTCAACGGGTTGATGATCGCCTTCGCGCTCACCCTGCCCTACCATGTGATGCGCACCGCCGCCGCCGCCGGGATGCGTGTCCATGTGCTTGGCAACGGCGCCTCGCGGGGCTTGCGGATGTCCCGCCATTGCCGGGCCTATCACCGATCGCGCTATGCTGGGGACGCGGAAACACTGCTCGCCGAGATCTGCGAGCTGGTCCGCCGCCACAAGATCGGGATCCTGCTGCCGTCCGACGACGTGTCGACGCGCCTTCTCGCCACGCTCGGCGACCGCCTGCCGGTGCCGAGCTTTCCGGTACCGGCCGTGGCGACCTTCGATCTCTTGAACGACAAATGGAATTTCACCCAGTTCTGTCTCGGCCACGGGGTCCGCGCTCCCGAAGCCTGGCTGTTCGACGATGCGGCGTCCCTGCGCGACGCAGTCCATAGCGGTGCGATAACCCTGCCGCTCACCATCAAGCCGACCAACCGCTCGGGCGGCTTTGGCGTCTTTCATATCCGAAGGCCGGATGAGATCGCGCTCATCGACCGGGTCGATTACACCCCGGTCCTCGCCCAGCGCCATATCGCGGGCGAGTCGGTCAGCATCACCCTCTTCTGCGACGAAGGGAACGTGCGGGCCCATGTCGCCCAAGAGCGCGACGACATCCGCTTTCGCGTCTTCGCCAATCCCGACTTGCTCGCGAACGCCTCACGCCTGGCGGCACTCACCTGCTATAGCGGGTCGGTCAATTTCGACGCAGTTCTGTCCGACGAAGACGGGCTCGCTTATCTCGTCGAGTGCAACCCGCGCTTCTGGTACTCGGTCTATCTGGTGATGCTCATCGGGCTCAATTTTGTCGAACTGGCGCTCGCCGGACCTGGCGCGGAAACCGCGACGCTCGACCAGGGCGAGATACGGCTTTCGCTGCGGGAAATCCTGGTCCAGCCGTGGCGGGCCACCCGCCTGGACTGGAAATACCTGGCGTACAATCTGAGCGACCCGGTCGCTTATCTGGCGCAGCGTGCGAATTCCTATGACGACAGCGAGGTCGCGGTTCCAATCGGCGAGATGAGCCAATATCAGCCGGTCGAGCGGCCCGTCCCGGCTGCTCCAGCCGTGATGCAAAAGCGGGGCGATACGCCTTGCTTTACGGCAGCACGACAGCCTGTGTCCGCCGGCAAGGCGCCGTGAGCTCGACCGTCCGATGACCGAACCGCTCGTTCGGACCGATACGGCGCAGCTCTTCCGCAGCGTCCGTGCCGCGCGGAGTTGGTTGCGCACTGGCGCGGCCGGTGGTGCGGCAGTCGCTGGTTGTATCCTGATGAAGCCGGGCAATGACGAGCCGCCCGTCTTTATGATCCCCGGCGCGCCCGGGAGCATCCTGCAGCTCGGCCCGATCGCCGCCGCGATGACAATCCCGGCGCCGGTCTACGCGATCCGTCCGCGCGGCATGGTGGAACAAGAGCTTCCGTTCGAGCACCTCGACGAAATGGCCGGTTACGCGATCGGCCTGATGCGCGCCGTTCGGCCACAAGGGCCTTATCTGCTGGTCGGCTATTCGGCCGGCGGGCTGGTCGTGCTGGAGATGGCCCAGCAACTCACGGCCGCCGGTAGCCAAGTGCCGCTTATCGTGCTGCTCGACACCTATCCGAGCCGAGCGGTCTGGCCGCTCGCCTGCCATCTCGACATCCTCGCGCGGCAGGCGCTGAAGGCGGTCTGGTCACTGCGCAAATGCACCCTCCGGGAGATCGCGGGCGAGGGTAGCCGCCATCTGCGGAGCCTCTTCCAATACCTGACCGCGAGCGGCCTGAAATTGGTCGAGCCGCCGCCGCTCGTCGCCGAAGGGACGGACGCCGCGTCGCGCCGGGTTCACGTGGCGACCTACAACGCCGGCGAGGCGTACCGGCCGCGACCTTATGGCGGCAAGGTCGTCTTTATGCAGCCGGAAGAAACGCCCGGCTTGGAACCACGCAAGCCGCGGCAGGTTTGGGGCAGGTTCCTCGACGACTTGCAGATCAGGCACGTGCCGGGCTCGCATCTCAAGATGGTCGAGGAGGGCGCCGCCGCTACCACCGCCGAGATCGACCAGTGCATCGCCGAAGCGCTGGGGGCGTAGCCGTGCCACTGGCCGCGCCAACAATCGCGTCGAGCGCGGAGCCTCGACTTCGTTTCCATCACCGATATACTGCCGGGTCTCAGCGACGCATTGATTTCCCGGACGGGGCGGCGATGACCAGCGTTTACGACGCGCTGCAGCGGGCGCGGCAAGGCGGCCGCGATTTGACGCTGCCCGGCGAGCGGGCGGTAGCGCCCTTATCCTCTGAGCTACGGCCGGTAGCCCGCGCGCCGGGGCCGATCGCCGCCGAACTGACGCCGCTGCTGGCAGCGGTGCGGCCGCTGCTCGACGGCGGCAAAGGTGCGGTCGTGCATTTCGTCGCGGCGGCTTCGGGCGAGGGCACCTCGACGATCGCCCGCGAGTTCGCGATGCTCGCCGCAACTACTGGGCAGCGCCGAACCCTGCTGCTTGACGCGGCTCGCGGTAATTTGCAGACCGCGCGCTACTTCGAGTGCGATACCTCGCGCGGCCTGGTTGACGGCATCTGGATCGGCGTCGAAGAAGCCGAGTTGGAACGGCCGGTCACCGGCACCTCGCTGACAGTCGCCTGCCTTGTCGGCGAGCGCGGCCAAGGGATCGCCGATCCGACGACCCTGCGCGCGCTTTACGACCAGTTGCGCGGCCAGTTCGAGCTCATCGTCGTCGATTGCGCGGCGATGGAGCGCGGCGAATATTCGACCCTACTCCCCGAGGCGGCGGACGGCATCTTCCTGGTGATCCGCGCCGAGGCTACGCGGCCGGCGGTGATCGCCCACGCCAAGGCCCTCGTCGAGCAGTCCGGCGGCCGCTTCCTGGGCGCGGTGCTCAACCAACGCCGCAACTATATTCCAAGTTTTCTCTACCGGCTGTTGTAGCCCCGCTTTTGGCTAAATTTCCGCCGATTTTATTGGTTAGTTAAGCGCTCGCCGGCACAGTGCCGGCATGATCTCGGACCTCGGCGTTTTCGGCCGGCCGCGCACGCGGCTTAGCGGCGTTTTCGCGCGTTACCGCTATGCCGTCGCCGCGTTAGACCAGGCGGCGCTAAGTGTCTTCGGCTTCGCGCTCAACATCTGTCTGCTGCGGGCCTTGTCGGCGACCGATTACGGTATCGTCTCGCTGTGGATGACGATGGCGCTGTTCGCGGTCAGCGTTCAGGGCGCGCTCGTCACCGGCCCGCTCAACATATACCTGCCCGGCGCCGAAGATCCGGCCGCAGCGCGTCGGCTCGGATCGGCAATCGCGACGGTGAACTTGCTGGCAGTGGCGGCGATGGCGGCAATCGCCGGCGTCGCCAATCTTCTCGGCGGCGCCGAATGGGCCTCGCACGATCCGCTGACGATGATCGCAATCCCGCTCTTCATCGCGGCCGGAATGTACCGCGAATACTATCGCAGCATCACCTTCAGCCGGCACGACATGACAATGCTGCTGTGGGTCGACGGGCCCTATCTCGCGGTCACCACTGCCTGCCTTGGAGCGATGGTGATGTGGCCGCAGCGCTTCGCTGATCTCGCGGCGGCGTTTCTCGCGATGACGATCGGTTGCTTGGTCAGCCAGCTTTGCGGGCGGGCGCGCGGCGCCAATGGTCCTGATCGGGCCGAGCGGCGGCTGTTTAGCGACGGCTGGATCGGCGCCTATCGCCGGATCAGCCGCGAGGTTGCCTGGTCGCTCACTGGCGTCTTCGCCAATCACGTGCAGTCGCGCAGCTACGTCTATCTCGCGACCAGCCTCGCCGGTGTGGCCTCGCTCGCCACGATCAACGCAATCGGCGTCCTGTTCCGCCCGGTGAGCGTGCTGGTCAATGCCTGGGGCGCTTCGGCGCTACCGCATCTCGCCGCCGCGCTCGCCAACGGGCGGATCGGCGAGTTCGACCGCACGATGGCAAAGGCGCTGGCCGGCGCCGCCATCGCCAGCGTCGCGATCGGCGTTGGGCTGTGGTTTGCTTGGCCGCCCATCGAGCATTACCTGCTCGGCGGGAAATACAGCGACGGCATCTTCCTGCTGCTGCCCTGGGCGGCGGCTTCGGGCGCCAGCGTGCTGCGCTATGTCGGCAGCGTCGGTCTGACGGCCGCGCGCGAATTCAAGTTTCTTGCCAAGACGCAGATGATCTGCGGGGCGCTGGCAGCGGGATCCACCGCCGGGTTCATCCTGTGGCAGGGCTATACCGGCGCGATGTGGGGCATCGCGATCGGCAATGGCGTCTGCTTCGTCTGGGGATTGGAGCGTCTGCAGCGTGTGCGCAGGCGGACACTGGTCAATGCAACGACTGCACAACCAAGCTGATTGGAGAAGGAGAGGCTGATGCCTTCGTCACGAGGCAAGGTCGCGATCCTCAACCATGGATATCTGCCCCATTACCGGGTGCGGTTTTACGAGCTGCTCGCCGAGCGCGGCGGCTTCGACTACGTCGTCTTCCACGGTGCGCCGCCCTCCTGGGTCGGGATGCCGGAGCTCAAGGGGCCCTTCGCGTTCCCGCAGCGGCGGGTCGAGAACCATGAATTCCGTGTCGGCCCGCTGACGTTGATCTATCAGCCGGTGGTGTGGGAGATCCTCACCGGCGGCTACGACGCGATCGTCATCACCACCGAAAGCAAGTTCATCTCCAACCTGCTGCTCGCGCTGCTCTGCAAGTTCCGCGGCATCGCCGTGCTGCATTGGGGCTTCGGCTACCACCCACCGCGCGGCTCGCGCGAGAGCGATGTGCCGCATCGGCTTATCGGGGTCACCACCGCCATCAAGAAGTGGTTCACCAAGCTGGCCGACGGCTTTATCGCCTACACCAAGAGCGGCGCCGAAAAGCTGATCGAAAGCGGCTATCCGCGCGAGCGCACCTTCTTCGTCCAGAACACCATCGACATGACCGAGCAGTTCCGCCTCTACGATGCCGAGCGCGACACGGACGAGGCTGCCATCCGCCGCGAATTCGGCCTCCAGCCGGGCTCCGCCGTGTTTGTCTTTATCGGCCGGCTGGTCCCGATCAAGCGGGTCGACCAGCTGATCGAGGCGGTGCGCCGCATCAACCGCGACCATCTGTCCGAGCGTTTCGTCGAGGCGCTCATCATCGGCGCTGGCATGTGCGAAGCCGAGCTGAAAGCGCAGGCTGCCGATGTCCCCGGCATCCATTTCCTCGGCGCGTTGCCACCCAACGACCAGGTCGCGCGCTGCTTGAAGGTCAGTGCCGCCACCGTCGTCGCCGGGATGGTCGGATTGGTCGCCAACCATGCCTTCGCCCATGGGTCACCGGTGATCACCCGCGATCTCGACACACACAGCCCCGAGATCGAATACATCGAGCACGAGAAGAGCGGGCTGATCGTCGCCGGCGACTTCGACGAATTCACCACGACCCTGGCGCGGTTCGCCGACTCGCCGGAATGGCAGGCGCGGCTCTCGCAAGGGGCGCTGGAGGCAGGCGAGGCGCTGCGCATGGACAGCATGGCCGAGCGCTTCGATGAGGCCACCCGGATCACCGTCGAACGCCAGCAGGCGCGCCGCCAGGCGGGTGTCGCGCGGCCCCAGCCCGACCGCACGTGAGGACCGCATGGTAATGATGACCCGCCGCCGAATTCTGCTGGCTGCCGCAGCATCCGCCGCCTGCCGATCGGCCTTCGCCGCGACCGACCCGGCGCAAGCGACGCCTGGGCTGCGCAATATCGCCGCCAAGAGCGGGCTCCTCTACGGCAGCTACATCGACCCCTGGGAATTGAAGGAGGAGGCCGATTACGAGGCCGTCTGCGCGCGCGAATGCGGCCTTATGGTGGACGGCCGGATGGACTGGGACCATCTCCAGCCGACACCCGACCGCCACGACTTTACCGGGGTCGACGCCGATTACGATTGGGCGACCGCCAACGGCATGAAGTTTCGTGGCCACACGCTCGTCTATGGCGAGCGGGCGCCTTCCTGGTATGCGGCGCTGCCCGACCGCAAGACCGCGGTCGATGCGCTGGAGACGCATGTCGCCGAGACCTGCCGCCACTTCGCCGGGCGGGTGCAATCCTGGGACGTGGTCAACGAGGCGATCCTCATGGCCTCCCCGCGCCCGGATAAGCTGCGGCCGCATGTCTTTCTCGACAGGATCGGGCCCGACTATCTCGACATCGCCTATCGCACGGCACGCGCCAACGACCCCAAGGCGCTGCTCGTCTACAACGAGTTCGACATCGAGATGGAGAAGCCGGACCAGCTCGAGAAACGGCGGGTGATGTTCGAGCTGATCGACGGGTTCAAGAAGCGCGGGGTGCCGCTCGACGCGATCGGGCTGCAGAGCCATCTGTTCTACGAGGATATGCAGCATTTCGACGAAAAAGCCTTTAGCCGCTTTCTCGACGACATCGCCTCGCGCGGGCTGCAAATCATGCTGACCGAGCTCGATTGCGTCGACAACGGCGCGCCCACCGATATCGCCGCGCGCGATGCAGCGGTCGCCTCCGTTTACCGCCGCTATCTCGACGTGGCCCTCGCCAATCGGGCGGTCAGCGCGGTGATCACCTGGGGCGTCAGCGACCGCATGAGCTGGATCATCTCGGTCGGCGATCCTCGGACCAAGCGGCCCGACGGGCTACGCCCGCGGCCGCTGCCGTTCGATGCCGATGATCGCCCGAAGCCGGTCTATTGGGCGATGGTCGAAGCGCTGCGCAACGCGCCCCATCGCGCCGCCTCGGTGCTGCACGCCGAGGCGCCGGGGAAGCGGTAAACCCGCCGGCTACGCCTTGATCGCGACGATCGATTTGACGAGGCCGCAATAGCGTTCGAGCAGGATTTCCGCGTCGGGGAACAGCTCGCGCATCTGCTTGATCGTCAGCAGCCGGAAATCGGCCTGGACCTGCTTGATCCAATGCCGGCCGGTAAAGGCGAGCAGCTTGATTTGCCAGCGGCGCGGCAGCCAAACGATGAAGAACGGCAGGAAGCTGTGCGGCTCCACCGGGAAGTATTTGTACGGCGTCTGCACGAAATAGCGCTTGCCGATCCGCCGGATCTCGGCGGCGAAATTGGCCTGCGCCTCGCGAGCCGATACGGCGAATTGCTTGCTGTCGAGAATATCGAAGATGATCTCGCGCGGGCCGGTGATGTGCTCGATAACCGACGAGCAGAACACCACATCGTATTCCCGATCGGCGATCGGGAAGGTTGCCGAGCCGTCGAGGCAAACCGTGTTGAAGCCGTAGGTGTCCGCGGCGATCTTCAGCACCGCCGGGTCGATATCGGCAATCGTGACATTGCCGCGGTAAGGCAGGATTCCGGCCAGATAGCCGCCCTTCCCGCCGCCGAGATCGATGATCTCGTCGGTGGCTGACGGCCGGAAGCGGTCGAGGAATAGGCGTGCTCGCCGGTTTCGACACGCGGTACTCGAGCGCACCGCGGCGCGCCGAAGCAGATTACCCAGCCGCGTCGCGAGACGTGTGCTCGGCGTCACCGTCGCCCAGCGCGGCGAACCCAGCATCGCCAGTTCGGGCGTCTTCGTCGTGAAACCTTCGCTCCCTGAATCGGAAAAAGCGCCGGCCATTCCCACTCCCCTCGTTTCTTTGCACGACACCCTGCGTGTGCCGGGCGGATGCGATGCTTTCTTTCGTTCTGCATCGCAATCCGAAGGAAATTTATAAAATCTTGATCAAAAAACGTCAAGTCGTCCGGTCTCTTGACCGTGAATTTTAACGATCTTTTCAGTATGATCATTCGGGCAAGATTTATGGTTAATTTACGGCGTTGTTAGATTCAACGGCGTGACACGAATGCAAATAATACTCGCCCTGGCGGCACTGGTGACTACTTGGTCTCCCTGTTGCGCCACCAGACGGCGATCCACTCGCCAGCGCCAAAACCGAACCGCTCGCGCTCGCAGCCGGAAACCGTCGCGAAATGCGGATCGAATACCGGTGCGTGGCAAACCCGGCGGGCGGAGCTGTTCCAACAGGCTCATCGCACCGGCGAAAAGCGGGCTGCCGCGTAGGCGATGGTGCGAGCGGCCGCAGGCGCCGGCCGCCGCGCGTCGGCGCGGCTGGCTCGGAATAACGCTAATTCACGGCCAAGATAAGTGAGTACCGCGACGAAAAGGGCGAACATCAGCCGGCCCGGCCGGAAGAACTCGAACTCGCTCAAATTCTCGAAGAAGCTTCCGGTGAGCAGCGCTAGGCAAAAGGCGACGTGCTCGGCGTGCGGAGATGTCGCGACGCGCAGCGTGCGGTAAACTGCGGCGAGCCAGGCGACGGCAGCAATCGCCGCCCCGACGATGCCGACGCCGAGCGCCAACTCCAGCCAGCTATTATGCGCGTGCGGCGTCTTGAAGCCGAGCGCGGCCCAGAAAATGTTCGCATCGGCGCTGTCGGCGCGCCAGAACCCGCCATAGCCGTAGCCGAACCATGGCCGACGCGCGATGTATTCGAGCGCGAGCTGCCAGATGCGGGTGCGGTTGGTAAAGGTCGGGTCGCGGCCGAGCGCGGCCAGCACGTCCTGCCAGCCGACCGCCAACAACGCTCCTCCGGCCAGGCCAAGTATCAGCAACACATAGCCGACGACGAGGCCCGCGCCGCTGCGCCGGCGCAAGGCCAGCACCAGGAACGCGGCATAGAGCGCCGCGAGCATCACCACGATCGGAGTCTTCGATTGCGAGCCGTAAAGCAGCACGAGAAAGGCGGCGACGGTTAGCCCAGCGAGCCAGCGCGGGCCGTAGCGGCGGCGATAGGCGTAGACCGAGAGGATGATCGCCTCGGCGCAGGCCATGCCGAGCTCGTTCTTGTCGGTGAACGCGCCGCGCCAGGCATGGGTGTAGTAGTCGCCCGTCACCGTCGCCGCCTGCGGCAACAGCGCGATCGCGATGAACGAAGCGATCGCCGCAATCGCATAGACCTTGACCAAGCTCGCTACGAGCTCGCTGAAATCACCGCGCGCGGCCAGATAGACGCCGAACAGCGTCGTCGCCGTCACCGTACCGGCGCGGCGAACCACCAGAGCCGGGTCGTCCGACCAGAAAGCGCTGAGAAAGGCGAAAACCGCCAGCGCCAGCACCGGCCAGGCCCAGACCGCAAGACGTGGCAGGTCGCGCCGGCAGGCGAGGAAGCCGAGCCCCAGGAACGGCAGCAGCAGCGCGAATTCCATGAAATCCCATATATTCGACGCGCCCTGCGGGGTTAGCGACTCGCCGGTGAAATAAGTGTCGGGCGGCCACATGATGCCGGCGAAAATGACGAGAAACAGGAAGGTCGCGCCGCGCTCGGCGAAACGGGCGGCGCGGTTCATCGCCCGGCCTCGTCCGCCCCTGCGGCCGCCGCGACGGCATTGCGCCTGACGCGCACGGGTGACAGCTTGGTGCCGCGATGCCGATAAATCCCGCTCTCATCGTCGGTGTGTTTCTTGTTCTGACCGGGCCGGCCCTCGCCGACGGCACGGTGCTGCGCGCTAAGGGTTGCGGTGACAAGATTTTCGTCGGGTTCGAAAACAGCTATTCGGTCTTGATCGCCTCTCAGCAAGACACGGTTGCTGACGGTGATACGGTCGTCGGCGACATCAACCGGATCGGCTTCGGCTCGTTTTACGAAAGCAAATCGGGACGGCACTTCACCGCCAGCGTCGACGAGCGGGGGCTCGACAAATCCGCGATCACGGTGCGCATCGCCGCGAGCTGCCGGTCGCAAACCGCCTACAACCTCACCAGCGGCCAGGTCGAGCGCGCGGACGGTTGCGGCAACAAAATCTTTGTCAACACGCCGCAGGGGTACGCGATCCTCGAACTTCTGTCGGGCGGCGTCATTGCCAATGGCGATACGCTGACCGGCGACTTCAATCGGGCCGGCCGAGCCACGGTGAAGAACCCGCAGACCGGAGCGGGGTTCGTGGTCTTCGTCGACGATTTCCAGCTGCCGAAATCGGCCGCTACCCGCAAGATCGCCGAGAGCTGCCACTAGGGTGCTAGCCACGGTGGCGGCGGTCATTCCGCGATCGCCGGCTCGAGAATGCGGCCGAGCGCCTCGCCGCCTGCCGCCAGAGAGAAATACCGGCAATAGCGCTCGTAAGCGGCCTCGCCCATCGCCGCGGCGGCCTTGGGATCGCGTTCGATGCGGTCGATCACAGCGGGCAGATCGTGCTCGATGTCCTTGATGAGCAGGCCGGATTGGCCATCGACAATGTAGCCGCGAACGCTGCCGAAATCGGTGGCGACGATGGCCTTTCGGTTGCGCATCAGGCGCAGCATCACGCTCTGGCCAGAGGCGCCGGTATCGTGCTTCAACGGGATGATGCAGGCCTTGGCGTCGCGGACGTAGGTGTCGAACTGATCGCCCGGTAGGTCGCGCAGGATCGTGACGTTCGGTGGAATGTCGAGCGCGTCCAATTCCTTGTTGAGCGCCGAACAAACGATGAGGAGTTGTGCCGGAAGGTTGCGGAAGGCGGCGATCAGCGCGGGGTAGTCGCGATTGCTGTAGCCGCCGGCGAAGTAGTACTCGCCATCACCGGAACTGGGCGCTGCCGGATCGGCCGGAGCATCCGAGCCGGACCAATCGCCGTAGGGGAGGAAATGCATGCGCTCGGCGTCGATACCGAGATTGGCTTGATAGAGGCCGATCTCCCACTCGCTGAAGACGATGTAATGGTCGCCGCCGGTATCGAGCTTGCTCAGCGCGCGGAACACCGGGAACCAGCGCGGCGAGCGGACGTGCCAACCGAGGCAAAAGGATTTCTCGTAGCGGATCAGGCGGAGGCGCTTCAGCAGCTTGATCAAATAGGAGATCGGGCCGATGGCGATGACGACGCGGCAGCGCTTGAGCCTGCCGAGCGAGCAGATTAAGTCGAAGGATTGCCGGATGAGGCCGCGCAAATGCGCCCATTTGCTCTGCGCGCGGTGGATTTCGTAGTCGCTCAGCTGCAGCAAATCGAACCCGAAATGCTCGCTAATATACGAGGTCATATCGGGAAATGCGTTGCGTCCCGGCTGAACGAGAATTCGTTTTCCGGCGGTGTCTACGGCGATGCTCATGACAGCCGAATTTTCGGCTGGAGAGCTTAAGAAACGGTAGAGGGCAATCCTTTTCTAGCGGGCGAAACCGACCATCGTCGGGGCCGGGTAATTGCGCGGCGAGCGATGGCGCAAGCCGAGGCCAGGCCAGCCGAACCGGCTTCGGCGGAAACTCGGTTTG
>DATNJF010000114.1:0-17308 GCA_035604035.1 Allostellaceae bacterium | reverse complement strand
AAGGCGCGGCTCGTCACCGAGCCGGTGCGTTCCGGGACTCAGGTCTACGCGCGCGGCAGCGATCTCATCGTCACCGCCGCGGTTAGTCCCGGCGCCGAGCTTGTCGCCGACGGCAACATCCATGTCTACGGCGCTCTTCGTGGCCGCGCGCTAGCCGGGGCCGCTGGCGACGAAGCGGCACGAATCTTTTGCACCCGCCTCGAGGCCGAGCTGATCAGCATCGCCGGGCGCTATCTCGTCAGCGAGCAATTGCCGCCGGATACGCGGAGTTTTCCGGTGCAGATTGCGCTCGTCGATGACCAGTTGACCATTACGCGGAATTGACGCTCATCATTGGCGCGATGGCGGCGGAAACCGATCTTAAAAAAGATGCACCGATCGGGCCGGCCAAGGCCGGAGGGGAGGCCGGTTTGGCGAAGGTAATCGTAATCACGTCGGGGAAGGGTGGTGTCGGCAAGACGACCACGTCGGCGGCATTCGCGGCGGGATTGGCGCTGCGCGGCCACAAGACGGTCGTCATCGATTTCGATGTCGGGCTCAGAAACCTCGATCTGGTGATGGGCTGCGAGCGTCGGGTCGTCTTCGACTTCATCAACGTCATCAACGGGGACGCCAACCTCAATCAGGCGCTGATCAAGGACAAACGGCACGACAACCTTTTCATCTTCCCGACCTCGCAGACTCGCGACAAGAACGCGCTCAAGCGCGAGGGCGTCGAGCGGGTGATGGAAGAGCTGAAGCAGCAGTTCGAATACATCATTTGCGACAGCCCGGCGGGGATCGAGCACGGCGCGATCACCGCGCTCTATTTCGCTGACAGCGCCATCATCGTGACCAACCCGGAAGTCTCCTCGGTGCGCGACAGCGACCGGATCATCGGTATCCTTGCCTCGCGCTCGCGTCGCGCGGAGCGCAATGAGCCGCCGGTTGACGTTCACCTGCTGCTCACCCGCTACGATCCGGCGCGTGTGGCCAAGGGCGAGATGCTTGCAGTCGAAGATGTGAAGGAAATCCTTTCCATTCCGCTTCTCGGCGTGATTCCGGAATCGGAGTCGGTATTGCGCGCGTCGAACACCGGCACGCCGGTAGTGTTCGATGAGAACAGCCCGGCCGGCCGGGCCTACGTCGATGCGGTGGCGCGCTTTCTTGGCGAGCAGCGCGAGATGCGTTTTGTCCAGCCGGAGCGGCGCAGTTTCTTCAAGGCGATCTTTGGCAGGGCGTGATGGCAGGCTTTTTCCGCTCGCTGTTCCAGCCGCGCCACAGCAGCGCCTCGATCGCTAAGGAGCGGCTGAAGATCGTGCTCGCGCACGAGCGGGCCGGCCGCAACGCACCCGATTTCCTGCCGATGTTGCAGAAGGAATTGCTCGCCGTTGTCGGCCGCTATGTCGAGATGAGCGATGATATGATCCGGGTGACTCTCGCCAATTCGGGCGACATCTCGTCACTGGAAATCAATATCGAGATTGAAGGCGCCAAACTCAAAACGCCGTCGGGCCCAGCGCTAAACGCTGCCGTCTAACCGCGTCCATTCCTCGCTCACGAGCGTATCGGTTTCGCTCGAAGCTCGCATCTCCCGCTCGCAGGCAGCACTCGGTCCATCCAACCGCGAAAGGGCCCACACCGCCGCGGCGCGCACCAACGGCGACGCATCATCGAGGCCAGCGTGTGCTGAACCGATCAAATCCGGGTCGCCGCTGTTGCCTATCGCGATCAGAACATTTCGTACAAAGCGGTCGCGGCCGATGCGTTTGATGGAAGTGCCAGCGAACATCCGCCGGAAAGCAGCATCGTCAACCCGCGCCAGCCCGGCAAGGCGCGGCCCGGTTAACTCCGCTCGCGGCAGAAAATCCGGTTCGGTGGTGGCGCGCGCGTATTTGTTCCACGGGCACACCGCCAGGCAATCGTCGCAGCCATAGATGCGGTTGCCGATCAGCGGCCGCAGCTCGGGCGCGATCATGCTCTTGTGCTCGATCGTGAGGTAAGAGATGCAGCGCCGCGCATCGAGCTGATAGGGCGCCGGGAATGCCTGGGTCGGGCAGGCGTCGAGACAGTTTCTGCAAGTCCCGCAGTGATCCTCCTCCGGGGCGTCCGGCTCGAGCGCGAGGCTTAGGTAGATTTCACCGAGGAACAGCCAGGAGCCGAATTCGCGGGACACGAGATTGGTGTGCTTTCCCTGCCAACCGATTCCCGCCTGCTGCGCCAGCGGTTTTTCCATCACCGGGGCGGTATCGACAAAGACCTTCAAATCGCCCGGCCATCGCCGAGCGATCCAGCCTGCCAGCGACTTCAATCGGCTCTTGAGCGTTTCGTGATAATCGCGGCCTCGCGCGTAGACTGAAATGTTTCCAGAATTAATATCGATATTGGAAATGACGTCCGCATAATTCATTCCGAGCACGACGATCGTTCGCGCCTCGGTCCACAGAACATTCGGGTCACTTCGCCGCGCGGAATTCGCCGCGAGCCAGCCCATTTCGCCGTGGTAGCCACGGGCCAGGAATTCGGCGAGGTCGGCGCGGGTCTGATCGGCGAAGGCTGTTTCAGCGAACCCGACCGCATCGAACCCGCGCGCCAACGCTTCGTTGCGAATGGCCTCGCGGATTTGGCTGCTCATTGCGTCAGCCGCGTCCCCGATAGGGAGCGACCCCATGATCGGGAAGAAACAGTCCGGCGGGCGGATCACCGGTCTGATAGAAGACGTCGATCGGGATGCCGCCGCGCGGATACCAATAGCCGCCAATTCGCAGCCAGCGAGGTCTCATCGCGTCGATCAGCCGACGGGCGATCATGAGCGTGCAATCCTCGTGGAACGCCCCGTGATTACGAAATGAACCGAGAAACAATTTTAATGACTTACTCTCAATTAGTTCATCTTTTGGTACATAATCGACCACGAGATGGGCGAAGTCGGGTTGACCGGTTAGCGGGCACAAGGCGGTGAATTCTGGGCAGGTGAAGCGCACAGCGTAGACCAATCCGGGATGCGGGTTCGGCACGCATTCGAGCTTGGCCTTGTCGGGCGAAGCGGGCAGCCGCGTCGGCCGGCCAAGTTGGGTGAGATCAGTGGGGCGCTGAGACCGGCTCATCGCGGCGCCTCGAATTCCGCCACTCGGCCGCGCATTATCGCCTCCCGCATCGCCGCCATCAGATCGAAGTAATAGGTCAAATTGTGGGTCGTCAGCAGCATCGCCGCAAGAATTTCGCCCGCTTTGACAAGATGATGCAGATAGGCGCGGCTGAAGCCGTTGCAAGCCGGACACCGGCATTCGGCATCGAGCGGCGCGGCATCGTCAGCGTGCCGAGCGTTGCGCAAGTTGAGCGTCCCGGCGCGGGTAAAGGCCTGCGCGGTACGACCGGAGCGAGTCGGCAGCACGCAATCGAACATGTCGATCCCGCGTTTGACCGCGCCGACCAGGTCGGCTGGCTTGCCGACCCCCATTAGGTAGCGCGGTCGGTCATCGGGCAGGAACGGTACGGTCGCCTCGACCACCGCAAAGGTCGTCGCTTGGCCTTCGCCGATCGCCAGCCCGCCGATCGCATAGCCATCGAACCCGATTCCGGTCAGCCACTTGGCTGATCGTTGGCGCAAATCGGTATGCACGCCACCCTGGACGATGCCAAAGATTCCATGGCCCGCTCGCTCGACAAAAGCGGCGCGCGAGCGCTTGGCCCAGCGCATCGACAATTCCATCGAGGTCTCGACCGCCCCCTGCTCGGCCGGGTAGGGGGTGCATTCGTCGAAAGCCATCGTGATATCGGCGCCAAGCAGACGTTGGATATTGATAGACTTCTCCGGGGTCAGCAAATGCTTGCTGCCGTCGAGGTGCGAGCGGAAGGCGACGCCCTCCTCGCTGATCGTCCGCAGCGCCGCCAGCGACATCACCTGAAACCCGCCGCTATCGGTGAGGATCGCGCGCGGCCAGTTCATGAAGCGATGCAGCCCGCCGAGCGCGGCAATCCGCTCGGCACCCGGCCGCAGCATCAAATGATAGGTGTTGCCGAGGATAAGCCTCGCGCCTGTCGCAGCAACCCCATCCGGGGTCATCGCCTTGACCGTCGCCGCGGTGCCGACCGGCATGAAGGCTGGCGTCTCGACGACGCCATGCGCGGTCGTGAGCCGCCCGGCGCGCGCAGCGCCATCTCGGGCGAGAACCTCAAAGCCAACCGTCATTTGCGCGGTTCGATTAGGCACGCATCGCCATAGGAGAAGAACCGGTAACTCTCCTTGATGGCATGAGCATAAGCGGCCTTCATCCGGTCGAGCCCGGCCAGCGCCGCGACCAGCATGAACAGGGTCGAACGCGGCAGGTGGAAGTTGGTCAGCAGCAGGTTGATCACCTTGAACCGGTAGCCTGGCAGGATGAACAGCTGCGTCTCGCCCGCAAAAGCCTGCACCTCGCCGGTTTCTGCGGCAGCGCTTTCCAACAGGCGCAGGCTGGTCGACCCCACCGCGACGATGCGCCCGCCGCGCACCTTGGCAGCACGGATGCGCTCGGCTGTCTCGGCGGTGATCACGCCCCATTCCCCGTGCATCCGATGTTCGCGCGGGTCGTCGGTCTTGACCGAGAGGAACGTCCCCGGTCCGACATGCAGGGTCACGGTCGCCAGCTCGATTCCCCGCGCGGCGAGCCGGGCGATCAGCGCCGGGGTGAAATGCAGCCCGGCGGTCGGCGCTGCGACCGCGCCGGGGGCACGGGCGAACATCGTTTGGTAATGCTCGCGGTCGGCTGGGTCACCGCCGCGCGGACGCTTGATATAGGGTGGCAGCGGCATCGCGCCATACCGCTTCAGCGCGGCAGCGAACGCCTCGCCCTCTAGGTCGAAGCGCAGCACAACCGCCCCATCCGGCTCTTTCGCCATCACCGTGGCGGCGAAACTATCGGCGAAGGCGATGCGGTCCCCCGGGTGCAGTCGCCGTGCGCCCCGTGCAAAGACCTGCCAGGCCCCGCCGCCGAGATCGTGCGCCAAGGTGATCTCGACCGTCGCCGCGCCGCGCGTGCCGACGAGCCGGGCCGGGATCACCTTGGTGTCGTTCGAGACCAGCAGGTCGCCCGGCCGGAGCAAATCGGGCAGGTCCGCGATCTGCCGATCCTCGAACCCGCCCGCCGCCGGCACGGCCAGCAGGCGCGCGGCGTCGCGCGGCTCCGCCGGGTGGTCGGCGATCAGTTCGCGCGGCAAGTCGAAGTCGAAATCTTCAAGGCGCATGGCCGCACTCTATAGCCGAATTGCCAATTCGCCCGGAAACAGCGAACAATCGCGCGTCGAATTGCGGGAGATGTGCCGATGGCTGCAGCACCGGCCGCGCGGATGACCGGGCCGCCAAAGGGAGTTAGCTCTTCAGCGCCGGGGCCGATGACCGGCGGGCGCTATATCGCCAGCCTCAAGGACGGGCGCGGGGTGTGGATCGACGGCAAGCGCGTCGCCGACGTCACCACCCACCCCGCCTTCAAGGACATGGTCGGCGAGCTGGCGCGCATTTATGATTTGCAGAACAGCCCGCAATACCGCGACGAGATGACCTGCGTCGATCCCGCCAGCGGCAACCGCATATCGGTGTCGTGGCTGTTTCCGCGTTCGGCCGAGGACCTTAAGAAAAAACGCCGCAACAGCGAGCTGTGGAACGAGCTTTCCTGGGGCCAGCTCGGCCGCAGCCCCGATATCCTCGCGCCCTATATCCTGTCTGCCCTGCACCTCAAGGAGGATTACAGCTCAGTCAAGCACAAGAAGTGCGATTTCGGCGAGAACCTGCAGAAATATTATGAATATTGCCGCGACAACGATTTGTTCCTGACCCACGCCCTCGGCGACCCGCAAGTCGATCGCAGCCAGCAGACCCAGAACGAGCAACGCAAGATCGCCGAGGACACGGAGGTCGTCCTGCACGTCGTCGAGGAGACCAGCGAAGGCGTCATCATCACCGGCGGCAAGCAGCTCTCGACCGCCGCGCCACATAGCCACGAGGTCTATGTCGCGCTATCGGCGACTTTCGCCCAGCGCAACGACCCGCGTTGTGTCCTCGCCTTCGCCATTCCTAACGATGCGCCGGGCCTCAAAATCCTCGCCCGTGAGCCGGTGTCGCGCTGGTTCGGCTCGTGGGGCCACCCGCTGCAGATGCTCGACGAGCAGGACTGCATGCTGTTCTTCGACCGCGTGCTGGTGCCGTGGGATCGGCTCTTCATGCTCTACGACCCGACCCCGATGCTGAAGACGCTCGGCGCGGCTGGGCACAGTGTTCCGTTCAATTTCCTCGGCTGGGCCAATCTCTGCCGGGTCGAGGTGCGCATGAAGCTGATCCTCGCGGTGGCGACGATGGTCGCCGAGGCGATCGGCGTCATCGAGTTCCGCGAGGTCGCCGCCAAGCTCGGCGAGATGGCGACCTATTGCGAAATCTGGCGCCACGCGATGGAGGGCATCGAGCACAAGGCGGGCCCAACCCCAAGCGGCCAGTGGACGCTCGGCCCCGGCCGCGCGATGCACATCTGGTTCGCCCAGGTCTCCGGCCGCATGGTCGAGCTGCTGCGGGAGATTTGCGCCTCGGGGATCATCATGCAGCCGAGCGAGAACGACCTCGCTAGCCCCGATGTCCGCCCTTATCTCGATAAATACATGCGCGGCAAGGGGGTCGACGTCGAATACAAGGCGCGCCTCTTCCGCCTCGCGCATGACCTCGCCGCGTCGTCGTACGGGTTGCGCCAGGATATCTACGAGTACTGGCACGGCGGCGACCCGAACCGCAACCGCATCAACCTGCTGCGCACCTTCGACCAGCGCGCGATGCGCGAGCGGATTACCGAGATGCTGTCAAAGCCGCTGCCGCACGGCGAGGTGGAGTAGGAGGCACACATGGCGATCCAGGTTCTCGGCATCCACCATCACGCGACCCGCATCGACGCGGACCCGAAGCAGCTCGCCGCGGTGCAGAATTTCTACAAGGACGTGCTCGGTCTCGGCGCCGATCCAGGGCGGCCCACCATCCCCGGCGTGCCGGGGTTCTGGATCAATGTCGGCGGCGGAGGGCAAATTCATTTGATCGCCGGCGCCCAGCCCTCGCCGCTGGCCAAAGGGCCGGGCCAGGACCCGACCATCCCGCATGTCGCGCTGGCGGTCGCCGATATCCAGGCGACCAAGGCGGAGCTCGACCGGCTCGGGGTCAAATACTGGTCGATGACCGGCATCAACGGTCCCGAGGCCGAGCAGGTCTTCGTCAACGACCCCAGCGGCAACATGGTCGAGCTGCACCAGGTCGACCAGTGCCGCTGCGCCGCCGAGGGCAGAGGAGAGTAGCGGCTACTTCTCCAGCGATTTCGCGCCCGGCGGGGTCGGCACCTCGAAGACGTTGAGCGTCACCGAGACGAACGAGTAGTAGCCGATGAGGCCGGCGAGATCGACGACGCCCTTGTCGCCCCAGCGCTTTTGCACCCGCTCGTAGGTCGCGTCGTCGACCCGGTGGTTCTGGTAATAGGAATGGGCGAATTCGTAGACGAGCTGGTCGTCCGGGTCGTCGAATTTCGGCGTCTGGCGCTCGGCGATCGCGTCGATCTGTTCTTGCGTCAGCCCGGCCTGTAGCCCGAGCCGGACATGTGCCGTCCATTCGAACTGCGCGGTCCAGTACCGTGCCGTCACCAGGATCGCGATCTCCGTCTGCTTCGGGGTGAATGGCGTGCCGAAGCGGACATGCGCGCCGAGCCGGTGCGCGAAATCGGCGAGACCAGGGCTCTTCAACCAGACATGCACCGGCGGCGGCACCGAGCCGCGCGGCCCTGCCTTGCAATCGTTCCAAATGCGGCGCTGCTCAGGATTAAGCTTAGCTTCGTCTTGTAGCTGATAGCGCGGCATGGCGTTCTCTCCGGTGTTGGCCAGGGTTATTGGCAGGGCGTTGGGCCGATCATACTGTGCGGACCGGCAACCGAAAGAGGTGAGGGATGCAGCGGCGCAAGCTCGGCGGTCTTGAGGTGGGCGCAGTCGGGCTCGGCTGCGCGACGATGACCCCGTTCTACGACGCGCCCGACCGCGCCGGCGCCATCGCCACGATACGCCGGGCGCGCGCGCTCGGCGTCGATTTCCTCGACAGCTCCGACGCCTACGGCGCTGGCCGCAACGAGGAGCTGATCGCCGAGGCGGTCGCCGGCCATCGCCGCGACTATGTCATCGCCAGCAAGTTCGGCAATGTGCAGCTGCAGGGCGGCCCGCGCTTTGCCGACGGACGGCCGGAATACGTCAAGGAGTGCTGCGACAAGAGCCTCGCGCGGCTCAAGACCGACGTAATCGACCTCTACTACATTCACCGCGTCGACGCGGACGTGCCGATCGAGGACACGGTCGGCGCGATGGCGGAGCTGGTCGCCGCCGGCAAGGTCCGCCATCTCGGCATCTGCGAGGCCGGCGCGGCGACGATCCGCCGCGCTCACGCGGTGCATCCGATGGCGGCGGTGCAGATCGAATATTCGCTGTGGAGCCGCGATGTCGAGGCCGAGGTGCTGCCGGTCTGCCGCGAGCTCGGCATCGGCTTTGTCACCTACAGCCCGCTGGGCCGCGGCTTCCTCACCGGCAATGTGACGACGCTCGACACACTGCGCGAGGGCGATGCGCGCCGCCGCATGCCGCGCTTTCAGGGCGATAATCTCGCGCGCAACCTTCAGCTCGTCGAGGAGTTGAAAGCCCACGCCGCGGCGGAGAACTGCACCCCGGCGCAGCTTTGCCTCGCCTGGCTCCTGTCGCGCGGCGACTTCGTTGTCCCGATCGCCGGCACCAGCCACATCCATTATCTCGAACAGAACGCTGCGGCCGTGGGCATCAAGCTTTCGGCCGACACCGAGGACGCGCTCGGCCACGTCTTCGCGCCTGGCGCCGCAAGCGGCCAACGCTACCCGGAGGCGCACCTGTCGCGGCTGGGGATTTGAATTACGCCGTCATTGCGAGAAACGTAGCGACGAAGCAATCTCGTGCCATAGAGGGTGGGCGGGACGAGATTGCTTCGCTCCGCTCGCAGTGACGAAGGTGAGGGGAGCGCATGGAATTCGGCATGTTCCACGAGGTCCCGTCGGTGCCGGGGCGCGGCGAGACGGAAATGTTCGACGAGGCGATGGAACAGATCGACAGCGCCGAGCGCTGGGGCCTCGACGTGATGTGGCTGGCCGAAATCCATTTCGCGCCGGAGCGCACCTATCTCTCGGCGCCGCTCGCCATCGCCAGCGCGATCGCCGCGCGCACCAGCCGCATGAAGATCGGCATCGCCGTGCAGGTGCTGCCGCTGTGCCATCCGCTGCGCCTCGCCGAGGAAGCGGCCACGGTCGATCAGGTCAGCAAAGGCCGGCTGATCTTCGGGGTTGGACGTAGCGGCGTCGTCAGCACCTACGATGCCTACCAGGTGCCCTATGACGAGAGCCGCGAGCGCTTCACCGAGATCCTCGACATCGTCAAGCAGGCCTGGAGCCAGCCGCAGTTTTCCTATGACGGCAAGTACCACAGCTTTCGCGATGTCGCCTGCTCGCCGCACCCCTACAACAACAAGATGCCGCCGATCCGCATCGCCGCCAGCACGCCGGACACCTTTCCAGCGATCGGCGGGCTCGGCTACCCGGTCTTCGCCAGCACCCGGCATTCCACCTGGAGCGAGGTCAAAGGCCAGGTGGCAAGCTATCAGGCCGGTTGGAAGCAGGCGGGCCGTCAGGGGAGGGGCCAGGTCTTTGTCGCTGGGCCGATGTATATCGCCGAGACCGACAGCCAGGCGCGCGACGAAGCCCGCGCGAGCGTCGAGCATTTCTACCGGCTGCAATACGAGCTGATCGCCGAGTCGGCGCGCCGCTCGGGCCGGCAAAACTTCATCGACCGCGCCGAGCACCTCAAGAACCTGACCTACGAGGACGCGATCCGCGACAACGTCATCGTCGGCTCGCCGGAGACGGTCGCGAGCCGGCTCAAGGAATTGCAGGACCGCATCGGCTTTGACGGCATCCTCGCCGAACTGAATTGCGGCGGCATTATCCCCCACGAACGGGTGGTCAATGCGCTGCGCCTCCTATGCCAGGAAGTGAAGCCGCGCTTTCAGTAATAGCGCGACGCCGGTCTTGCGATCCGCCGCCCGGCGGGTTCATGATCGTGGCAACAGAATTGCGAGCGGATGATTTGCAGCCGGTCGGCTGAACCATCGTGAACAGGAGGCTTGCCATGGCGACCAGGGCTCCGTTCTTAAAGTCACGCTACGGTGGGTATCACCACCGGCACGTCCCTCAGGAAGACACTGAGCTGACCCATGTCGGCCCGGACACGCCGGGCGGCGAATACATGCGCCGCTTCTGGCAACCGGTGTGCTTTTCAGACGAGCTAAAGGACCTGCCGCTCAGGATCAAAATCCTCGGCGAAGAACTCGTCGCGTTTCGCGACGGCAGCGGCGAGGCTGGCCTCCTCGAGCTGCATTGCCCGCATCGCGGCACCTCGCTCGAATTCGGCTTGGTCGGCGAGAAGGGCATCCGCTGCTGCTATCACGGCTGGCTGTTCGGCTGCGACGGGACGATCCTCGAAACCCCCGGCGAGCCGGCCGACAGCACCTTGAAGGAACGCCTGTTCCATGGCGCCTACCCGGTGCACGAGGCGCACGGCCTGGTCTTCACCTATCTCGGCCCGCCGGAGGCAATGCCCGCCTTCCCGGCCTACGACAGTTTCGTGCGGCCCGGCTTTCGTGTGATCCCCGGCCGCAAATATTTCTATCCGTGCAATTGGCTGCAGATCCAAGAGAACACGATGGACGCGACGCACACCGCGTTCCTCCACACGATCGTCAGCGGCGCGATGTTCACCGAGGAATTCGGTGTCCTGCCGGAGCTCGATTTTGTCGAGACCCCGATCGGCATGATTTATGTCGCGACCCGGCGGGTCGGCGACAATGTCTGGACGCGCATGGTCGAGGCCGTGCAGCCCAATCTGCAGCAGGTTGCGCCGATCTGGGAAACCGGCCGCGAGGAGCGCGCCTTCAGCGGCCCGATGATGAGCCGCTGGATCGTGCCGGTCGATGACACCAGTACGATGTTCATCGAATTGCGCCATGTCAGCGAGACCGAGGGTGAGACGCCGGCGTGGTGGGCCGACCGCGACATCATGCTGCCAGGTCAGGTCGCGGCGGACTCGTACGAAGAAGGTCAGCGGCGCCCCGGCGACTACGAGGCCCAGGTGTCGCAGCGGCCGATCGCGATCCACGGTATGGAACATCTCAGCGAGACGGATCGCGGCGTCTCGATACAGCGCAACCAGATCCGGCGGGGCATCCGGGCGGTCAAGGCTGGAAAGGACCCCGCCGGCGTCTTCCGCGACGGCGCGCTGATTCCGACCTATTGCAACAACACGGTGGTGCGCGTGCCGCCCGCGGCGAGCGAGGCGGCGGACAAGAAAATGATGCGCGAGATCGGCATGCGCCTCGCTAAGGGTTATTTGGAGCAGCCGCCGCTGATGGAAGCCGCCGAGTAGCGCGGCCCCGTCCGTCCCCTCTCCGCTCAATGGGGGGGAGAGGGAGGCTTGTGGTCGTCGCCTGCATCAGTTCATCATCGCCCCAAAATCGGAGGGCGAGGATGAGGTTTGGGTTATTCGGTGGTGCGCGCACCGATGCCGGCGAGCAGGCGAGCGATAGCCGCATCTATACCGACTACATCGATTACATCTGTGAGGCCGAGCAGCTCGGCTTCCACAGTGTGTTTCTGGTCGAGCACCATTTCACCGGGTTCGGCCAGGTATCGGCGACGATCAATTTCCTCACCTATCTCGCGGCCAAGACCTCGACGTTGCGGCTTGGCACAGCGGTCTTGGTGCTGCCCTGGCACAACCCGGCGCTCTTGGCCGAGCAGGCGGCAACCCTTGACCTGCTCTCCAACGGTCGCTTCGATTTCGGCATCGGCAAGGGCTATCGCTGGGGCGAGTTCCACGGCTTTTGCATCCCGATGCAGGAGGCCGAGGAGCGCTATCAGGAAACCATCGCCTTTCTGCGCAAAGCCTGGACCAGCGAGGGCCGGTTCTCGCATCACGGCAAGTATTGGCATTACGAGGATGTCGTCGTTGAGCCGGCGCCGGTGCAAAAGCCGCACCCGCCGTTCTGGATCGGCGCGGCGAGTCCCAACTCGATCCGCTACGCCGCGCAGCAGGGCTACAATCTGCTGCTCGGCCAGGGCGGCGGCCCGGAGACCGTGGCCGAAGGCGTCTCGATTTATCGCCGTGAGGTCGAGGCGCAGGGCCGTGTCTACGATTCGTCGATGGTCGGTCTGACACGCGCGCTGCATATCGCGATGAACGACAGTGAGCGAGAGGCAGCGCGTGAACTGCGCGCCAAGTTCATGGCTCAGGTCCAGCAATTGTCGCTGTCGCCCACCGGTGAGTCGCCGATTTTGGGACGGCCGCGCAAAATGATGTCGCGCGCCGAGATGGACGAGGTCACCGAGCGCGACGCCCTGATCGGCCGCCCGGACGAGATCATCCGCCGCATCAAGCGGCAGCAGGAAGGCGGCGTCGAGTACATCATGGTGATCGACTTCGCCGGCTCGCGCGAGCACCTGCGCATGTTCGCCCGCGAGGTGATGCCGGCGTTCCCGTAATAAGACGAGGGCTATTCCTGCGCCGGCGATGCTCCGAGCAACGTGCCGAGTACATAACCCGCCCAGGCCGCGACTAGGCACGCGACGACCGAAAGCAGGATATTAGCTCCGGCTTCGAACCAGTGCCCGGACCGCATCAGCTCAAGAGTTTGTAGGCTAAACGCCGAGAATGTCGTGTAGCCGCCGCAGATCCCGACCAGGATGAAGGCGCGAATGTCGAACGAAATCGGCACCCGGCCGACAGGCGTGGTCAGGAACGCCGCAAAGCCGATGATGAACGAGCCGATGACGTTGATCGCGATCGTGCCCCACGGGAAGCGTGGGCCGGTCAGCGCGGCGACGGCATTGGTCATCCAATACCGCGCGACGCTACCGAGCGCGCCGCCGAGCGCGACCCAGAGGTAGGTGCTCACGCCGCGGCGCTACGCCGGGCGCTTCTTAGATATCCGCGTAAACATGCGTCTCGGCCTTGCCACCGGGATGGGTAACCGCGCCTTGCTCGGCATCGCCGACGGTTTGCGCATACTTCCACAAGCTGCCCGACTGGTAGTCGGTACGGCGCGGCGTCCACGCGGCGCGGCGAGTGGCCAGCTCGGTGTCGCTTAGAGCGACATCGATCGTGCCGGTGACTGCATCGATCGTGATCGAGTCGCCGTCCTTGAGCAACCCGATCGGCCCGCCGACCGCTGCTTCCGGTCCGACATGGCCGATGCAGAAGCCGTGCGAGGCGCCGGAGAAGCGCCCGTCGGTGATCAGCGCCACCTTCTCGCCCATCCCCTGGCCGACCAGCGCGCCGGTGGTCGACAACATCTCGCGCATGCCCGGCCCGCCTTTCGGCCCCTCGTAGCGGATGATGATGACATCGCCTTCCTTGTAGGTGCGGTTCGACACCGCCGCGAAGGCATCCTCCTCGCAATCGAAGCAGAGGGCCGGGCCGGTGAACTTCAGCCGCTCCATGCCCGCGACCTTCACGATCGCCCCTTGCGGCGCGAGGTTGCCCTTGAGCACCACCACCCCGCCGGTCGGCGAAAACGGGTTCGAGGTCGGTCGGATCACATTCTGCCCGCTGGGGAAAACGACGTCTTTCAGGTTTTCGGCGATGGTCTTGCCGGTAACGGTGATGCAGTCGCCGTGCAGGTAGCCGCCGTCCAAGAGCGCCTTCATCAGCACCGGCACCCCGCCGATGTCGTACAGATCCTTCATCACGTATTCGCCGCCCGGCTTCAGATTGCCGATATACGGCGTGCGCGCGAAAATCTTGCCGACTTCGTGCAGGTCGAAATCGATCCCGCATTCGTGGGCGATCGCCGGCAGATGCAGCCCGGAATTGGTCGAGCCGCCGGCCGCGGCAACCACGGTCGCCGCGTTCTCCAGCGATTTGAGGGTCACGATGTCGCGCGGCCGCAGATTGAGCCGCAGCAGCTCCATCACCGCCTGGCCCGAGGCTTCGGCATAGGCGTCACGCGAATCGTACGGCGCTGGCGCGCCAGCTGAACCAGGCAGGGCCAGCCCGATCGCTTCGGAGACGCAGGCCATCGTGTTGGCGGTGAAGAGCCCGCCGCAAGAGCCGGACGACGGGCAGGCGACGCACTCCAGCTCGTGCAGATCCTCGTCGGTGGCGTCATGGATGCTGTGTTTGCCGACCCATTCGTAGACATCGCCGATCGTCACGTCGTGGCCGCGGAAGCGCCCCGGCATGATCGAGCCGCCATACATGAACACCGACGGTACGTTGAGGCGGACCATCGCCATCATCATGCCGGGCAGCGACTTGTCGCAGCCGGCGAGGCCGACCAGCGCATCGTAGCAATGGCCGCGCATCGTCAGCTCCACCGAGTCGGCGATGATCTCGCGGCTGATCAGCGATGCCTTCATCCCCGCATGGCCCATCGCGATCCCGTCGGTAACGGTGATCGTGGTGAACTCGCGCGGGGTTCCGCGCGCGGCGGCAACGCCTTTCTTGACCGCCTGGGCCTGGCGGGACAGTGCGATATTGCACGGCGCCGCCTCGTTCCAGGTGGTGGCGACGCCGACCAGCGGCTGGTTGATCTGCTCTTCGGAGAGCCCCATCGAATAGAGGAAGGCGCGGTGCGGCGCGCGCTCCGGCCCGACGGTCACATGTCGGCTCGGCATGTGCGATTTGTCGACCATAGGTCTGCGGATATCGTCGGGCATAGCCGATCTCCTTCAGGCGGTTGCCGGCAACCTAACGGTGGCATCGGGCGCGATCAATGCCGGGTTCGTGAATAATGATCGGCGGACGCCGATCATTGCAGCAACGAAGCGGAGGTGCGGATGAACACGCATGAGGTTTCGCTGAGCAGTTACGATCGGGTCATGCGCACCGTCCATTGGACGACGTTGGCGCTGGTGGCCGCCGCCTTTGCCGCGGTCTGGGCCGCCGATCCAGCCGTGGTTGGGCATTACGTCGGGCCGGTCGTTCAGGTTCATCGCTCGCTCGGACTGACCGTGGCGGCGCTGACCGTCTTTCGCCTCGCCTGGCGATGGCGGGTGGGCATCCCCGACCTGCCCGTCGATATGCCGGCGGTGCAGAAGCTGGCGGCGCGCACCATCGAGGGCCTGATTTACCTACTGCTGCTGGCTCAACCGTTGGTCGGCCTGTTGTACACGAACGCCTACGGGCTTCGCGCGAAGCTGTTCTTCCTTGTCGAGATCCCCGCGTTGATCGCCTGCGACCGGCCGCTAGGGGAGCAGCTGGGCAACATCCACAGTTTTCTGGGCTATGTGCTGCTGACCTTGATCGGCCTGCATGCCGCGGCGGCGCTGTTTCATCACTTCGTCCGCCGCGATGAGGTGCTGAACACGATGATGCCGCCGCGCCTGCGCCGGTGACATCGCATTTGCCTATCGCCGTGCGACGCGGCACATTCCGCGAAGTGAGGCGCGGGAGGATGCCGATGGCGTCGGTGATCGAGAAGCAAGCGATATGGGTGCGGCCGACCGGAGCGGCGCTCGGCGCCGATATCGAGGGCGTCGATCTTGCCGGGCCGCTGTCGCCGGAAACCATGGCGGCCATCAAGCAGGCCTGGGGCGAGCATCTGGTGCTGCGCTTCCGCGGCCAGTCGCTGTCGGACGACGATCTGATGCGTTTCAGCCGGCAATTCGGCCCGCTTGACTGGGCCCCGGTCGCTGCGGCCGACGTCAAGATGGCTGGTGCGGACGAAAAGCAATACGTGATGGTGATCTCGAACGTCATCGAGAACGGCGTCGCGATCGGTCAATTGGGAGCGTACGAGGCGATCTGGCACACCGATATGTCCTATATCGCCGAGCCGCCGATGGCCTCGGCGCTTTATTCGCTCGAGGTGCCGCAATCGGGCGGCGACACCGGCTTTTGCAACATGTACCTGGCGCTAGAGACACTGCCCGCCGAGCTACGCCGCCAGGTCGAGGGCAAATTCTGCCGCCACGACGCCAGCCGCAATAGCGCCGGCGAGCTGCGCCGCGGTTATGTCGATGCACCCGACGCGTCGCAGACCGTCGGCGCCGACCATCCGATTGTCCGCACCCACCCGGCGACCGACCGCAAGGCGCTGTTCCTCGGCCGCCGCCGCAACGCCTATATCCCCGGCCTCTCCCTCGCCGACAGCGAGGCGCTGCTCGATGCCCTATGGGCGCACGCGACAAAGGACGAATTCACCTGGTACCAGCAATGGCGGGTGGGCGATCTGATCCTCTGGGACAATCGCAGCGTCATGCATCGGCGCGACGCGTTCGATCCGGCCGCGCGGCGCGTCATGCACCGCACCCAGATCAAGGGCGACCGGCCGTACTAGGGCCTATGCTCGCACCTTGACCCTCGCTGGACGGGCGAGCGATGCGTCGATCTCCTCGATCGTGCGGCCCTTGGTCTCGATGCCCAGCACAAGGAAGGCCGCCGCCGCCAAAGCGGCCCAGAATGCCAGGAAATACATCGCCGGGATGATGGCGCCGACACTCGCAGCGGGCTTGATGAAATCGGTGCCACCAACGATCAGCGCTAGCCCGAGCGGGCTGATGATCTTGCCGAGATTGCCCACCCCATAGCCCAGGCCCATGCCGCTCGCGCGCAGCCCGGCGGGCCACACCTCGGCCATGTACGGCGCGATTATCGTGTACGAGCCGCCGCCGAAGAACGAGTGTGCCATCAGCATCAGCCAAAAGACCGAAACGCTGCCGATGAAAACATCGGCAAGATATCCAGCAACGATCAATGTCACCACCCCGCCTAGGCACGCGAAAATGCCGGCCGCGCGGCGACCCATCAGATCAGGTAGGAAGGTGCAGAACACGCGTCCGACAAAGGCGCTGAGGGCGACCCAGATCATTAGAAACGACGCTTCGGCCGGGGTCGTGTGCAACAACAACAGCAGCAGCGTCGGCGCCCACAGCGCCAGCCCCACGCCGCTCGTTTGCGACAGCCCGGTCAGGCAGACGAGGGCCACGCTGCGCGGGTATCTGAAGAGTTCGCGCCACGGCGTGTGCTGCATTTCTGGGAGATCGGCCGGCAATTCGATCTCGTTCGGGTCGATCTGCAAGGCCCAGGCGATCGAGCGGCGGGCCTCCTCGTGCCGGCCGCGGCGAATGAGCCAGCGCGGCGACTCCGGCACCCAGGCGCGGATCATCAGCGTCAGCAGCGCCGGTAAGAGGCCGATCAGAAACAGGCCGCGCCAGCCGATGATTGGCCCGAGATAGGCACCCGCCGCCGCGCCGAGCGCACCGCCTACGGAAAC
>DATNJF010000113.1:0-2113 GCA_035604035.1 Allostellaceae bacterium | reverse complement strand
TGCGATAAGCTCGACCGCCTAATCTTCTGGAAGTCGCATCCAGTCGGGCGTGATCGGGACGATGCCGGTCTCTCCGACCGCGAGCGTCTCTCCACGCTCCACTGCTTCCAGCCGCAATAGCGCCAATCCGATACCGTCGCGGCTCGAGCGCATCTCGCCGGCCTCGTGCCCGTCGAGGGTGACGATCACGCCTGGCTCGGGGGCAGGACCGTCAATTCGAACGGGGAAGAGTCGCTTCTTGCTGAGGCCTCGGTATTTGGTGCGCGCCGTCAGCTCCTGGCCGATATAGCAGCCCTTGTCCCAGTCGATACCGTTCAGCTCGTCGAACCCAGATTCTAGTAGAATCGACTTGTCGAGCACCATGTCGCGGCTGCCGTCGGGAATACCAAGCGAAAGGCGCAGGCGGTCGTATTCCGCAAAGTCCGCATCGGTCGCGCCGGTCGCGGTCAGTGCCTGGCGAACCTGCTCGCGCGGTAGGATCGCCCGGGCGCCGAGCGCCGGTAGACGCGGGTCGACGAAAGCTACCCCACCATCGAGCGCACACGCTGCGCCGGGATCATCTGGCAATCCGAGCACCGCGCCACCAAACGCAACGGCCACGGCGAGATCGGGGCGCTCGTCGAGCGTTACCCTCGCACGCAGGCGATAGACCGACAGCCGGCGTTTCAAATCGCCAAGGCGCGCGGCTTCGGCGTCGAGCCAGATCGCCTCGCCGTACTCGACCATAAAAAAATCATGCAGATATTTACCCTGCGGGGTCAGCAGCGCCGCGTAGACCGCGCGCTCGCCACTGACGCGCGCAGTGTCGTTCGACACCAACCCTTGCAGAAAGCTGGCGCGGTCCGGTCCAGCGACGGCCAGAACCCCGCGGTCTTCCAGCATCACGAATTGGGTTTGCGTCATCGCCTGAATCTCGGCCAATCCCGCCTGTCACCGAACAGGTAGAGTTCTGCCGCTTGCTTGGCAAGCCGAGGCGCATCGCGCTATAGACCGGCGTGATGGATATCCTCTTCGTGACCGCGACGCGTATCGGCGACGCCGTTCTCTCTACAGGGCTTCTCGGCTACCTGATCGAGCGTTACCCGGCGGCGCGACTGACGATTGCCGCTGGTCCAGTGGCGGCACCGCTATTTGAGGCGGTGCCACGGCTCAAACGCCTCATTGTCGTTAGCAAGCAGCGCTTCGCATTGCATTGGCTGGGGCTTTACCGTGCAATTGTCGGGCGGCGGTGGGATTTGGTTGTCGACCTGCGCGGCTCGACCCTGGCATGGCTGTTGCGCGCCCGCGAACGGCGGGTCATGGCAAAGGGCGACAAGCACGAGAACCGCGTGCGCCAGCTGGCCCGCTTGTTTGATCTCGATCCGCCGCCGAGCCCGCGCCTGTGGCGCGCGCCGTCGCACGAGCGCGCGGCCGAAACGCTGGTTCCGTCGGGAGGACCGGTGCTGGCCATCGGGCCGGCATCGAATTGGCGGGGGAAGCAGTGGCGCGCCGAGCGGTTCGCCGAGCTGGCCCAGCGCCTCACCCGGCCCGACGGGGTGTTGTCGGGCGCTCGGGTCGCGATTATGGCCGCCGCTCACGAAAGGTCCCAGGCAGAGCCGCTGCTCGCGGCGATTCCACCAGACAGGGTTATCGATCTGATCGGCCGCACCGATCTGCTGACGGCGTCCGCGGTCCTGCGGCGCGCGGCGCTCTTCATTGGCAACGATACCGGGCTGATGCACATCGCGGCAGCAAGCGGTGTGCCGACGCTCGGCCTCTTCGGACCGAGCCCGATCGACCAGTACGCGCCCTGGGGCCCGCATACCGCTGTGGTTCGCACCGCCGATCCACCCGAGACAATGTTCGGTCTGGGCTTTGATCACAGGACGACCGACACACTGATGGATTCGCTATCCGTCGACGCGGCAGAGAAGGCGGCCCGGTTGCTATGGCAGCGGGTCGCGGAGTCGGAGCCGACTCGAGATCGCGACCTGGTTCCGAGCCATGTTTAGAACCGGGCGTTCAGAACCACGGAAGCGGCCGATCTCGCAGAGAATCTATCGGCGGTTCCTGCACAAATATTTTTCGCATGACCTGAACTTCGAGCTGCAGGCGATGGCCCGGCGTGAGGCGG
>DATNJF010000112.1:0-17283 GCA_035604035.1 Allostellaceae bacterium | reverse complement strand
GGCGACCTGGTCTGGTGGGATAATCGCTGCGCGATGCACCGCCGCGACGCCTTCGACCCCGCGACCCGCCGCCTCATGCACCGCACCCAGCTCAAGGGCACGCGGCCGGTTTGAGAAATTCCCTCTCCGCCTATTGGGGGGAGAGGGAGGGGCCCATCGCGGCGTGAGCCGCAAGCCCGCGGGCTTGACCCGCGGCGCTGGGAGGGTGAGGTGGGCGTACTCGGACGCCTCTGGAATCCCCCACCTCACCTAGCCTCTCCGCCCCGGGGGCGGGGAGAGACTAAGAATTTCAGGGAGGACACCCCCATGCCCCACACCTCACGCGTTGCCCTCGTCACCGGCTGCGGCAAGCCCATCGGCATCGGCAATTCGACAGCGCGCGCCCTGGCGGCGAAGGGATTGACCGTCGTCGTTTCCGACGTCCGGCCCGCGGGCGTCGCCAACGAATTCAACGCGCCGCAGGACATCGACACCAACTGGGGCGGCGTCGACAGTCTGGTCGAGGTCATCACCAAATCGGGCGGCACCGCCTCTTCGGTGCTGGGCGATGTCAGCCAAGAGGCCGACGCCAATCGCATGGTCGCCGAGGTACTGGCGCGCTACGGGCGGCTCGACGTCCTCGTCAACAATGCCGGCGCGCCGCAGGGCGCCGACCGCAACGAGATCGAAAACGTGCCGGTCGACGCCTGGGATTTGACCATGGGGGTCAACGCCAAGGGCGCGTTCCTGATGTCGCGCGCCGCGGTGCCGGCGATGCGCAAGGCGAAGTGGGGGCGCATCGTCAGCGTCTCGTCAAAGGCCGCGTTTCGCCCCGGCAAGCGGCGCGCCACCTACGCCGCGTCGAAGGCGGCGATCGTCGGCTTTACCAAGTCGCTGGCCCTAGACCTGGCGCCGTTTGGCATCACCGTCAACGCGGTCTGCCCCGGCCCGATCCGCACCTCGCGGGCGATCAGCACCAACCGCCGCGAATACGGCGACGATTTGGAGCGCGGATTTCGTGAACGGTCGAAGGATATCCCACTCGGCCGTTTCGGCGAGCCCGACGAGATCGCCTCGATGATCGCCTACCTCGCTTCCGACGAGGCCGGGTTCGTCACCGGCCAAGCGATCGGAGTCGACGGCGGCTGGTGAGCCTGCGGGCGAAAGCATAAGCGGGAGATTCGGCGGCGAGCTCGCGCAGCCGTGCGGTTCGCGCCCTCGGCTCGCTCACTTGGCTGCCGCGCCAGACGATTTCGCTGTTGAGCCAGGCATCGACCCACATCACCGGCAGCAGCAGGTCGCGGATCAGGATCGCCAACGGCATCCGCCACGAGAAATGCCAGCCGGCGCAGCGCGCCATCATGGCTTCGGCGCCGCACCAGATCGCCAACAGCAGCCCGGCGACCAAGGCCAGGTTCAGCCCCTCGGCCGCGGCGAAATAGAGCCCGGAGAGCAGCGGCAGGAAGGAGCCGGTGAGGATTTCCGGCGCGAACATCGCGGGGAAGGTGAGCCGCCGCAGCCGCGCCCATCGCACCTGCCGGCCCCACACCTGGCTGGCGCTGCGCGGCCCCAGCGGCTGCGTGAACGGGCTGTCCATCACCCGCGCCTTGCGGCCTTGCGCGCGCACCATCTTGGTCGTTGCCGCATCCTCGGCGACCTCCTCGCCCAGCGCACGGATGCCGCCGCCGGCGTCGAGGATGTCGCGCCGGAACAGCATGTTCTTGCCCTGTGCGAAGCCCAATCCAAACGTGTCGGCGACGTACTCCCAGCGCGCCTGGAACGTGCTGAGAAAGGCGCATTCGAGCTCGGCCCAGAAATTCCCCGGCCGCGCCCCGATCGGCACTGAGACGACGACACCGGTATTGGCTCCCCACCGGGCGAGCAGGCGCTGGATATAGTCGCGCGGCATCATGACGTTGCTGTCCGCCATGATGATCCAGTCGGTGCGCGCGGCGTCGAAGCCCTTGATCGTGTTGTTGAGCTTGGGGTTGGGACCGGCTCGGTCGTCGCCGATCAGCAGCGTCGCGGGTTCGTCCGGATGCGCCGCGATCAGCTCGCGCACCAGCCCGGCGGCGGGGTCGTCGGCGTGCGCGGCGCAATAGATGATCCGGTAATCAGGGTAATCGAGCCCGAAGCTCGATCCCAGCGTCTCGCGCTCGAAATTGTCGACCCCGCAGACCGGCCGCACGATCGTCACCGGCGGCGCATTGTCCGGCGGCGGCAAGTGACTGGTGCGGGCCCGGCACCGCCAGGCCGCGATCCCGGTGCTGGCGACTTGGGTACACGTGGCAAAGATGCAAAACCCGGCCGCCCAATCTGCCAGCATCATCGTTCTTACCGGATGTAGCCGCTCCTGCGTGGCGCTTCTACAACCGGTGGATGACAAATTGATGGCGGCGGTTTACGCCGGCGGCGCCACCGACAACCGGCCGACCGTCCCCTGGCGCTCGATAAAGCTGGCGACCATGCCGGATTTCTTGGCTTCCTCGACAAACGCCTTGAGAAAGGCGAACCCGGCCGTGTTCTTCTTTGGGGTGCCGACCGCCTGCTGCACCGCGGTGAACTGGCCGTCGAGGATGCGCGAGCCGGGGCGCGCCTTGGCCACGTCGATGAGGCCCGGCCGCAGCCCGGCATAGGCGTCGAACCCCCTGCCGTCGAACGCCTTGAGCGCCGCGTCGGCGGTGTCGAACTGCACCAATTCGCCTCGTCTGTAATTGTTTTCGAGCCACAGGCCATAGGCGCTGCGGGCGGTGACCGCGCATTTCTTGCCGGGCTGGTCGACCTCGGCGATCGCCTTGATCGGGGAGCCTGCCGGCACCAGGTAGGTCGCCTCGATCTCGGCATAGGCAGCGGTGAAACTGATCACCGCGGCGCGCTGCGGCTCGGCGCCGATATTGCCGATGTCCCACAGCCCCTTCTCCGCGTCGTCGGCGATTTCGCCGGGGCGAGCATAGGGGATGAATTTTACCGGGACGCCAAGCCGCGCGCCGATCGCTAGCGCCATGTCGGGCGACACGCCGGTCGGGTCGCCGTTCGGCGCCTTGCCGGTGACGAGAAGGAAATTGCCCATGTTAATCGCGGCGCGCAGGACGCCGGTCGGCGCGAGTTCGGCAACGAGCTTGGCATCGGGCATTGGTAGGAGTTCCTGACTGGTGGGGGAATGGATCAGCCGAGCAGCTTGCGCGCCTCGGCGGCTTGGTCTTGCAGCGATTTGAGCAGGCGCACCTCGGGGGTCGGCGCGCAATTGGTGTAACCGGCGCCGAGATCGCGCAGCTGCGCGGCGTTGCGCGGATAGGCGGCGTGCGCGAGCGGCAGCGCCAGCCGCACGCCGCTATTGCTCTTGCGCACCGCGTCGCGCACCCGGTCGATCGCTTCGACGAGTTTCGGATGATCGGGATGTCCGCTGACGCCTAAGGAGCGCGACAAATCGGACGGCCCAACCGCGAGCAGGTCGACGCCTTCGACCGCGGCGATCTGGTCGATATTTTCGACCGCCTCCACATCCTCGATCATGCAGGCGAGGGTGATCTCCTTGTTCGACGCCGCCATGTGGTCGAGCAGCCGGGTCTTGCCGTAGTCGGCGGCGCGGCTCGCCGCCGCCATGCCGCGTTCGCCCTGCGGCGGATATCGCACCGCCTTCACCGCCTCGCGCGCGGTCTCGGCGGTTGAGACATGGGGCACCTGGATGCCCTGCACCCCCATGTCGAGAAGCCGCAGGATGAAGGCGGGGTCGAAGCCGGGGGTGCGCACGATCGGGGTGATGCCGGCCCGCTCGGCGGCCATCACCATCAGCTGGATGTCGCGCAGATCGAAGCTGGTGTGCTCCATGTCGATGAACGCGGCGTCGAACCCGGCCAATCCGATGATCTCGACGATTTGCGGGTCGGCGATGCCGCCGACATGGGTGCCAAGCGCCAGCCCGCCTTCGGAGAGGATGCGCTTGACCCGGTTTTCTTTCATGGCTTCCTCCCGCCGTTCCATCCCGGCGAAGGCCGGGACCCACTTGTCCGCTGCTCGAGACGTTGAAGAGTGGGCCCCGGCCGTCGCCGGGGTGGTGTGAACCTAAGCCGTATGCTTGCGGATGAACGCCTTCATGCGGTCGAGCGCGCGGGCGGCGTAAGGCGCGTCGGGCTTGCCGGTCATAAAGCCGTGATTGGCGCCCTTATAGAACTCGACCTCGATCTCGCCGCCCTTCTTCTTCCAGCCATCGACGAGACGTTTGGTCACCTCGACCGGCACCCACTCGTCGGCATCGCCGCCGAACAGCAGCGCCGGCGGCAGATGCACCTTCTCGCCGCGGTCGAGGATCGCCGGCGGACTGCCCTCGCTCATCACCGCCTCGGTGCCCCAGAACGCGTGGTGGTTCTCCATCAGCTCGGTGTTACCCGCCTTCTTGGCGAGGTGGTAGCGCAGCAGCGGGTCGAGCACGCCCCAGCCGGAGATGACCCAGCCCTGGCGCGCGTCGATCTCCGGCGCCTCGGGGAGCGGCAGCGCGGCGTAGCGCGGGTCGTCGGGTCGCATCGCTGCGAGCAGCACCTGGTGCCCGCCGCTCGACGTGCCAAAGCTGCCGACCCAATCCGGCCGGCTGCCATAGAGCCGGGCACGCGCCTTCAGCCAGCGGATGCCGAGATTGATGTCCTGCAGCGACGCGGGATAGCCGCCATCGGGCGGCATGCGGAAATCGATCGAGGCGACGAGGATGCCGCTCTCCGCCAGCGCTTTTGCCATGAAATCGTTGTCGATGCGGTCCTTGTGGACCCAGGCCCCGCCATGCACTTGCAGGGCCGCCGGGAATGGGCCGGTGCCGCTCGGCCGGTAGAGCCGCGCCAGCATCGCCTTGCCGCCCTGGCGCTGATATTCGACATCCTCGATGCGCAGTTCGTGACGGGCATCGGCAAGCGTGGTCGGCATGGCATTCCTCCGGAAACTGATGGCGGCAGTATAGCGGCTAGATCAAATCTTCGACCGCCTTCTTGTAGCTATTGATCGCAGCAAGGTGCTCGGCGGCGGTCTTGCCGACGATGCGCTTGTGATTGGGGCTGGCATAGGTGGTGTGGACGGTGGCGTGGGTGACGCCGGCGTTCTTCCAGAACGCGATCTCCTTGCGCCAATCGTCCGCGTTGCCGGTGCCCGGCGACACCCAGACCTCGATGCCGAAATTCGCCGGGTCACGGCCGTTTTCGCGCAACAACCCGCGCAATTTGTCGAACGCCGCCAGTGCCGCGTCGCCCATCGGATAGGCCAACGGCATGAACCCGTCGCCATAGCGCGCGGCGCGGCGGAAAGTCGCCTCGGCATGCCCGCCATACCAGATCGGCACCCGGCCGGAAGCCGGACGCGGGTTGATCCCGGCGTCGTCGAGATGGTGGAACTCGCTTTGGTATTTGACGTGCGGTTCGGCCCACAGCGCCTGCATCACCCGCACCTGATCCGCCGAGCGCTTGCCGCGGGTGTGGAAATCCATCCCAAGCCCGGTGAACTCGACCTCGTTCCAGCCCACCCCGATGCCGAGCCGGAAGCGGCCATTACCGCCGCACAGCACATCGAGGCTCGCCGCCTGCTTGGCGACCAGCGCCGCCTGGCGCTGCGCCAGGATCAGGACGCCCGAGGCGAAGCCGATGGCCTTGGTGCAGCCGGCAAGGAAGGCGAACAGCACGAACGGATCGTGATACGCGGCCGCTGTGGTGCCGACCCGCGCGCCCTGGTGATCGGCCTCAGGGTTGGCGCCGAGCACATGGTCGGGCGCGAGCAGATAGGAGAAGCCTAGCCCTTCCGCGGCCTGCGCGTAATCGCGGATGACCGCGGGTCCGGTGCCGATATCGCCGACCGGGAGCGAGGCGCCAAGCTGCATTGAGGTTTCTCCTTAGCTTTGCGGCGGCCGGAGCGGGGATTATGCTGGCCGCGGAGCGATGAGCGCGGGTGAGGGCGATGATCAAGCGGTTCCATGCACTGTATGTCGGCCAGATCGAGCTCGACAATATCGGGCTCAACGGCACGCCGGCAAACGACCGGCGCTATTCGAACGAGCGCTTGATGGAGGTGTTCGACACCTCCAGGCGGGTCGCCCAGGTGATGGACGAGCTCGGCTATTACTGCCTGTGGGCGGCCGAGCATCATTTCCAGCGCGAGGGCTACGAGTGCATCCCCAATCTAATCCAGTGGGGGCTGTGGCTGGCGACGCAGACCAAGCGGCTCAAATTCGGCTGCGGCTTTAACATTCTGCCGATGTGGCACCCGATCCGCCTCGCCGAAGATTATGCGATGGCCGACATCGTCACCGACGGGCGGGTGGTGATGGGGGTCGGGCGGGGCTATCACACCCGCGAGGTCGAGACGCTGGGTGGCCCGCTGCTCGACGCCGAGGCCAACCGCGCGATCTTCGAGGAAGGGCTCGACCTCCTGCTCAAATGCTTTAACGAGGGGTCGTTTCGTCACAAGGGCAAGTATTTCGACGCGCCGCCGCCCGTGCCCTATCGCGGCTACGATCTCAAAGAGATCACCTGTGTGCCGCGGCCGAAGCATTTGCCGGTCGAGATCTTCATGCCGATTGCCAGCGGCCGCACCATCGATCTGATGGCGCAAAAGGGCCTCAAGGCGGTGGTGACGCTCAACGGCGAAAAGATTTTGGACGACGTCGTCCAGGCCTTCCACCAGGCTTGCCTCAAGCACGGGCGGCCGGGCCCGGTCGGCAAGGACATGGTGTGGGGCGCCGGCATCTACCTCGCCGACAGCCAGGAAGAGGCGATCCGCCGACTCGAGCCGGCGCATGACGAGCGCTACAAATGGTTCGCACCGTTCGGCTTCGTGCGCTACGCCGACGAGCACGGCCGTACTTGGGGTAGCCCCGGAGCGCCGGCGACGATCCCCAGCCTGAGCGAAGGCGTGAAACAGAAGGCGTGGTTCTGCGGCCGTCCCGATGAGGTGATCGACGGGATCAAGTCGATCGAGGCTCGCTATCCCGGTCTCGAGGATTTCATGGTCCATTGGGCGGAGGGCCTGCCGCCGGCCGAGTTCATCGAGCAGCTGCGCTGGTTCGCCCGCGACGTGATGCCCGCGTTCAACCGGGGATAAGGGCGCCGGTCGGAACCTGCGACGTCGCTACCGGCTCAGGCGGCCCAGGAAAACGGGGCAAAATGTCCGTTGTTGCCCTGACCCGCTAGGTCCAGGTCGAGGCCGAAACCATGCAGGTGGGTTTCGCGCGACCGCGCTAGGGCGAGGCGCCGGCTGGCCGGGTGCCCGGTGTTGTCGATGTAGTAAGGTTCACTGCTGCGGTTGCGCGAGGCGACGCCCTCGATCTCGAACGACGCCACGTCCGGAATCGCGGCCCGTCGGGTCAACCCGGTCATCGTGAATTCGATCGGCTTGATTTCGACGCCGCGGAAGTCGCTGACCAGGTTTTGCCGGATCACCCCGGGCGGACCGCCAGCCTCGCCGCTGGCGATGGCGGTCAGTGCCAGCCGCTGCGCGGGGTCCGCGGCCGCATCGACAACCGCCGCGAAGACCCAGTTGCCGTCCGCCATCACCTTGCCGGAGCGGATCACCAGCGCGAACTTCAGGCCGTCGAGCCGCGTCGCGCCGGACCGGCCTTCGTCGATCCGAAACACCATCAGCGCGGTGCAGTGGTCGTAGGTCACCGGGGCCTGCGGGTTCGTGTAGATGCACGGGCAAAGGTAGTCGCAGTTGCAGCTTTCCATGTACTCGCCGCGTAGTGACCAGTTCTGTTCGGGCATCACTCACTCCGCGCTGAGGGGCGCCGGTTATCGACGGTCCGGCGTTGCGCCAAGGCTAGCGGGGACTTCGAGAGGGGGCAACGATCTAGCCGCGACCCGAGGCCGAATTCACTGAGCGGCTGCGCTGGTTCGCCCGCGCCGTGACGCCGGTGTTCAACCGCGGCTGAGCCCCAGACGATTGCGGCCCGGGGGCGCAACTCCGAGGTTACTTCACCGATAGCTTTCGGCGTCTTCTTTATCGTAAAGTTGCGACAACTATGCGGAAGGCCAGCCCGCAGCGTGGGTAAAGGCCGAGCAGGTTGAACATGGAGGCTGCTATGACCGACAGAGCTATGGCCGCGTCATCGCCGTGGTATCGCTCGCTGGGCCGCGAGCAATGGGGGGTACTGTTTGCCTCGAACCTCGGCTGGGCCTTCGACGGTTTCGAGATTTACGCCTTGTTCCTGACCGTCGGCTTCGCGCTGCACCAATTGCTTGACGCGACCCAGTACGCGCAAATTCCGCAATATGCCGGCTATGTCCTGGCGACGACCGTGTTCGGTTGGGCGACCGGCGGGGTGCTCGGCGGCATCGTCGCCGATTATATCGGTCGCAAGCGAACAATGATGCTGGCGATCCTCGCCTACTCCCTGACCACCGGCTTGAGCGCCTTCGCCTGGGATTGGGTGTCGTTCGCCGTGCTGCGGTTTTTGGTCGGGGTGGCGATCGGGTCGGAGTGGGCGACCGGTGCGTCGATCGTCTCCGAGCTATGGCCCGATCACGCGCGCGGCAAGGGCGGCGGGCTGCTCCAATGCGGCGCCGGGCTCGGCAGCATTGTCGCCTCGCTGGTGTGGCTGGCGCTCACATCTGCTAGCCTGGGAGCGTGGCTGGGGACGGCTGGTCCCAACGCTTGGCGGTGGATGTATCTGATCGGCGTATTGCCGGCGTTCCTGGTGCTGTGGATCCGGCGCAGCATGCCGGAATCGGAACGCTGGGAAGAGACCAACGAGCGCCGTCGCACCGCACGTGCCCAAGCGCGGTCCGGCGCGACGCTCGTTGGCGTGGACGCGGCGCTGACCCGCTTCACTGTGGTCGACCTGTTTGCCGACCGCTCGGTCCGCAAGCCGCTGATCTTCGCCTTCCTGATGATGCTGTCGGTCACCTTTGCCTTCTGGGGCGTCGGCACATTCATCCCGACCTATGTGGCGGGAGTCGCGACCAAAGCCGGATTGTCCGGGCCGGCATGGGCAGGCTGGGCCGGGCTGATCACCAGCGTGTGCGGCACCTTCGGGTTCGTAAGCCTCGGTTTTCTCGCCGACGCTATCGGCCGCAAGCCAACAGCGATGCTGTGGTATTCGATGTGCCTCGTCCTGACCCCGGTCGTCTATTTGCTGGGTGCCAATTGGGGCCTCGTCCCGTTGCTCGGTTTCGTTGGTGTCTTCGGCTTCTTCACGCTGGGGATTTGGGCCTGGGCGCCGGTTTGGTTGCCGGAGCTATTCCCGACCCGCATGCGTGGGACCGCCGTTGCTTTCTGCTTCAATGCGCCGCGTTTCATTTCGTGCGCCGGGCCGCTGATCGCTGGAACGCTGATCGCCAACTTTGGCGGCTTTGGATGGGCGGCGACCTATGTCGGCCTGTTCTTCATTCTCGGCGTGGTGGCGGCGCCGTTCCTGCCCGAGACCAACGGGAAACCGCTGCCGCATGCGCTGTGGGCGGAAACCCCACCGGCGCCAGCTGAGTAATCGGCGGAACTGCCATGGCCGTCAGCGGCTGAGCGCTAACGCGATCTGCGCCGCCGCGGCGGCGATCCGCGCCACCGCCGATACGTCGACCGCGTGCGGCCAGCGGTCCTGCGGCAGATGGAACAGCCGGTTGGTGCCGACGAGCGTCAGGTAACGGCCACCAGCGCGATGGATATCGCGAGTCTCGCCGCTCGGCGGCTGCGCCGGCCACGGGATGTCGTCGGGCGGATAGCCGGTGCGGGTGAGTTCCCCGAGGCCGAGCGCGCGCAGGTCGGGCCGGTTTGAGACCAGCGACAAGACACCGCCTGCCGCGCCGAGATTGGCGCCAAAGTGCACCCAGTCCGCCCCGCCTGGCTGGTCCCAGCCCGGCCGCCGGGCGACGAAATCGTCGAGCCCGAGATGGCCGAGCTCGTGGCCGGTGTTGGCGGTGAAGACCACGTCCCGCGCGGGACGCTCTCCCAGAAGCGCGCGCAGCGACTCGAGCCAGCAGACGATCCCGCCGCCGCGTTCGGCGGTCGATTGCCACCACGAACTGCGCGGCGTCATCACCACCAGCGGCTTGCGGCCGGGACCGCGCCCTTTGAGTGTCACGACGGTGTTGACCGCCGGTGCTTTCGTGCGGCGGCTATGGGCAACGAGCAGCCCCGGGGTTTTCCGCTCGGCCGCGTCGAGTACCCTTTCGCGCGGCTCGCTTGACACGTGGATCGCCGGCGCGCTGTACGGGGAGCGGAACTGCTCGGCATTGATCGGCGCCAGGCCCGGCGCCTCGCCGGCGCACACGACAACCAGCGCATGGTGGCCTGGCGTGCGGCGCCGGCGCTCGAATTCCCCCGAATAAACCGCGCGTGGCGACAGCTCGGCGACGGCGATTTCCTGTCCGAGCTGTCCCTGGACTCCATCGGCACCGGTCGGCGGCGCATCGAAGACCGGGACGCCCTCGATGCGCTTGCCGCCAATGTCGAGGTAAGCCTCGATCGGGTCGACTCGCTCGAACAAAAGTTCCTCGACCGTGACCTCGGCGCCGAGCGTCGCTGCCTCGCCGGCCAGCCAGTCGGCGCCGGCCCGGTCGCCTTCCGTGCCTGTGCGATGGACGCCCTGCGCGTCCCAGGCTTCAAGCCAATTCGCCGCGCGGGTTTCTGCCTCTGTCATCGGGCCTCGGAGTTGTGGATGATGGCGGTAACCAGCTAGGAGGAACCCCAAGATGATCTGCGATGTCCACGCCCATTACATCCCGCAAAAATTCGGCGACTTCATGGGCGACCGCTGGGGTCCGCGGGTCGGCCCGCGCGTGCAGGTCAAGGAGGGCATCGCCAAGCACCCGGTCTCCGACTCGGCGACCGACATCACCGGCCGGCTGGAATTGATGGACGCTGCCGGGGTGGAGAAACAGGTGCTGTCACCGCACCGCCCGCCCTATCTGCCGGACGAAAAGGAATGCGTGGAGGCGCTGCACCTGCTCAATGATGGCTACGCCGAGCTGGCCCACAAGCACCCCGGCCGCATCGCCTCTTACGTGATGCTGCCGCTGCCGCATATCGACGCCGCGCTCAAGGAGATGGAACGCGGGCTCGACCAATTGGGCTGCGTCGGTGTCAACATGCACATCTCGTGCTTCGACCGCTCGGTGGCCGAGACCGAGTTCGAGCCGATCTATGCCGAATTGAACAGGCGCGGCGCGATCCTCTTCGTCCACCCCTCGACCAACGGGATCTGCTCGCCGTTCATCAACGACTACAAATTCACCGCGCCGGTCGGCACCTCGCTCGAGGACGCCAGCTTCGTGCTGCACATGATCGCCAAGCAGATCCCGGACCGCTATCCGAACATCAAGTTCATCGTGCCGCATCTCGGCGGGCCGATCCCGATGCTCTTGAACCGGCTCGACGCGCAGGGCCAGAGCCCGCGCCACCACCCTAACCTCGCCGAGGCGCCCTCGGTCACCGCCAAGAAATTCTACTACGACACGGTCTGCTATGGCTCGAAGGCGGCGTTCTGCTGCGCGCTCGAAGCCTTTGGCGAGGACCATCTCGTTACCGGCAGCGACTACCCGGTGCTGCAGGATTTCGAGTCCTATACCGAGACCTTCGCCTATATCGAGCGGCTAGGTCTGCCCAAATCGGTGACCGACAAGGTGCTGCATCACAACGCGCAGAAACTGTTCGGGTTCAAGCATTGATGTGCGGACGGCGCTTGACCGCGAGGTTTTTGTATCTACATTAAGTGATGAACACGTGGGACGAGGCGAAGCGGCAAGCGACGCTTCGCGAACGCGGCCTGGATTTCGCCGACGCGGAGGAGATGTTCGAGGGCCGAGCCCTGACACTCGACGATAACCGTCGGGATTACGGCGAGCCGCGGAAGATCACGGCAGGATGGGTTCGCGGTCGGTTTGTGATGATTGCCTGGACGCCCCGCGACGACGGGCGGCGCATTATTTCGATGAGGCACGGTCATGCCGACGAAGAAGAGTACTACCGAGCGCAAATGGATTGATCCCGACGAGATTCCACATCTCGATCGTGATTGGTTTGAGCGGGCGGAAATTCGTGATGGTGGTCGTCTGATTCGCGCTGCGCGACCGGTGGGTCGGCCCAGGAAGGCGGCGCCGAAGAAGGCTGTGAACATTCGGCTCGATCCGGATGTTGTGGCTCACTTCCAGGAGGAGGGGCCCGGTTGGCAGTCGCGGATCAATGCGGCACTGCGCAAGGTCGCCGGACTTTGAGCACGCGATCCAACTCGTTCGACGTCCGTCCAATTGCCGGGGCGATCGGGGCCGAGATTCACGGCGTCGATCTGCGCAAGCTCGACGAACCCGCCGTCGCGGCGATCCGCCGGGCATGGCTCGACCATCTCGTCATTTTCTTCCGCGACCAGAATCTGACCGCGGTGCAGCTCGTCGCCTTCGCCCGGCGTATCGGCGAGCCGGTCGAATACCCGTTCCTTAAAGGCCTCGACGGCTTCCCGGAAATCACCCCGGTCATCAAGCTCGAGCATGAGACGGTCAATTTCGGTGGCATCTGGCATTCGGACACCGCCTATCTCGAGCGCCCGCCGATGGCGTCGATGCTGCTGGCGCGCGAGGTGCCGCCCCAGGGCGGCGACACCCTCTTCTCCAACATGTATCTCGCCTACGAGACCTTATCGCCGGGGATGCGGCGCCTGCTCGACGGGCTTGTCGGCGTCAACTCATCGGCCAGGGCCGATGTCAGCAAGACCCGCGAGGACCGCCTGAAGGACGGCGCGCGCGAGGACGCGGCCCGGGAATACGTCGCCGAGCATCCGGTCGTGCGCACCCATCCCGAGACCGGGCGCAAGGCCCTCTACGTCAACCGTGGCCACACCACCCGCTTCGCCGGGATGAGCGAAGCCGAGAGCGCGCCGCTGCTCGATTTTCTGTTCGCGCATCAGACGCGGCCGGAATTCACCTGCCGCTTCCGCTGGGAGGTCGGCTCGCTGGCGCTCTGGGACAATCGTTGCGCCCAGCACTACCCGCTCAACGACTATCACGGCTACCGCCGGGTCATGCACCGGGTGACCTTGGCCGGGGATAAGCCGCGATAGCTTTATAATCGTCATTCCCGCGAAAGCGGGAACCCAGGGGCTAGCGACGGAGCGGTTGCCCTCGACCCCCGCTTGCGCGGGGGAGACGAGAGAAGTTTAACGTTCTGAGCCTCACCCCACCACCGCCATCCCCTGCACCTCGACCAGCATTTCTGGGCGTGCCAGCCCCCGGATCGTGATCAGCGCGCTTGCCGGGAAATTGTCGCGGAAGATTTCCGTGCGCAGTTCGGTGAAGCGGTCGCCGAAGCGTGCATCGGTGATGAAGGCGGTCATCGTCACCATGTCGCCGAGCTTGCCGCCGGCTTCTTCCAGCGTCTCGCTGAGCCGGCGGAACACCTCGCGCACCTGCCCGTCGAAATCGCCCGACAGCGACTTCCCGTTCGCGTCCTCGATGGCGACCTGGCCGGCGAGCCAGACGATGCGCCCGCCTTCGGTGATCACCGCCTGCGAATAGGCGCGCGACTGCGCCCGCTCGCGCTTGATGTGGCGTCTGGTATGGGCCATCCATCCCTCCTTAGTACGATGCCGCCTCGGCGGCGGTGGTGATGTAATATTTCGCGATAAGGTTCGGCTTCTCCCAAGACGGCAGCGAGCTGGGGTTTTCGACATAGGCAAGGAAGCCCTTGGTCAGCTCGCGGAAATGCGCGTCATGGCCGATGCGTAGTGCGTCGGGGATGACGATCTTCCATTCGCCGCCGTGCTTTTTGAGGCCGAGCCCCTCGTGCGTTTCGGCAAGGTCGGCAATCCGCCTTTCAAACGCCATCCCGATATCGGCGAGTGGCACAACGAAAAGCTCCGGCCGCCAGCCGTGCTCGGGCCCGTGGCGCAGCTCGATGCGGGCCCTCGTGCCGCGCCAAATCTCGGTGTGAGTGTCGCCGCCACCCTGCGGTTCGAGCCATTCCCACACCATGTCGAGCCCGACATGAATGCCGCGCACCGCATAGCCGAGATTGGCGTTGCACTGATAGGCGAGCGTACCGCCGGCCGCCGCATCGCCGAGATAATCCGGCCACGCCGTCTCCCCGGTGACCTGACGGAATTGCGCTAGCTCGACCATTGTCGGCCAGCGCTCGACCGCGCCGATCTTAATATCGCGCCGGTAGTCGAGCGGCTGTTCGGGAAATAGCGTCGTGTGCACCCGGTCGACCAGATGCGTGCCGATATCGGCGAGCGCGTCGCCCTGCTGCTTGATGTCGAAATACCACGGTGGGCGCGGGTTGGGGACGCCCGAGACGACCTTCATCAAATGATGAACGCTGGTCATCTCGACCCCGGGCTCGCCCGGCGAACCAGCAATCTGCTCGCCGAAAATGTCGGAGTCGGTATGGAGCAGCCGCGTCAAGGAACGAGTGATCTCCGCGCGCCCGCCCATCATGTCGAGGACGACGAGACCCTTCGCCGCCGCCGTATCGAGTACCGCGGCCAGCGCCGGCAGATCGGCGCGGCGAATTATCATCGGCTTGTCGGAGAGGACATGGATGCCGGTGTCGACCGCCTTCTCGATCGCGGCGATCTTCTCGTTGTTGCGGCCAGCGAAGATCGCGGCGTCGCCGGCCCGCTCGCGCGCCATGCGGTCGAGGAAATCCGGGCCGGAATGGATTTCCAGCCGCCAATTGGTCGGCGTCTCGGCGCGGGTGTTGAACCGCGCGATCCGGGTCAGATAGTCGGCGAGGTCGGGGCCGACCGGGGCATAGACATGCACAAGCTCGGCGACGTTCGGGTACATCTCCTTCTGCGCCAGCGCGGCATGGAAATGCCCGGGATCGACGACGATCAGGCCGATCTTGGCCACTCTAGAACCCCAGCGTCGGCACCACCTTGGCCGGGGCGGGTGTCCATTGCTTCAAGGGACGGCCGTCCTCGATCGCGCGGAACTCGCGCTCCATGATCTTGCGCCACAGAATGATCGCGGTGTCCGATTTGCCAAGCCGTTCGTTCGAGCGGTCGGCGACGCGGCCTTGGCCAGCCTGCACAGCAAAATCCTGCACCCGCACCCGGTCAGGGTGGTCGATATCGGCAAAGCGCACGCGTCCGTCCATCACCGCCTGCGCCAGCTCCAGCGACGACCCGGCGGCCTTTTGCCGCTCGAGGTATTTCCGTCGCGCCGCCCGGTACGGCGCGACCGCCTCGCCGGTGACGCCGACGAGGTTGGTGATGAACCACATGTTGTTCTCGTCGTCGATCGGGGTGAACGCGAGGTAGAGTTCGCGCCAGCCGCCGGCTCCGTCGAGCCCGGCCATTGGCGGCACGATGACGCGCGTGCAGTTCGGCATGTAGTGGAGGCTGATGCGTTCCTCATTGCCGCGCCGCCCGTAGCGGATCATCCCCCAATCGGTCTCCTCGACGGCAATCTCGGGCAAATCGTAGATGCCCGAATGCGACCCGCCGATCTTGTGGACGAACGCGACATGCACCTCGTCCATGCTGTTCTCGAAGCACTGCAGGTAGTTGCACGGCACCACCGGCGGCGCCTGGTTCTCGATCAGCCCTTCGGCGAGCGGCATCGGATAGGGCGGAAACGCCGGCGGCTCGCCCTCGCCGAGATAGGCGAAGATGAGGCCCATGTATTCGCGGGTCGGGTAGCTCCGCATCGCGACCTTGCGGGCGAACCCGGCTTCCTCGGCCGGCTGCTCGATGCATTGGCCCGAGCAGTCGAATTTCCACCCGTGATAGACGCAGCGGATGTCGTCGCCCTCGACCCAGCCGAGATGCATCTGCGCACCGCGATGCGGGCAGCGGTAATCGATGACCTGCGCCTGGCCGCTCTCACCGCGATAGAGCGCGAAATCCTCGCTCATCACCCGGATCGGCCTCGCCTGGCCTTTCGGCAAATCCTCGGCGCGGTGCACCGGTATCCAGAAGCGGCGCATAAAGCGGCCGCCGGGCGTATCGGGCCCGGTGCGCGCCAGGTCGAATTGCGGCCGTGCCGCGCGGTCTGTCGCGGTCCAGTCTTCGGCGACGCTCATTCCGTCCTCCCTATCGTTGCCGTCAGTCTGATCGCGCGCACCCGGCCGCGCAACTTGCTAAGCTCCACGGTGAAGCGAAGGAGAGAGGCGACGATGAAAGTCACGGGACTCGACGTGCTGCGCGCCGATGCCGGCTGGCGTAACTACTACTTCCTGAAGCTGTCGACCGATGACGGGATCACCGGGTGGAGCGAGTTCGACGAGGGCTTCGGCTCGCCCGGCATCACCGCGGTCATCGATCGCCTCACGCCCAAAATCGTCGGCCAAGATGCGATGGATCACGAGCGCATCTTCTTCGAGCTCTATTCAGCAACCCGTCCCGCGGCGGGCGGGGTCGTCGCCGAAGGCCTCGGCGCGATCGAGAACGCGCTCTTGGACGCCAAGGCCAAGGCGCTCGGCGTGCCGTGCTACACGCTCCTCGGCGGCAAGGTGCGTGACCGGGTGCGGGTCTACTGGTCGCATTGCGCCACCTGGCGGATCAACCACCCGCACCTCTTCAAGCCGGCGATCACCGATCTCGACGGCGTCCGCAAAATCGGCGCCGAGGTCAAGGAGCGCGGCTTCACCGGCCTCAAGACCAACATCTTCCTGCACGACCACAAGCCGCTGCATGGCTGGCGGCCGGGCTTCGGCGTACCGTTCTACCCCGAGCTCAATGTCGAGAAGCGGGTGCTGCGCAACCTCGTGACCCACCTGGAGGCGATCCGCGACGGCGCCGGCCCCGATGTCGATCTGCTGCTCGACCTCAACTTCAACGCCAAGACCGAGGGCTATCTCAAAATCCTTCGCGCCATCGCCGAGTTCGACATGTTCTGGGTCGAGATCGACAGCTACAACGCCGAGGCGCTCGCCTATATCCGCGGCCACAGCCCGCACCCGATCAGCTCGTGCGAGACGCTGCTTGGCCTGCGCGAGTTCTTGCCCTATTTCCGCGCCCAATCGATGGATGTCGCGATCGTCGATGCGATCTGGAACGGTGTCTGGCAGTCGATGAAGATCGCCAATGCCGCCGAGGCGTTCGAGGTCAACATCGCCCCGCATAATTTCTACGGCCACCTCGCCTCGTTCATGAATTTGCACTTTGCCGCCGCGGTGCCGAATTTGCGGATCATGGAGATCGACGTCGATCGGCTCGACTGGGACAAGGAGCTGTTCACCCACGAGCCGGTGTTCGAGAACGGCTATGTCGCGGTGCCCGACCGGCCCGGCTGGGGCTGCGAGCCCAACGAGGACGCGATCCGCGCCCATCCGCCCAAATCACCCGGAGGGCTGATCGGCTACCGCCAACCGACGTAGCGCCGCTCGATTAGAAGGGAGGCAACAATG
>DATNJF010000111.1:0-2070 GCA_035604035.1 Allostellaceae bacterium | reverse complement strand
CGTCGATCATCTATCGCTCGACGTTTATGAGGGCGAGTTCTTCGCCCTGCTCGGTCCCTCGGGCTGCGGCAAGACCACATTGTTGCGTCTGATCGCGGGCTTCGAGCGGCCGAACACCGGCCGCATCCTGCTCGACGGTGCCGATCTTGCACCCGTGCCGCCGCATCGGCGACCGGTCAATATGATGTTCCAGAGCTACGCGCTGTTCCCGCACCTCACGGTCGAGGGGAACGTCGCCTTCGGCCTCAAGCAGGAAGGCCTATCCAGGCACGAAATCGCACAGCGCGTTGCCGACATGCTCGCGCTGGTCAAGCTCGAACGCTATGGCACCCGCAAGCCGCACCAGCTTTCCGGCGGTCAGCGCCAGCGCGTGGCGCTGGCGCGTTGTCTGGTCAAGCGCCCGCGCGTGCTGCTGCTCGACGAGCCGATGGCGGCGCTCGACAAGAAGCTGCGCGGCGAAACCCAGTTCGAGCTGATGGAGCTGCAGCGCGAGCTCGGTCTCACCTTCGTCATCGTCACCCACGACCAGAGCGAAGCGATGCTCGTCGCCGACCGCATCGGCGTGATGGATCGCGGCCGGCTCATGCAGGTGGCGCCGCCGGCCGCGATCTACGAACGGCCGAATTCACGCTGGGTCGCCGACTTCGTCGGCGACGTCAACCTGTTCGAGGGCCGCCTCGGCGACGATTGTCAGAGCGTCGAGGGCACGGCGGCCGGCCGCGTGCGCGCCGCCGCCAAGGTTGACGCCGAGCCGGGCAAGGTGGTCTGGGCCGCGGTGCGGCCGGAACAGATCCGCATCGCGCGCGAGCCGCCGTTGCCGGGCCTCTATAATTGCGTCCCCGGGACGGTCCTCGATATCGGCTATCTCGGCGACACTTCGATCTACCAGGTGCGGGTCCGCGACGGCTCGCTGGTCAAGGCGGCGATCGCCAATGTCGGCCGCGGCGCCGGGCGCGCGGTTACCTTCGACGATCAGGTGTGGCTGAGCTGGCCGCCCGAGGCCGCGATCGTGCTCACGCAATGACGACGAAGCTGACGCCATGAAGCGAGACCACGGACGCTCGTTTTGGCAAGGCCTAGTGGTGCGGATTCCGTATCTTTGGCTGCTCGCTTTCTTCCTGGTGCCGTTCCTGATCGTGCTCAAGGTCAGCCTGTCGCAGACGGCGATTGCGCAGCCGCCTTACCTGCCGGTGCTCGACCTTGCGGCGGGCTGGCCCGGCCTGAAGGCTTTTTTTGCCGCGCTGTCGTTCGACAATTACCTCCTGATCGGCTCCGATCCGCTCTACCTCTTGTCTTATGTGAAGAGCGTGGAGATCGCCGCGTTCTCCACCCTCATTCTTATCTTCATCGGTTATCCCATCGCCTACGCGATGGCGCGCATGCCGCGGCGCTGGCAGGCAGTGCTGGTGGTGCTGGTCGTGCTGCCGTTCTGGACCTCGCTGCTGATCCGCATCTATGCCTGGATGAACATCCTGCAGCATGACGGGCTGCTCAACCAAGCGCTGATGGCACTCTCGATCGTGAAGGAGCCGCAGGCCTGGCTCGCCACCGATACCGCGATCTATATCGGGGTGGTCTATTCCTATCTGCCGTTCATGGTGCTGCCGCTCTACGCCACGCTGGAGAAACACGACGAATCGCTGCGCGAGGTGGCGGCCGATCTCGGCTGCCCGCGCTGGAAGATCTTCTGGCTGGTGACGCTGCCGCTGTCATCGTCCGGGCTGCTCGCCGGCGTGCTGTTGTGCTTCATCCCGATCGTCGGCGAGTTCGTCATTCCCGATCTGCTCGGCGGCTCGCAGTCGCCGATGATCGGCCAGACGATCTGGACCGAATTCTTCAGCAACAAGGATTGGCCGGCTGCCTCGGCGGTTGCCGTCGTGCTGGTGTGCCTCCTGGTCACGCCGATCCTCGTCTATCAGAACCAGGCGATGCGGGCCTTGGAGCGGGAATGATGCGCAAGGTGTCCGCCTTCAATCTGTTCGCGATCCTGCTCGGCGTCGCCTTCCTCTATCTGCCGATCGTCGTTCTGGTGATCTATTCGTTCAACGCCTCGCGGCTCGTGACGGTGTG
>DATNJF010000110.1:0-5252 GCA_035604035.1 Allostellaceae bacterium | reverse complement strand
TTGCGCCGCCATACGCCTTGCCAGCGGGCTGGCGAACAGGCGCGAGGTGTCGTGGCCGTTGCCAGCCTGCACGGTGGGTGGCGGCGTTGACGGCGCTTTGGTGGGCGTTGTCGGTGGCGCATGTTGAGGCGCGGCCGGGCTGGTCTCGGCGGGTTTCGGAGGCGCCGCGATATCGCCGATCGCCGAGGCGTCCTCGCCCTCTTCGAGCAACACGGCGATCGGCTGGTTGACCTTGATACCCTGGGCGCCCTCCGGAACGATGATCTTGCCGAGCCGGCCCTCGTCGACCGCCTCGTATTCCATCGTCGCCTTGTCGGTCTCGATCTCAGCGATGATGTCGCCCGTATGGACTTCGTCACCCTCCTTCTTGAGCCAGCGCGCGACGCTGCCCTCGGTCATCGTCGGCGACAGCGCCGGCATCAGGATTTGAATGGGCATCAGCGATACGCGACTTCGCGCGCGGCGGCGACGATGTCGGCGACTTGCGGCACGGCAAGCTGTTCGAGATTGGCGGCGTAGGGCAGCGGCACGTCCTTGCCGCTGACGCGCTTGACCGGCGCGTCGAGCCAGTCGAAGCACTCCTCCATCATCACCGCGGCAAGCTCGGAGCCGATCCCGGCAAACGGCCACCCTTCCTCGACGGTGACGAGGCGGTTGGTCTTCTTGACCGAGGCGGCGACGGTCGCGGTATCGAAGGGGCGCAAGGTGCGCAGATCGATCACCTCGGCCGAGATGCCGTCCTTGGCCAGCTCCTCGGCCGCCTCCAGCGCCAGCTTCACCATGCGCGAGAAGGCGGTGATGGTGACGCGGTCGCCCTCGCGCGCGACCCGCGCCTTGCCGATCGGGACGAGGAATTCGGGGTCCTCGGGCACTGGGAAGCTCTCGCCGTAGACCAGCTCGTGCTCGAGGAAGACGACCGGGTTGGGGTCGCGGATCGCCGACTTGAGCAGACCCTTGTGGTCGGCGCCGGTATAGGGCGCGACGACCTTGAGGCCCGGGCAATGCGCGTACCAGCTGGCGTAGCACTGCGAGTGCTGCGCGGCGACGCGCGAGGCGATGCCGTTGGGGCCGCGGAAAACGATTGGGCAAGCCATCTGCCCGCCCGACATATAACGCGTCTTGGCCGCCGAATTGACGATCTGATCGATCGCCTGCATCGCGAAATTGAAGGTCATGAACTCGACGATTGGCCTAAGGCCGGCGAAGCTGGCGCCGATGCCGACCCCGGCGAAGCCCTGCTCGGTGATCGGCGTGTCGATGACCCGGCGCGGCCCGAACTCCTGCAAGAGCCCCTGGCTCACCTTGTAAGCGCCCTGGTATTCGGCGACCTCCTCGCCCATCAGGAACACGGTGTCGTCGCGCCGCATCTCCTCGGCGATGGCATCGCGCAGCGCCTCGCGCACGGTGATCATCGCGGTGGCGCCTTTGTAGTCCGGCTCACCGGATGGAGCAGCCGAAGACGGCGGCGGTGGCGCCGGTGGGGTTGGTGTGAGTGCCCGTACTGGTGGCTCGGGCCGCGGTGGCGCCTTCGCGACCGGGGCCTTCGCATCCTCGCCATTGGCGGTAATGACCGCGATCGGCGTGTTGACCGCGACATGCTCGGTGCCTTCGGGGATGACGATCCGGGCGAGGATGCCCTCGTCGACCGCCTCAACCTCCATCGTCGCCTTGTCGGTCTCGATCTCGGCGAGTACGTCGCCGGGCGCGACATGGTCGCCCTCCGACTTGACCCAGCGGGCGATCTTGCCCTCGGTCATCGTCGGCGACAGCGCTGGCATCAGGATTTCGGTGCTCATCGAACCAACTTAGGCATCGGCAAGCACATCGGTCCACAGCTCGCTCGGATCGGGCTCCGGACAATCCTGGGCGAACTGCGCGGCCTCGACGACGATGTCGCGCGCCCGCCGCTCAATGTCCTTGAGCTCGGCGTCGGTGGCCATGCCCTCTTCGATGAGGCGCTGACGCAGATGATCGATCGGGTCGTGCTCGGAACGCATCCGGTCGACCTCTTCCTTGGTGCGATACTTGGCCGGGTCGGACATCGAGTGGCCGCGATAGCGGTAGGTCAGCATCTCGAGGATGATCGGCCCCTGCCCCGAGCGGGCATGCTCGGCTGCGGTCTGCGCCGCGTCGTAGACCGCTCCGACATCCATCCCGTCGACCTGCTCCCCGGGGATGCCGAAGCCAATGCCGCGATGGAAGAGATCGGTGCGCGCCGACGCCCGCGTCACCGAGGTGCCCATGCCGTAGCGGTTATTCTCGATCACGTAGACGATCGGTAGCTTCCACAGCGAGGCCATGTTGAAGCTCTCGGCCACCTGGCCTTGGTTGATCGCGCCGTCGCCGAAATAGGTCACCGAAATCAGCCCGTCGCCGCGATAGCGATGGGCTAGCGCTAGACCCGTGCCGAGCGGCACCGAGGCGCCGACGATGCCGTGTCCGCCGAAGAAGTTCTTCTCGCGGCTGAACATGTGCATCGAGCCGCCCTTGCCGTGCGAATAGCCGCCGCGCCGGCCGGTGAGTTCGGCCATCACGCCTTTGGGGTCCATGCCACAGGCAAGCATGTGCCCGTGGTCGCGATAGGTGGTGATGACGCTGTCGCCTTGCTCGAGCGCGGCTTGCACGCCGACGACGACCGCCTCTTGCCCGATATAGAGGTGACAGAACCCGCCGATGAGCCGCATCCCGTACATCTGGCTCGCGCGCTCCTCGAAGCGGCGGATCAACAACATGTCTTGGAAGAATTTTTTGAATGTCGCCGCGGCGACAGGCGGCTCCGCAAGCTTGACCGAGGTGGCGGCACGCTTCGCTGGCATAAAACGCTTCCTCCGGGCTGCCGCCGAAGAATGCTGACAAACGGGTTGGTTTGCAACCGCGCGGGCAGCATGAACGGGCGGCAAATCCGCCCGCGACAATCTCCCGAAACTGGCGTCTACGCCACCCTCAAGGTGCCTGGCCGGATTGCAGAATGATGATTTCGTTGGGCGCGACGAGATCGAGCGTCGAACGGATCTGCTGATCGAGCAAATCCGGGTCGACATGCGCCGGGTCGAGGCCCGCGACCTTGTGCGCGAGCGCATCCCGCTCGGCCTCTGTTGCCGCCAAATTCTGCTTGGCGAGGAAGAGCTGCTGGGCGATCTCGCGGCCGGCGCGCAGACCGCGCTCGCCCATCCAGGCGTGGTAGGCGAAGTAAGCGGTGACGGCGATCCCAATCAGCGGCCAAGCGATGGCCGGCGCCCTTCTGCGCATTTCCTGCAGGATCACCATGGAACAAGAGAATCACGCGCGGGGGGTGCGCACGTCAACGCTGCAACGCAGACGCGACAATTTAGCGATTACACGAGTTTATTTTCGATAGGCGGAGAGCCCCGCGTAACGCGCCGAAGCGCCGAGGCTCTCCTCGATGCGAATCAGCTGGTTGTACTTAGCAAGCCGGTCGGAGCGCGACAGCGAGCCGGTCTTGATCTGCCCGCAATTGGTCGCCACGGCGAGGTCGGCGATCGTCGTGTCCTCGGTCTCGCCCGAGCGGTGCGACATCACCGCGCCATAGCCGGCGCGCAGCGCGATCTCGACCGCGTCCAAGGTCTCAGTCAGGGTGCCGATCTGATTGACCTTTACCAACAAGGCATTAGCGACATTTTTCTCGATCCCCTCGCGGAGCCGCGCCGGGTTGGTGACAAATAGATCGTCACCGACAAGCTGCACCTTCTGGCCGAGTTCGCGGGTGATCAGCGCCCAGCCGTCCCAATCGTCCTCGGCCATGCCGTCCTCGATCGAGACGATCGGGTAGCGGGCGACAAGGTCGGCGTAATAGGCGACCATACCGGCGGCATCGAGCACCTTCTTCTCGCCTTTCAGGTTGTATTTGCCCTTGTCGTAGAACTCGGTCGAGGCCGGGTCGAGCGCCAGCACGACATCGTCGCCGGGCTTGTAGCCCGCCGCCTCGATCGCCTGCATGACGAATCCAAGCGCCGCGTCGGCCGAGGCGAGGTTCGGCGCGAAGCCGCCTTCGTCGCCGACATTGGTGTTGAGCCCGGCGTCGTGGAGCTTGCGCCGCAGTTCGTGGAAGATTTCCGATCCGGCGCGGATCGCATCGGCGACCGTATCCGCGCCGACCGGCACAATCATGAATTCCTGGATGTCGATCGGGTTGTCGGCGTGCACGCCGCCGTTGACGATGTTCATCATCGGCGCCGGCAGGATGTGGGCATGGGCGCCGCCGACATAGCGGTAGAGCGGCTGATCGACATCCGCCGCCGATGCTCGGGCGCAGGCCAGGCTGACGCCAAGGATTGCATTGGCGCCGAGCCGCCCCTTGTTCGGCGTGCCGTCGAGCTCGATCAGGGTACGGTCGATCGCAAGCTGGTCGGCGGCGTCGAAACCCGACAGCGCATCGAAAATCTCGCCGTTAACCGCATCGACCGCCTGCAGCACGCCGCGCCCGTGATAGCGCGAGCCGCCGTCGCGCTTCTCGACCGCCTCATGCGCACCGGTCGAGGCGCCCGACGGCACCGCAGCGCGACCCATCGTGCCGCTGTCGAGCGTGACCTCGACCTCGACCGTCGGATTGCCGCGGCTGTCGAGAATTTCGCGCGCGTGGATGTCGGCGATGGCGGTCATATCAATCTCTTCGCAAAATCAATTTGGGCGATCCTATCTCACAAACCTCTCCGAGACCGAAGTGCCGTTCATGCCGTTACTTTTTGTACCTTCGATGGAGGGACGTGAAGGGCGATGCCAGGCAATTTGATCAGTGCGCCGTAGCTCAGAGGATAGAGCGCCTGCTTTCGACGTGCCCGCGGGGCATGGGCAGGAAGGTCGCAGGTTCAAATCCTGCCGCCGCATCTTATCTCTCACACAATTGGAGCTTCAGAGATGCCAAGGCCACTAGCCCCGCCACCGATAAGCCCCCCTGCAGCGTCTCCGTTTACTCTGGGCAATAAGGAACAAAGCGATCTTGCCAAGTCCCTAGGTTTATCCAGTCTTCCAACCCGGGTGGCTAATGCTTTAGAGGCAGCGATTGCTATCTATAAGGCTACGGAGAATGGCTCCCGAGATACCACTGTCGCAAATACGATCCAAGCATTGAGCGAACTCAGACTGACGGGACGTGCGTATCAAAAAGCCGTGGCGCGGCTAGCGAATGATTACAGCGCAGTGGACCACGAAACCCATCATTCGCTTCAGCCTCTTGCGAAGGCGGTGGTGGCAGGCAAACCTGGCGCAGAAGATGCCCTAAGCCGGGCTACCCA
>DATNJF010000109.1:0-2350 GCA_035604035.1 Allostellaceae bacterium | reverse complement strand
GCTCGCCGGTGCCTTCTGGAGTGGCGCGCGTGTGCTGCGAGTTGGTCGAGCCGAGCCATTGTTCGAAGCCGAGCCGCTCGGCCGCCCAGTAAATCGCATAGGAGTAACCAAGGGTGCCGCGAAGGAACCCTAGCTCGCTGGGATGGCCGACAAAAGGCGGCACCGGGACGTTGTGTAGGACAAGCTGGTTGTTCTCAATCGTGTAGTACGGCTTGTGCGCGCCGAAATGGATTTCTTCTTCGGCGAGCCCGATGCTGTACAACTGGAAGCCCACGATCAGGGTCTGCGGCCGGGCGATACCGATCATGTCCTCGGCGCGCATGACGATCTGATCGGCCCCCCAGCCGGGGACCGCCGCGTTGACGACCGGAGTTCCGGTGATCGTCTCGAGATAGGCCGGCCAAGATTCGGCATTGCTCACATCGCTGCCAAAGGTAAAGGAGTCGCCGGACGCTAGGATGCCGCCGATCGGCAGGGTCCTGTCGGTACTGCTCGGCAGGTGGACACCGTAGGCGTCGGTGCTATTGGACGGCCAGCGCAGGTTGGGCTTCACCCGCCATCCGAGCCTTTCGTCATACAAGAAGCCGGGGTATTGCTTTATCCCGTTCACTCGATCGCCGATGAAATTGGTGAACTCCAGCGGCGGAATCCCTTGATGGAGTCGAAGGCCGATTTCCAAGACTGCGAGCGTGGCGAATACGGAGACCACGACCAGCGCCGCGTCGAGCGACAGACGTCGCGGCATGTGAGGACTACAGCGCCTCAGTGCTCGTGATCGCTGCGGGGGGCTCGGCAAATAGGCGCCCTTGCGCTTCAGAAGCGCAGTTATCCAAGCGAAGCGTCATCAGCCTGACCATACGGGCGCACGGCAAGCGGAGTCAAACCGGAGAAAAGGAGTGGCGACACCCCCATAAAGGCGAAGAAACCGGATTAGTCTCCCGCGGCCTGGGCCAGCTCGGGCGGCTCCTCGTAGAACATGCCGAGCCGGTTGATCCCATCGAACGCCGCGACCTTGTAGCACTCGGCCAGGGTCGGGTAGTTGAAGACGGTGTTGACGAAATAATCGACGGTGCCACCGAACGACAGCACCGCTTGGCCGATATGGATGAGTTCGCTGGCGCCCTCGCCAATGATGTGGATCCCTAAGAGCTTGTGCGTCTCGCTGTGGAAGATCAGCTTCAACAGCCCGGTCACGTCGCCGATGATCTGGCCGCGGGCGATCTCCTTGTAGCGCGCCTTGCCGATCTCATAGGCGACGCCCTCCGAGGTCAGCTGCTCTTCGGTCTTGCCGACCATCGAGATTTCCGGCACCGCGTAGATGCCGTAGGGGAACAGCTCCGGCACGCTTTTGGCGCGAATGCCAAAGGCATGGCAGACCGCGAGGCGGCCCTGCTCCATCGAGGTCGAGGCCAGCGCCGGAAAGCCGATCACATCGCCGGCGGCATAGATATGCGTCACCTCGGTGCGGAAATTGGCGTCGACCTTGAGCCGCCCGCGCTCGTCGGGCGTCAGCCCGGCGGCTTCGAGGTTGAGTTTGCTGGTGGCGCCGGTGCGGCCGACCGAATAAAGCGCCTTTTCGGTGAGGATCGTCTTGCCGCTGTCGAGATGCAGGCGGACCCGCTCGCCGGTCTCGGTGCCGACGATCTCCAAGCGGTTGACGCTTTCGCCGAGGCGCAGAGTCACCCGGCTTTCGCGTAAATGGTGGCAGAGTTCGGCGGCGATCTCCTGGTCGACGAACGGTAGCAGTTGGTTGCGCTGATCGACGAGCGTGACCCTGATGCCGAGCGCGGCGAGGATGCTGGCGTATTCGCAGCCGATGACCCCGGCACCGACCACCGCGAGGCTGCGCGGCAAATCGTCGAGGTGGAGGATATCGTCGCTGGTGAAGATGCGCTTGCCGTCGAACGGCACGTGGCTGCTGCGCGTCGTCTCCGTGCCGGTGGCGATGACGATCTTGTCGGCGCTAACCGTGCGCGAGGTGCTGCCGTCGATGAGGTCGAGACGCAGCGTGTGCGGGTCGGCGAATTCGGCGCTGGCCGAGATCAGCTCGACATGGTTGCGCATCAGCTGGTGACGGGCGATGTCGATGCCGTGCGCGATGACCTGGTTGGTGCGCACCAGCAGATCCTGGATCGTGATGTTCTCCTTGACCCGGTACGACGCGCCGTAGAACTCGCGCGAGCGGAAGCCGGAAAGGTCGAGCACCGCCTCGCGCAACGTCTTCGACGGAATGGTGCCGAGATTGACGCTGACCCCGCCGACGACGGTCGTCTTCTCGATGATCGCGACCCGCTTGTCGAGCTTGGCGCCCTGAATGGCGGCGCGCTGCCCGGCAGGGCCGGAGCCGATC
>DATNJF010000108.1:0-14903 GCA_035604035.1 Allostellaceae bacterium | reverse complement strand
GCCAAGCGACGCCGACGACGAAAGCCAGATCACACCGCAAGAACGCGTGTTGATCGGCAATGTCCTCAAGGTCCACGACCGCAACGCCGCCGACGTGATGGTGCCGCGCGTCGACGTCATCGCTTTCGAAATCGAGCGGCCGTTCGACGAGCTGGTCAAACTGATGATCGAGCACGGCCATTCGCGCGTGCCCGTCTATCGCGAGACGCTCGATGACGTGCTCGGCTTCGTCCACGTCAAGGACGTGCTTGCCCCAGTCGCCGACCGCCGCACGGTCAAACTCGCGCCGATGCTGCGCAAGGTGCTGGTTGTCGCACCGTCGCTGGCGGTGTTCGACCTTCTGGTGCAGATGCGCCAAACGCGCACCCATATCGCCATGGTCGTCGACGAGTTCGGCGGCATCGATGGGTTGGTGACGATCGAGGATTTGATCGAGGAGATCGTCGGCGATATCGAGGACGAGCACGACGTCGACGAGACCCCGATCCTGATCGAGCGGCCCGACGGCAGCGTCATCGCCGATGCCCGCATCCCGATCGAGACGCTCGAAGAGCGGCGCGGCGCCCTCTTGCGCCATAACGGCGACCATGAAGAGGTCGATACGCTAGGCGGGCTGGTATTCACGCTCGCCGGCCGGGTGCCGCGGCGCGGCGAGGTGATCCCGCATCCGGGCGGGATCGAGTTCGAGGTCCTGGACGCCGACCCGCGCCGGATCAAACGGCTCAGGGTACGCGGTCTGCCCGCCGCCATCGCCGGTAAATGAACGATCTGCAAGAGGTCTCGGCCTTGCGCGTTCGGCCCGGTGCGCGGCTGGTGACGCCCTTGTGCCGCATCGCGCAGGAAATGGCGTCGCTCGCGGGCTGGCGGCGCTATCTGACCGCCTTGGCGCTTGGCGCGCTGCTCGCCGCCGGCTTGCCGCCGGTCGATATGACCCCGGTGATTTTCGTGGTCTTCCCGCTTTACCTGTGGCTCGACGAGGGTGGCGCGACACCGTGGGCCGCGGCCAGACTCGGCTATGTTTTCGGTCTCGGCTACTTCACCGCCGGACTGTATTGGGTCGCGGTGGCGCTGTTCGTCGACATCGCCCGCTATTGGTGGGCCTTGCCGTTCGGACTACTCGGGCTGCCGGTGCTGCTTTCGGTCTTCGTCGCACTCGGGACCTACGCGGCCGGTTTGGCGCGCCTCCGCTTGGGCGCGACGGGCCTCGCGCGGATTTGTGCCTTCGCGGTGACGTGGGCCATCGCCGAGTGGCTGCGCGGCCATGTTTTGACCGGTTTTCCTTGGAACCTGGTCGGCTATGTCTGGGCGGGCGGATTTCCCGGCGCCTTGGCGATGCTGCAGACGACCGCTTGGGTTGGGATTTACGGCCTGAGCTTTCTGACCGTGCTCGCCGCCTGCCTGCCAGCGCTGTTCGGCGCACCGTCGCTCACCCCGCTGAGCCCCGCTCGGCGTTATCTACCGGGCATTGCCGCGGCGGCGCTAATCCTCGTTCCAGCAGGCGCCGGAGCGTTACGGCTGAGCCTGTTGCCGTCGGTCACGACCGATACTTGGCTACGCCTGGTGCAGCCCTCGATTTCCCAGACCAACAAGTGGAACGCCGCCGAGGCCGAAGCCAATTTCCATCGCCTGACCGAGCTCAGCACCGCTCCCGCCGATCACAGGCTCGCCGCTGTGATCTGGCCGGAAGCGGCGGCGACCTATCTGCTCGAGCGCGACGCCGGGCATCGCGACGCCATTGCCGCGGTCGTGCCGCCCGACGGCTACGTCCTGACCGGGGCGCTGCGCGGGCCGCCGCTACCGCTCGCGGTGACGGCGGTATGGAACAGTATCGACGCGATCGACGGATCGGGCCGGATGTCCGCCCAGTACGACAAGGCGCATCTGGTGCCGTTCGGCGAATACATGCCGCTCAGCAATTGGCTGCCGATCAAGAAGTTCACCCCGGGCGTGATCGATCTGAGCGCCGGCCCCGGGCCGCGGACCCTCGCGCTCGGCAACCTGCCGCCGTTTTCGCCGCTGATTTGCTACGAGGCGATCTTTCCCGGCGCCGTGCTCGACTCACACGACCGTCCGGCCTGGATCCTCAACGTCTCCAACGATGCCTGGTATGGGCGCAGCGCCGGCCCCTACCAGCATTTCGCGATGGCGCGCACCCGCGCCGTCGAGGAAGGGCTGCCGCTGATCCGGGTCGCCAATAACGGCATCACCGGCGTCGTCGACGCGCAAGGCCGGGTCTTGGCGCACACGAACCTCGACGCGATCGGCCATGCGGATGTCGCATTGCCGGCCGCAGGCTCGGTCACGCCGTACGGCCGATTCGGCGACTGGTTGTTCCTCATCCTGCTGCTTGCCGGCAGCGCGATCGCGCACGGATCGACCTTCCTGCGTCGGCCCCGCTAACCCGGCATACCCCCGTAAGTATCCGGTGTTGACCGCATACAATCGTATGATCTATCAAGCGCGCCTCTACTTGGAGGCGAGCGCACCTTATGGCTACCCGGACGCCGCGACGACCCGGTCGGCGCAAATCAGACCGGCCCGACCCGACCGACGTTCATGTCGGCTCTCGCGTACGGTTGCGGCGCAATATGATGGCGCTCAGCCAGGAGAAGCTTGGCGAAGCGCTCAACCTCACCTTCCAGCAGGTACAAAAATACGAGCGGGGGGCCAACCGGATCAGTGCCAGCCGCCTGCACGAGTTGAGCCGGATCCTCGACGTCCCGGTGCAGTTCTTCTTCGACACCACCGATCCGGTGCGCGCGGCGCCGCTCGGCGGGTTTGCGGAATCCGCTCAGGAGGCTTTTGATTCCGACCTGCTGGGCAGACGCGATACGCGCGAGCTTATCGGCGCCTACTTTCAGATCGATAACGCCACCGTGCGCCGCCGCCTGTCTGATTTGGCAAAGGCGCTCGCCGCCGACTCCGACAGCCTGCCGGACTAATCGCGGCGCCACCCACACGATGTAACGTCGGCCCGATATAAGATCGGGCTTGACGGCTGCGACTCGACATTCGACAACGGCCACCCGGCGCTGGGTTCTCGACCCGGCCGTTTGAAGAGGGCTGTCTCTTGCTCAAGCGCGATTTCGTATTCACCAGCGAGTCGGTGTCCGAAGGGCACCCGGACAAGATTTGCGACCGCATCTCCGATGCCATCGTCGATACCTATCTGACAGCCGAGCCGCAGGCGCGCTGCGGTGTCGAAACCCTGGTGACGACCAACAAGGTCGTGATCGCCGGCGAGACCCGCGGGCCCTCGTCGATCACGCCGGAGAAGCTGATCGCGGTCGCCCGTAACGCGATCCGCGAGATCGGCTACGAGCAGGACAATTTCCATTGGGAAAAGGCGTCGGTGGATTGCTACGTCCACAATCAGTCGAGCGATATCGCCCAAGGTGTCGACGCGTCCGGCAACAAGGACGAGGGTGCCGGCGACCAGGGCATGATGTTCGGTTTTGCCTGCAATGACACGCCGGCGCTGATGCCGGCGCCGATCTACTACGCGCACAAGATCCTGCGATCGTTGTCGGAGGCGCGCCATGCCGGCAAGACGCCCGACCTCGGCCCCGACTCAAAGAGCCAAGTGACGCTGCGATACGCCAATCACAAACCGGTCGGTGCGACGAAGTTCGTGGTGTCGATCCAGCACTCCGAGAAGGTCGATCAGTCGGACGTTCGCGAGATCGTCCGCCCTTACGTCGTCGACACGCTGCCCGACGGTTGGATGTGCGGCGAAGAGGATTTTTTGGTCAACCCGACCGGCCGCTTCGTCATCGGCGGCCCCGACGGCGACGCCGGTCTCACCGGCCGCAAGATCATCGTCGACACTTATGGCGGCTACGCACCGCATGGTGGCGGCGCCTTTTCTGGCAAGGACCCCACCAAGGTTGATCGCTCCGGCGCCTATGCGGCGCGCTATCTGGCCAAGAACGTGGTCGCCTCCGGCATCGCCGATCACTGCACGATCCAGGTCGCCTACGCGATCGGAGTTGCCAAGCCGCTGTCGTTCTACGTCAGCACCGGCGACGCGGTTGACGAAGAGAAGCTGGGGCGCGTGCTCAACGAGCTGATGGATTTGTCGCCGCGCGGCATCCGCACCCATCTCGGGCTCAACAAGCCGATCTACACACCGACCTCGTCCTACGGCCATTTTGGCCGCGACCCAGAGCCGAATGGCGCGTTCTCCTGGGAAAAGACCGACCTCGCCGACGAGCTGCGCCGCGCTTTCTGAGGACGTGGACGAAGCGCCGCATCGCCGAGAGCTATTCTACGGACGCCGCCGCGGCCGGCCCTTGCGCGCCGGCCAGCGCGAGCGCCAGACCACCCTGCTTCCGCGATTATCTTTTGAGTTGCCGAAGATCGGCGGGCTCGATCTAGCTGGCCTTTTTTCCACGCCCGTGCGCGAGGTCTGGCTCGAGATCGGCTTTGGCGGCGGCGAGCATCTTGCCCAGCAAGCCGAGCAGAATCCCGATATCGGCTTTATCGGTTGCGAGGTGTTCGAGAACGGCATCGTCAAGCTGCTCGGCGAGATCGACCGCCGCGGTCTCGCCAATATCCGCCTCTATCCCGACGACGCCCGTTCGCTGTTGGCGGTGCTGCCGCCGCGCTCGATCGGCCGCGTCTTCGTCCTCTTTCCCGATCCCTGGCCCAAGGCGCGCCACCACAAGCGCCGGCTGATCGCGCCGGCGACGCTTGATCGGTTGGCCGCAATTATGGCCGACGGTGCAGAATTGCGCCTCGCCACCGATGACCCCTCCTATCTCGCCTGGATGATCGAGCACACGACGGCGCATCCGGCGTTTGCATGGACCGCGCGCCGCGCGGCCGACTGGCGCGAGCGCCCCGCCGATTGGCCGCCGACCCGCTATGAGCAAAAGGCCCGGAAAGCCGGTCGCATCCCGGCCTTTCTGCGCTTCGAGCGGCGCGCGCGCCCTTGCTAAGAGCCGAGATTCGCCTATATATGGCATAACAAAGAAGTCCATAGGGTCCGATATGAGGACCAGATCGCGGAGTGGGCCGGCGGCCCACTTTTTATTTGCGGTTTCGCCAGGAGCAGACAGAGAAAGTGCCGAGCACCGCCGACGAGATTATCCCGCTGATCGAGCCGTCGCTCGATGCGATGGGCTATCGCCTGGTGCGAGTCGCCTTTCTCGGTGTCCGGCGCGCGACTTTGCAGATCATGGCCGAGCGCCGCGACGAGGCACCGATGACGGTTGACGATTGCACCGAGATCAGCCGCTCGGTCTCGGCGATCCTCGATGTCGCCGATCCGATCGCTGACACCTACATGCTCGAGGTCAGCTCGCCCGGCATTGATCGGCCGCTGACCCGACCAGAGGATTTCGACCGTTTCGCCGGCTTCGAGGCCAAGATCGAACTGGAGCAACCGATCGACGGCCGCAAGCGTTTCCGCGGCCGCATTCTCGGCCGTTCCGCCGACCAGGTGCGGCTCGTCGCGGAAACCGGCGAGGTCAGCCTGCCGCTCGGCGCGATTGCCAAGGCGAAGCTGGTAATCACCCCCGACCTTCTTGCCGCCCGCTCCACACCGCTTCACTGAGGTTCCGGAAACGATGGAAAGCACCCTTACTTACGCCCGCCCCGAATTGCTGCAGGTCGCCGACACAGTCGCGCGCGACAAGGGCATCGAGAAGGATGAAGTACTGGAGGCCATGGAGCAGGCCATTCAAAAGGCCGGGCGCTCCAAGTATGGCCAGGAATACGACATCCGCGCCGAGATCGATCGCCGCACCGGCGAGATTCGCCTGCTCCGCTTTCGTGAAGTGGTCGAGACGGTCGAGAACGAAGCGACCCATATCCCGCTCGCGGCAGCGAAGCGGCTCAACGCAGAAGCGGAGATCGGCGATTTCATCACCGACCCGCTGCCACCGATAGATTTCGGCCGCATCGCCGCGCAGACCGCCAAGCAGGTCATCGTCCAGAAGGTCCGCGACGCCGAGCGGCAGCGCCAATACAACGAGTTCAAGGACCGCGTCGGCGAGATCGTCAATGGCTTGGTGAAACGCGTCGAGTTCGGCAATGTCGTGGTCGATCTCGGCCGCGCCGAGGCAATGCTGCGCCGCGACGAGCTGCTGCCGCGCGAGAGCTTCCGTCAAGGCGAGCGGGTGCGCGCCTATATTTACGACGTGCGCCAGGAGCCGCGCGGCCCGCAGATCTTCCTGTCGCGCACCCACCCACAATACATGGCCAAGCTTTTCGCGCAGGAAGTGCCGGAAATCTACGACGGCATCATCGAGATTCGCGCGGTCGCGCGCGATCCTGGCAGCCGCGCCAAGATCGCTGTCATCTCGCGCGACAGCGGCATCGACCCGGTCGGCGCCTGCGTCGGCATGCGCGGCAGCCGCGTTCAGGCGGTTGTCGGCGAGTTGCAGGGCGAGAAGATCGACATCATCCCGTGGTCGCAGGACCCGGCGACCTTTGTCGTCAATGCCTTGGCCCCGGCCGAGGTTAGCAAGGTGGTGATGGATGAGGAACAGCGCCGCATCGAGGTCGTCGTTCCGGACGACCAGCTGAGCCTGGCGATCGGCCGCCGCGGCCAGAATGTCCGCCTCGCCTCTCAGCTCACCGGCTGGGACATCGATATCCTGACCGAGGCTGAGGAGTCGGAGCGCCGTACCGAGGAGTTCCGCAGCCGCAGTCAGCTCTTCATCGACACCCTCGACATCGATGACGTCATCGCCCACCTGCTGGTGACGGAAGGCTTCACCTCGCTGGAGGAGGTCGCCTATGTCGCGCAAGAGGACCTTGCGAATATCGAGGGCTTCGACGCCGACATCGCGGCTGAGCTGCAGTCACGCGCTCGCGCGGCGCTCGAGCGCCGCGATGAGGAATACCAAGCCCGCTACCACGAACTCGGTATCACCGCCGAACTAGCGGCACTCGAGGGCCTAACCCCCGGCATGCTGGTGACGCTTGGCGAAAAGGGGGTGAAGACACTCGACGATTTCGCTGATCTCGCCGGCGACGAGCTGTTGGAAATCCTCACCGCCTCGGACAAGGGCGGCGTCACCCTCGAGCTGGACGATGCGAACGCGCTGATCATGAAGGTGCGCGAGCAGCTCGGCTGGTTCGCCGAGGCGGACGCGGCGCCGGCGGAGAAGGAGTAGCGGCGACGCCAGCCACCGCCCACCAGGCTCAGGAGCTCGCCACAGAGACGCCGCAACGGCGTTGCATCGTCACCGGCGAGACCGGCGACCGCGCCGCTTTGCTGCGCTTTGTCATCGGCCCGGACGGCGCAATCGTCCCCGATATCGAGGCGCGGCTGCCGGGACGGGGTTTGTGGTTGCTGTCCCGCCGCGATATAGTGGAGCGGGCGGTGGTGAAGCGGGCGTTTGCGCGCGCGGCGCGGCGTCCGGTGGAGATCCCGCAGGGTCTCGCCGATCGCATCGAGGCCCTTCTAGTCCGGCGCTGTTGCGATACGCTCGGGCTGGCGCGGCGGGCCGGGTTAGCGGTCGCCGGGTTCGAGCGGGTGAGCGATGCGGTGCGCCGCGGCGACGCGGCGTTGTTGTTATTGGCGCTGGATGGCGCCGAGGCCGGTCGCCGAAAGATGGCTTCTCTGGCGCGAGGTATCGCGTCGGCGTCGGTGCTGTCCGCGGACGAGCTGAGCGCGGCATTCGCGCGCGAGCGTGCAGTGTTCGTCGCCGTCGGGTCGGGGCAGCTTAGCTTCCGACTGCTGGTCGATCTTCGGCGCCTCGCCGGGTTTCGGTCGGCGGCGGCAGTGACGGACGAGTTGGAATTGGCTTCGGTTGGACCGGAGCGACGAGATGGTGGTACGAGACAGCATGAGTGACGTAGACCAAGAACCGAAGCGACCTTTGACTCTGCGGCCCGGCGGAACGCTCGGCCTGAACCGGCCGTCCGAGCCCGGCCAGGTCAAGCAGAGCTTCTCGCATGGACGCTCGAAGGTAGTCGCCGTCGAGGTCCGCAAGAAGCGGATCATCATGCCCGGCGCGGCTGCACCCGAGCCCGCGAAGGCGGAACCCGGCGCCGCGCCCGCGGTCGCGCGTGCGCCGCTGACCATGCTGGCATCGGCGACTCCTGCGCCGGCCGAAGCAGAGACCCCGCGCCGGGTCGTCCCGCTGCCGCGGTCGCTGACCGCAGACGAGCGGGCCGGACGCCTGCGCGCCGTCCAGCATGCACAAAAGGCGGATGTCGAAGCGCGACAGCGCGCTGCCCTCGCCGAAGCCGATCGCCGTCGCGAGGAAGCGGCGCGCGCTGCCGAGGAAGAGCAGCGCCAGGCCGAGGAAGACTCGCGCCGCAAGACGGAAGAAGAGGAGGCGCGCAAACGCGCCGACGATGACGCAAAGAAGCGGTCCCTGGATGCTGAGGCGCAGCGCAAGGAAGAAGAGTCGCGGCGCGAGGTAGCCGAACGCGCCGGCCAGGCCGCCGCGGCCAAGTTCGCTGCGCTCGCCGCTGCCGGCAAGACGGCAATGCCGGCCGAGGAAGAAGAGGAACCAGCAACCTTCCGCCACGGCCGGCCCGATGCACGACGCCCGGCAACCCCGGTCCGGCGCGACGAGCCGCGCCGCCGCGGCACCGGCAAGATCACCGTCACCCGCGCGCTTTCCGACGAGGACGAGCGCACGCGCAGCTTCGCCTCCGTTCGCCGCGCCCGCGAACGCGAGCGGATGCGGCTGCATGGCGAGGCCGAGCAGACCAAGATCGTCCGCGAGGTCGTCATCCCCGAAACCATTACCGTGCAGGAACTGGCCAACCGCATGGCCGAACGCGGCGTCGACGTCGTCAAGTCGCTGATGCGCATGGGCGTGATGGCGACGGTCAACCAGATCATCGATGCCGACACCGCCGAGCTGGTCGTGACCGAGTTCGGCCATCGGTTGCGTCGTGTGGCCGAATCCGATGTCGAGATCGGCATGCGCGGCGAGGCCGACGCGGCGGAGAACCTTGAGCCGCGGGCCCCGGTCGTCACCGTGATGGGCCATGTCGATCACGGCAAGACCTCGCTGCTCGACGCGCTGCGCGAGACCGATGTCGCGGGCGGCGAAGCCGGCGGCATCACCCAGCATATCGGCGCCTACCGCGTCACGCTAAAGAGCGGCAAGCAGATCGCCTTTATCGACACACCGGGGCACCAGGCCTTCACCGCGATGCGCGCCCGCGGCGCCAACGCGACCGACATCGTCGTGCTCGTCGTCGCCGCCGACGACGGCATCATGGAGCAGACCGTCGAGGCGATCCGCCACGCCAAGGCGGCCGAGGTGCCGATCATCGTCGCGATCAACAAGATCGACCGGCCCGACGCCAAGCCCGAGCGGGTGCGCCAGGAGCTGTTGCAGCATGAACTCGTCGTCGAGGAGTTGGGCGGCGAGGTGCTCGACGTCGAGGTCTCGGCGACCAAGAAGACCAATCTCGACAAGCTCGAGGAAGCGATCCTGCTCCAGGCCGAGCTGCTCGATCTCAAGGCCAACCCGAACCGGCCCGCCGAGGGCGTCGTGCTCGAAGCGCAGATCGAGCGCGGCCGCGGTGCGATTGCCACCGTGCTGATCCAGCGCGGTACGGCCAAGGTCGGCGACATCTTTGTCTCCGGCAGCGTCTGGGGCCGGGTGCGCGCGCTGGTCGACGATCATGGGAAGAACCTGCGCGAGGCTGGCCCGTCGACCCCGGTCGAGGTGCTGGGGCTCAACTCCGCCCCACTCGCGGGAGACGATTTTGTCGTCGTCGAGAGCGAGAGCCGCGCACGCGAGATCGCCGAATACCGCGATCGGTTGCACCGCGAGAAGGCGGCCGCCACGGCCGGTCGCGGCACGCTCGAGGAAATGTTCTCGCAAATCACCGCCGGCACCGCCAAGGAATTGCCGATTGTCATCAAGGGCGATGTCCAGGGCTCGGTCGAGGCGATCGCCGGCTCGCTCAACAAACTCTCGACCGACGAGGTCGCGATGCGTGTGCTGCACTCCGGGGTTGGCGGGATCAACGAGAGCGACGTGATCCTCGCCAAGGCGACCGGGGCCGTCATCGTCGGTTTCAACGTTCGCGCCAATCCAGCGGCGCGCGACCTGGCGCGGCGCGACGGGGTCGAGATCCGCTACTACGCGATCATCTACGACGTGCTCGACGACATGAAGGCCGCGCTGTCGGGAATGCTGTCGCCGACCCTGCGCGAGCGCTTCCTCGGCAATGCCGCGATCCGCGAGGTCTTCAACATCACCCGCGTCGGCAAGGTCGCCGGCTGCATGGTGACCGACGGCACCGTCCGCCGCGGTGCCAAAGTGCGCCTGTTGCGCGACAACATCGTGATCCACGAAGGGAGCCTCAAGACCTTGAAGCGCTTCAAGGACGAGGTCCGCGAGGTCCGCGAGGGCTACGAATGCGGCATGGCCTTCGAGAATTACGAGAACATCCAGGTCGGCGACACGATCGAGTGCTTCGACGTCGAGGAAGTCGCCCGCGCGCTGTAGTCGTTAGAGAATGGCACGCCGCGAACACCGTGAGAGCCACGCCGAGCCGAGCCAGCGGCAGCTGCGCGTCGGCGAGGAGCTGCGCCACGCTCTCGCCCTGCTGCTGCGGCCCGGCGAATTGCGCGATCCTGTACTCTACGACGCTAACGTCACCGTGACCGAGGTGCAGGTCAGTCCCGATCTGCGCAACGCCATTGCTTTTGTCATGCCGTTGGGCGGCGCCAATGCCGCCGATATCCTCGCGGCGCTGCGGCGCAGCGCGCCGTTCCTCAAAGGTCGCATGGCCCGCACGGTGCGGCTGCGCCTGGTTCCGAATCTGAGCTTCGCGCTCGACAGCGCCTTCGACACCGCCGAGCGGATCGCCGCGGTTCTCCACAGCGAGGCGGTCGCCCGCGATTTGCGGGACAAGAATGACAGTTGAGCGCGGCCTCCATGGTTGGCTGGTCATCGACAAGCCGGCCGGGATCACGTCCAGCAAGGTGGTTTTGCGGCTGCGTCATGCCACCGGATTGAAGGCCGGGCACGCCGGCACGCTCGACCCGCTCGCAACCGGGATTCTGCCGGTCGCGCTCGGCGAGGCGACCAAGACCGTCGGCTTTGTCTCGAAGGCAACCAAGCGCTACAGCTTTCGCATTCGCTGGGGCATTGCCACCGATACCGATGATAGCGAAGGAGAGGCCGTCGCAGAGAGCCCGGTGCGCCCGGAAAGCCCGGCGATCGCGGCGGTTCTGCCACGTTTTACCGGCACGATCCTGCAGCGCCCGCCCGCCTACTCCGCGATCAAAGTCGCCGGCCGCCGCGCCTATGCCCTCGCGCGCGCCGGCAAGGCGCCGCGACTCGCCGAGCGCCCGGTCGAGATCAGCGAGCTTTGCCTCGCCGCCTTCCCCGACCGTGACCACGCCGATTTCGAAGCCGTTGTCGGCCAGGGCACCTATATCCGCTCGCTCGCCCGCGACCTTGCCGAGGCGCTGGGGACGCATGCCCATATCGTCGCGCTGCGCCGACTCGCGGTTGGCCGCTTCACCGAAGCCCAAGCAATTTCGCTGGATTTGGCGACTACCCTTGGGCATAGTCTTCCCGCTTCCGGGCATCTATTGCCGATCGAAGCGGCGCTGGACGACATCCCGGCGCTGGCATTGACGGCAGACGAGGCTGCCCGACTTCGCCATGGCCAGCCAATCGTGCTGACCGAATGCGAAGGCGCCCGCCTCGACCGGTTTGACGACGGCACGATCGTCGGCGCGCGGCACGACCAGCTTTTGATCGGGCTGGCGCGCATCGAAAACGGGCGTCTGCGGCCGGTGCGGATAATCAACTGCTGAAGAAAGGGCCACGATGTCGATAACTGCGGAGCGCAAGCAAGCGCTCATTGGCGAATACGCCGTCAAGTCAGGCGACACCGGGTCGCCCGAAGTCCAGGTCGCGGTCCTGTCCGAACGGATTCGCAACCTGACCGACCATCTCGGAACGCATAAGAAGGACTTTCATTCGCGGCGCGGGCTATTGGTCATGGTTGGCCAGCGCCGTCGTCTGCTCGATTACCTCAAGCGATCGGACGGATCGCGATACGAGACGCTGATCGGGCGCCTCGGGCTGCGGCGCTGACCTGTTGGGAAGACGCCGCACCCGCTCCCCGGCAACGATGCCGCCCACGATGGGCGGCGCAAGCGGCCGGTTCATGAGTTCTAACATCGCAATGACGCGGCCAAGGTTAATGACCCTTGGGCCGCACAAGAAACGCTGGCAGCACGCGGGGGAATCCGCTCCCGCGAGCGCTGCCGCCTATGTTCGCAAAGGATGAACGATAATGTTTCAGGTTTACCGTAAGGAATTAGATTGGGGCGGACGCCGCCTCGTGCTCGAGACCGGCAGGATGGCCCGCCAGGCCGATGGCGCGGTGCTCGCCACCTATGGCGACACGACGGTGCTGTGCACCGCGGTCGCGGCGAAGACCGGGCGGCCCGGGCAGGATTTCTTCCCGCTGACCGTCAACTATCAGGAAAAAACCTTTGCCGCCGGCAAGATCCCCGGCGGCTTCTTCAAGCGCGAAGGCCGCCCATCGGAAAAGGAGACGCTGACCTCGCGGTTGATCGACCGGCCGATCCGGCCGCTTTTCGTGCCGGGGTTCCTCAACGAGACACAGGTCGTGTGCACGGTGTTGAGCCACGACCTCGAAAACGACCCCGACATCATTGCCTTGGTCGGCGCCTCGGCGGCGCTGACCATCTCCGGCATCCCCTTCATGGGCCCGATCGCCGGCGCCCGGGTTGGCTATGTTGATGGGAAGTACGTCTTGAACCCGACCGCGGCCGATTTGGAGCGGTCGGAGCTCGACCTCATTGTCGCCGGCACCCAGCAAGGCGTGCTGATGGTCGAATCGGAGGCCCAGGAGCTTTCCGAGGAGACGATGCTGGGCGCGGTGACCTTTGGTCACAAGAACTTCCAGCCGGTCATCGAGGCGATCATCGAATTGGCCGAGACCTGCGCCAAGGAACCGTGGGCGATGGCGCAAGCGCTGCCCGAGAAGGCGGCGATGGAAGACGAGTTGCGCAAGCTGCTCGCCAAGCCGCTTGACGCGGCCTATCGCGAGCGTGGCAAGCAGGAGCGCTCGAACCAGCTCGACGCCGCGAAGAATTTGGCGCTGGCGAAATACGCTGACGACCCGGGTAAGCAGACCTTCGCCGGCAAGTTCTTTAAGGAGCTGGAAAAGGAGATCGTGCGCGGCGCGATCCTACGCGGCGACCCGCGCATCGACGGCCGCGATACCAAGACGGTACGCCCGATCAGCGCCGAGGTCGGGGTGCTGCCGCGCACCCACGGCTCGGCTCTGTTCACTCGCGGCGAGACCCAGGCGCTGGTCGTCGCCACGCTCGGCACCGGCCAAGATGAGCAGATCATCGACGCGCTGGAGGGCGAATACCGCCAGCATTTCATGCTGCACTACAACTTTCCGCCCTACTCGACCGGCGAAGCGGGCCGCATGGGTTCGCCCGGCCGCCGCGAGATCGGCCACGGCAAGCTCGCCTGGCGCGCGGTGCGCCCGATGCTGCCGACCAAAGAGAGCTTCCCCTACACGATCCGCGTCGTGTCGGAGATCACCGAATCGAACGGCTCGTCGTCGATGGCCTCGGTGTGCGGCGCCTCGCTGTCGCTGATGGATGCGGGCGTGCCACTGTCGCGACCGGTCGCCGGCATCGCGATGGGGCTCATCAAGGAGAAGGACGGCTTCGCGGTCCTCTCCGACATCCTCGGCGACGAGGACCATCTCGGCGACATGGACTTCAAGGTTGCCGGCACCGATCGCGGTGTCACCGCCTTGCAGATGGACATCAAGATCACCTCGATCACCGAGGAGATCATGCGCATCGCTCTCGACCAGGCGAAGGATGGGCGCGCTCATATCCTTACCGAGATGGCGAAGGCGCTGACCGGCGCCCGCGACGAAGTCAGCGAGAACGCGCCGCGGATCACCACGATCTCGATCCCCAAGGACAAGATCCGCGAAGTCATCGGCTCGGGCGGCAAGGTCATCCGCGAGATCACCGAGACCACCGGGGCCAAGATCGATATCGACGACGACGGCACGATCAAGGTCTCTGCGGTCGATGCCGACGCATCAAAGGCGGCAATCGAGTGGATCCGCGGCATCGTCGCCGAGCCGGAACAAGGCGCGATCTACAACGGCAAAGTGGTCAAGGTCGTCGATTTCGGCGCTTTCGTTAACTTCCTCGGCGCCAAGGACGGCCTCGTCCATATCAGCGAGCTGGCGCAGCAACGCGTCGGCAAGACCAGCGACGTCGTCAAACTCGGCGACCAGGTCAAGGTCAAGGTCCTGGGCTTCGACGACCGTGGCAAGGTCAAGCTGTCGATGCGCCAGGTCGACCAGGCGACGGGCGAGGATCTCGGCAGCCAGCGCCGTGAGCAGCAGCCGGCAACGGCCGGCGCCGCGGCGAAGTGACGGCATAGGGCACATTAATGCGCCCTAGCCGTCACCCCGGCGAAAGCCGGGATCCATTCTTACGCTGCTCGTGCAGCTGAAGAATGGGCCCCGACTTTCGTCGGGGTGGTTCGGTAGTGAGCCTCACCGACTTGCACTTTCCCTCCGTCATCGGCCATCGCGGCGCCGCGGCGCGCGCGCCGGAGAACACTCTGGCGGGGTTCCGTGTCGCCAAGTCGCTCGGCTGCATATGGGTCGAGTTCGACGTGCGCTTGACCGGCGACAGCGTGCTTGTGGTTTGCCACGACGACAGGTTGGAGCGCACGACCAGCGGGCGCGGCGCGATCTCCAAACTGCCGATCGCAACGATCCGAGAACTCGATGCCGGGGGCTGGTTCGACGCACGCTTTGCCGGCGAGCGCGTGCCGACCCTCGACGAGACGCTTACCCTCTGCCGTGAGCTTGATCTTGGCGTCAATGTCGAGATCAAGGCAGAGCGTTGCCAGGGCCGAGCGGCGGCCGGCGCCGTC
>DATNJF010000107.1:0-3809 GCA_035604035.1 Allostellaceae bacterium | reverse complement strand
CGGCGGGCCGCCCGGACGGTGCGGCGTCGGCCCAAGCACGCTGTTCTCAATCACCCAGCGCCCGTTCCAGTTGACCGGCTTGCCGGTCCATAGCTCGCGGCTGAGGCGCAGTCCTTCCATCATCCGCCCGACCCGCTTCTCGAACGGCACCCCGGCGGCGACGAATTCGGCGCGGATGGTGGGGACGTCCGAGGCGATGCCGACGCCGAGGATGTAGCGGCCCTCGCTGATCTGATCGAGGGTGGCGATCTGCTGCGCCAGCACCACTGGGTTGCGCAACGCCGGCAGCAGCACGGCGGTGCCGAGCTCGGCCCGCTGGGTGCGCGCCGCGACCGCCGCCAGCAGAGTCAGCGGATCGTGGCGAGGACGCGCCAACAGCGAGTCGCCGACCCAGATCGAGTCGAAACCGAGGCTCTCGGCCCTTTCGGCCAGCGCCAGCAGCGGCGCGGCCTCCGGCCGGCCCTCCATGACCTGCTCGCGGGTCGGCAGCAGATATCCGATGCGCGGCGCCATCCGGCGTCTCCCTCGTTGTGATGCCCGCATATTAGCCAATCGGTGTGACGCATTGACAGCGCCGGGCCGGGCGTATTTCGGTGACGGGGCGAATTTCCCTCTCCGCCTTTGGGGGAGAGGGAGACCCATTGCGCAGCAATGGGAGGGTGAGGTGGAGATCGAGAAGAACCCCGGAAGCCCCCACCTCACCCCAACCCTCTCCGCCCCCGGGGGCGGAGAGGGAGCGACGGGCCCCCGTCTGCCGGCGCTGCTCGCGGCGCGGCTGCCGTTCTTCTATGGCTGGGTCGTGCTCGGCGTGTTGTGTTGCGCCGGGTTCGCGCGGCAGGGGCCGGCGGTGGCGACGTTGTCGGTCTTCGTGACCCCGCTGATCCACGATTTCGGCTGGTCGCGCACGGCGCTTTCGGGCGCGGTGTCGCTGGGCGGCATCCTCGCCGCGATCGTCTCGCCAGCGATTGGGCCGTTTCTCGACCGCGCCGGCTCACGGCTGGTGCTGTGCTACGCGATCCTCACCACCGGCGTGGCGTTGTTGCTGCTGTCGCTGAGCAACTCGTTGCTGATGTTCTACCTGCTGTTTTGCTTTGCCCGGATGAACTGGGCGAGCCCGTTCGATCTGGGCATTTACGGTGCGGTCAACAACTGGTTCGTCAGGCGCCGCACCACCGCGACTTCCGTCGCCACCTTGGCGCAGATGGCCGGGCTGGTATCGATGCCGCTGATCGCACAGTGGGCGATGTTGCGCGGGTCGTGGCGCGAAGGGTGGGTGGCGCTCGGGCTACTGACCCTGATCGCCGGGTTTCTGCCGGTCTGGCTGCTGCTGGTGCGCAGGCCGGAGGATTTGGGGCTGCATCCTGACGGACTGGTGCGCGACCCGCCACGGATCGATGCGCCGGCCGGCGCGGCGGTCACGCCGCCGGAGCCCGCCTATTCGCGCGCGCAGGCGATCCGCACCCCGGCCTTCTGGCTGCTGCTGCTCTATACGGCGATGGTCTACCCGATCCAGGCCGGGATCAGCCTGCACCAGGCACCGCACCTGATCGAACGCGGCATCGCCCCGGCGGTCGCGGCGACGATCGTCAGCACCTTCTCGGCATGTTCGGCCTTGGCGACGCTGGCCTGCGGGTTCCTGCCGCGGCGCTGGCCAATCCGTTACCCGCTGGCCCTGACCGCCGCGTGCTTTGTCGTCAGCCCGCTGTTGATGAAGACTATCGCCTCGCCCGGCGAGGCCTACCTCGCCGCGGCGCTATTCGGGCTGGGGGTCGGCGGCATCTTGACCCTGCTGCCGATCGCCTGGGCGGATTATTTTGGCCGCACCCATTTTGGCGCGATCCGCAGTGTCGCGCTGTCGGCGCAAGTGGTGGCGCAGGCGGCGGGCCCGCTGCTCTCGGGCGGGTTCCGCGACTGGACCGGAAACTACCAGCTGTCGCTCAGCCTGTTCGCCGGGCTCGGGGCGTTGAGCGTCGCCGCGGCGTTGCTGTCGAGACGGCCGGCGGCGGTTTAGCTGCGTTTCGCCGCGCCGGCCTTCTCGACAAGCTGGGCCAGCGCCTCGTAGGGCTGGGCGCCGACGACGCCGTAGCGCGCGGCGACAAAGGTCGGCACTCCGGTCACGCCATAGGCGGCCGATTTCTGCCAGTCGGCGTCGATTTCGTCCTTGAAGACGCGCTCCTCGATGATCCGGCGCGCCTCGGTTCCGTCGAGCCCCACCGACTCGGCGATTTCGACCAGGATGTCGGGGTCGCCGATGTTGCGCGCATCGACGAAATAGGCGCGGTAGAGCTTGTCGTGGATTGCTTCGCCGCCCTTCTGGGTGTCGGCCCATTTGCCGAGCTCTTGGGCGAGTCGGCTGTTGTAGGTTTGGGTGCGCCGGCCATAGGGCAGACCCTCGGCGTCCATGCGCGCCTTCATCTGCTGATACATCGCCTCGGGGTCGAGCCCGCGCTGCGCGTAGAACCCCGCCATCTCGCGCCCCTCCTCGGGCGTGTCGGGATGCAGCGGGAAATGCACGAGCACCGGCTCGATGTCGTAAGTCTCCCTGAGCTTTTCGATACGCACGGTACTGAGGTAGCACCAGGGTCAGACGTAGTCGGTGAAGATCTCCAGGGTGACCGGCATGGCGACAGATCCCTGTTGTAGGCTGGCTTCAGTCTATGCCGGCCCGGCGGCAAAAGCGAGCGAGCCGGAGCGCTCATTGCGAACACCGGACGAACTCGCGATGATCCTGGGCGATGAGCAGCACGCAACCGGTGCTCGCCGCACCGCCTCCGATGATGGCCAGAGGGTTGGAGCGACCGGCCGAGCGGCGGCGCCTGCGCGGCGCCGAGTTGCGCTGGGCGATCGCCTTTGTCGCACCCTACGTGGCGGTGTTTCTGGCCTTCGTCGTCTATCCCTTCGGCTATGCGCTGTGGATGGCGGGGAAACCAGCGCTTTACGCCGAGCTGTTTGCGGACCCGCTCTACCTGACGACACTCGTCAATACCGCGCTCTTCGTCGGCTTCGGCGTCAACGTGAAGATGTTTTTGGCACTGCTGCTGTCCGGCTTTTTCTTGCGCCGCCGGTGGTGGATCAGGGCATTGCTGGTGCCGTTTATTTTGCCCTGGTTGATCGCGACGGCGCAGGCCTGCGTCTCGTTCCACTGGATGCTGATCGGCCAGTACGGCCTGCTCGACGGTCTGCTCTTGGCGCTGTTCGGGATCGATGGCCCGATCTGGTTCAATGACCGCGCGCTCGCGCTGGGAGCGAACATCGCCGCCTATATCTGGAAGTGGATGCCCTTCTGGACGGTGATCTTCATCGGCGCCCGGATGACGATCCCACGCGACGTGTATGACGCGGCCGAGGTCGATGGGGCGACCGGCGTGCGCCGCTTCGTCCACGTCACGTTTCCGCTTCTCGCGAACCTCTATCTCGTCTGCACGCTGGTCTCGACACTGTGGACGCTGGGCGACTTCACCACCGTCTACTTGGTATCGGCCGCGGCGCCGGGGCAATCCACGCACGTGCTGGCGACACTCGGTTATCACTATGCCTTCGGATTGGCCAAGCCGGCGCTCGGCGTTGCGGCGGTGATGTCGGCGGTGCCGGTGCTGATCCCGATCGCGATCGTGCTGATGCGCCGGGCGCAAACCAGCGAGGTGCAGCTGTGAGCGCGACCGCGTCGCTCGGCCGGCCGGGGCGCCGGCGCTACCGGCTGCGCCCGGCGCTGGTCGAAGCCGGGTCCGTCATTCTCGGCGCCGCGCTGCTGATCTGGTCGCTGCTGCCGATCTACAACATGTTTCTGATCGCGCTCGACCCGGAGGAAG
>DATNJF010000106.1:0-2600 GCA_035604035.1 Allostellaceae bacterium | reverse complement strand
TTTTTGTGCTCATGAACGGTTCCACCATGGCAAACCGTTCGATGCTCACGGAAAGCGAGAGTGGGGTCATGCAGCCGCCACGATGTTTCAGCCCCTTGTCCGCAGTTTAGCGGGAAGGTACCTAATTCACGACCGTTGATAGGGAAAGGGCCTGGAAAACAATCTGTTGATGTTTGGTTTGGGGGGAACGGGTGAGCCGTCTGTTTCTGTCGCATTCGAGCCGAGACAACATTCCGGCGCTTGCCTTCAAGAATTGGCTCGTCGCGAGCGGCTGGGATTCCGACGACGTCTTTGTCGACTTGCACAGCATTGGCGCGGGCGAACGCTGGCGTGATGCGCTCCGCAAGGCGAATGCGCGGTGTGAAGCCATCATCCTGCTGGCCTCGCCCGAATCGCTCGATTCCGTCGAATGCCAGAAAGAGCTCGAATTGGCGGAGGCCCTCGGCAAGGAGGTTATCGTCGCCATTCTGCGCGACATCGGCAAGGAGGATGCCCGGCTCGCTCGCTACAGCGAGCGCCAGTTCGTCGATTTATCCGCGGAGCCGAGAAACGTTAACGAAGCGGTGGAGTTCGAGGGGCAGTCACAGTGCATCGCGTTTAACGCGCTGGCGCTGGAGAACATCAAGTCGCGGCTCGACAATCTCGGAATCGCGCCGGATAGCTTCAGCTGGCCGCCCAAGGGTGTAGCCGCGCCGGAGCCCTATTCCGGTCTGTCCGCGTTTGGCGAGGACGACGCAGGCATCTTTTTCGGGCGCGAAGCGGACATCCTGAGCGCGCTAACCGATATCCGGCAGGTGCGCCGCAGGCACTCGCCCCGGCTGATCGTCATCGATGCCGCGTCGGGAGCCGGAAAGTCATCCTTCCTGCGGGCGGGACTGTGGCCACGGCTTAAGCGCGATCCCGATTTCGCGCCGCTGGCCATTCTACGTCCCGCGCAAGGAATCCTCACCGGTCCGGATGGCATCGGCCGGCGCCTCGCGCCGTATTTCAGTCAATTCGGGAAGCCCAAGACCGCGGGCGACATCCGCGCCGCGCTTACCGCGGCCGACCCGAAGGCTAGAGTGAGTGCATTCCGACAAATTCTGGCCGAAGCGACGCACCTGGCTTCGGCCGCGCGGCTCGCGGTTGCGCCCGATGCGTCGGCGCCCGCCGCCATCCTCGCGATCGACCAAGGCGAAGAGCTGTTCAGCGCCGAAAATGACGGCGAGAGCCGTCAGTTCCTGGCGCTCCTCGCCGAGGTGTTGAAGGATTTGCCGGACGGCGTCGATCCCTATCTGTTGGTGACCATTCGCGCGGACAGCGCACAGACGCTTCTCACGCGCATCGCCGAGCTCGGGCTACAAACGCCGAAGGCGCTCTATCTGGCGCCGTTGTCCTCGGATGCCTACCGCGACGTCATCCGGAAGCCGGCCGAGATCTATTCCGAGCGGGTGCGCCGGCTTACCGTCGAGCCGGCTCTGATGACAGCGCTGGTCAACGACGCGACGGGCGCCGATGCCCTGCCGCTCCTGTCTTTCACCTTGGCGCACCTGTTCGCCGACTTCGGAAGCAAAGGTCAGCTGACGCTGGCGCAATACGAGGAGATGGGCGGCACCGCCGGCTCGATCGGTCGGGCGCTCAAGGCCGCCCTGTCGTCGGCCGGCGCGGTGGGGACCGACGCGCACTTGCGCGCGCTCATCGTACCGCACTTGGCGACTTGGGATCCGGGTGCCGGCCAGAAAGGCGCGGCGAAGCGGCTGGTGGCGAGCCTTCAGAGCCTGGTCGGCGGCAATCGCGCCTGTTTGCAACCGCTGCTCGACGCGCTCGTCGCGGCGCGGCTTCTGACCAGCCAGCGCGGCACGATCGAGGTGGCGCACGAAGCGCTGCTGCGGCAGCCGCCGATCAGTGATTGGCTCGAAGAAAATCGCGAGTTTCTGGTGTGGCGCGATCGGGTCGGTCGAGAGCGGTCGTCATATGAGATCAACGAGCGCGGCCTCCTGGCCGGCCGAGAGCTCCAGATAGCGCGCGACTGGGTGGCCGCCCGGGACGAGAACGACATCGCCCCCGCGGATCGTAAGTTCATCGGCGATAGCATCGCGGCCGACGATGGGCGCCGGAAGCAGGAGGAAGACGACCAGCGACAGCAGCATCGGTTGCACCGGCGTATGCGGCAAATGGCGGCGATCGCGGCGGTTCTGCTGTTCGGCATCGGAGCAGGACTGGCCTGGTCCAACCGCGCCTATCTAGAGGGGCGCTCGGTGATGGCGGAAGAGGCTGTGTGGCCGAAGGTGCTGTCCGCGCGGGCGGAGCATGGTCTGAAGGCGGGCGATGAATTCAGGGAATGCGCCGATTGCCCGCGCATGGATGTCGTCCCCGCCGGCGCCTTCATGATGGGGTCGCCTGAAAACGAGGACAAGCGGAACGACGACGAAGGCCCGTACCACCGGGTAGCCTTCGGCAAACCCTTCGCGATCGGCCGCTTCGCGGTGACTTTCGCCGAATGGGACGCCTGCGTCACACTCGGCAACTGTCAGTTTAAGCCGGATGAGGGATGGGGCCGCGGCGGCAGACCGGTGGTGAATGTCACTTGGGACGATGCGCTGCAATACGTGGCGTGGCTT
>DATNJF010000105.1:0-7526 GCA_035604035.1 Allostellaceae bacterium | reverse complement strand
GAACAACATCAGCTTTTGGCTGCTGGTTCCCGCCTTCTTGCTCCTGCTCGGCTCGGCCTTTGTCGGGGTCGGCGACGGTCTCAACAACTCCTTGCACGGCGGCGCCGGGGTCGGATGGACGGTCTACCCGCCGCTATCGGGATCCAGCCAGGCGGGACATCCCGGCCCGTCGGTCGACATGGCGATCTTCTCGCTGCATCTGGCGGGCGCGTCGTCGATCATGGGCGCGATCAACTTCATCACCACGATCTTCAACATGCGCGCGCCGGGCATGACCCTGCACCGGATGCCGCTGTTCGTCTGGTCGATCCTGGTGACCGCGTTCCTGCTGCTGTTGTCGCTGCCGGTGCTGGCGGGCGCGATCACGATGCTGCTGACCGACCGCAATTTCGGCACGACGTTCTTCGATCCGGCGGGCGGCGGCGACCCCATTCTCTTCCTGCACCTGTTCTGGTTCTTCGGCCACCCCGAGGTCTACATCCTGATCCTGCCCGGGTTTGGGATGATCTCGCAGATCGTCTCGACCTTCTCGAAAAAGCCGGTGTTCGGCTATCTCGGCATGGCCTATGCGATGGTGGCGATCGGCAGTATCGGGTTTGTCGTGTGGGCGCACCACATGTACACGACCGGCATCTCGATCGACACGCGGGCCTATTTCACCGCCGCGACGATGGTCATCGCGGTGCCCACCGGCGTCAAAATCTTCTCGTGGATCGCGACGATGTGGGGCGGCTCGATCGAGTTCAAGACGCCGATGCTGTGGGCGATCGGCTTCATCTTCCTATTCACGGTCGGTGGGGTGACCGGCGTTGTCCTTGCCAATGCCGGCCTCGATATCGCGCTCCACAATACCTATTACGTGGTCGGCCATTTCCACTATGTGCTGTCGCTGGGCGCGGTGTTCGCGCTGTTTGGCGGCTTCTATTACTGGATCGGCAAAATGTCGGGCCGGCAGTACAACGAAACCTTCGGCCAGATCCATTTCTGGACGACGTTCATCGGCGTCAACCTGACCTTCTTCCCGATGCATTTCCTCGGGCTTGCCGGGATGCCGCGGCGCATCGCCGACTATCCCGACGCGTTCGCCGGGTGGAACCACGTCGCCTCGATCGGCGCCTATATCTCCTCGGCTTCCACGGTGTTCTTCATCTTCATCGTCTTCCACACCCTGCTGGCGGGCCGCAAGGTCGGCGCCAATTACTGGGGCGAGGGCGCGACGACGCTGGAGTGGCACGTCCCGTCGCCGCCGCCGTTCCACACCTATGAAGAGCTGCCGGTGATCGAGCCGGCCGCCGGGCACTAGCGGCGCCGGGATGGAGTTCCGGCGGGTAGAGACGTGAGCGAGATGCCTTCAGTCATCGTCTCGCCGGTAGCCGGCGCGGCGGTCGGCGACTACGTCCAGATCCTGAAGCCTCGGGTGATGTCGCTGGTGGTATTCACCGGCATCGTCGGGCTTGCGGTCGCGCCGGGGCATCTGCACCCGTTCCTCGCCGCGGTGGCGATCCTCTGCATCGCCGTCGGTGCCGGCGCCTCGGGCGCGATCAACATGTGGTACGACCGCGACATCGACCGCGTCATGCGGCGCACCGCGTCGCGGCCGTTGCCGGCGGGACGGATGCTGCCGGGCGAGGCGCTCGGCTTCGGCTGCGTGCTGGCGGTCGGTTCGGTCGCGGTGATGGGGATCGCGGTCAACTGGTCCGCCGCCGCCTTGTTGGCGCTGACCATCGCCTTCTACGTCTTCGTCTACACGATGTGGCTGAAGCGGCGGACACCGCAGAACATCGTCATCGGCGGCGCCGCCGGCGCGCTGCCGCCGCTCATCGGCTGGGCCGCGGTGACGGGCGATGTCGGCTGGGGCGCGATCGCGCTCTTCGCCATCATCTTCTTCTGGACGCCGCCGCATTTCTGGGCGCTGTCGCTTTACAAGTCGGACGAATACGCCGCCGCCGGCATCCCGATGCTGCCGGTCGTCGCGGGCGCGCGCGAGACCAAGCGGCAGATGCTGCTCTACACGCTGGTGCTGTGGCCGGTGACGGCGGCGCCGTGGCTCTTGGGGCTCGCCGGCCCAGTCTACGCGGCCGGCGCCGGGGTGCTGAGCTTGATGTTTACGCTCTGCGCGGTGCGCGTCTGGCGCGACGACAGCGAGCGCAGCGCGCGGCAGATGTTCGCGTTTTCGCTCGCCTACCTATTCCTCATCTTCGCGCTCTTGCTTGCCGATCACGGCGTCGGAGGTTGGCGGTGATGGCCGCTGATTCGACCAACAGGCCCTCCGACGCCCGGATGCGGGTGATCCGGGGGCGCAATCGCGCGCTGCTCCTGGTGCTTGTCGGCCTGGCGGTGCTGTTCTACGCGCTGACCTTCGTGCGCATGGGCGGGCATTAGTATGGCCGAGCGCAAGCGCCGCCATAGGACGACCGCCGTGCTGCTTGGCGCAGTGGTGGCCGGCATGGTGGGTTTGAGCTTTGCCTCGGTGCCGCTCTACCGGCTGTTCTGCGCCGCGACCGGCTATGGCGGCACCACGCAGCGCGCTACCGTAGCGCCGGCCGATATTTCCAAGGCGGTCGTCACCGTACGCTTCAATGCCGAGATCTCGACCGACCTCGATTGGGAGTTCCGGCCGCTGCAGAGCCAGGTCCAGGTCCATCCTGGCGAGCAGGCGCAAGTGTTCTTCCGCGCAGTCAACCGCTCGCGTGAAGGCGTGACCGGCCAGGCGACCTTCAATGTCACCCCGGCCAAGAGCGGTATCTATTTCGACAAGCTGCAGTGCTTCTGCTTCAATGCGCAGTATCTGGCGCCGGGTGAAAGCAAGGATATGGGGGTGGTCTTCTTTGTCGACCCCGATATGTTGAAGGATCCCGACACCAGCGACGTCCACACGATCACGCTGTCCTATTCGATGTTCAAGGCAGCGAACCAGAAAACCGACAAATCGGGGCCGAACTCATGACCGACACGCACGCCGACGCCCACGGGCACGCTCACGGGCATGATGCTCCCAAGCACCCCTACCACCTGGTCGATCCGAGCCCGTGGCCGCTGGTCGGCTCGATCGCCGCCGGGGCGCTGTTCGGCGGCGCGGTGCTGTTCATGCATGGCCACGGTTTCGTGGTGATGATCCTCGGCGCAATCCTGGTCCTCCTGACCATGGCGGTATGGTGGCGCGACGTCATTCGCGAGGCGACCTTCGAGGGCTATCACACCCCGGTCGTGCAGCTCGGGCTGCGCTACGGGATGGCGCTGTTTATCGCCTCGGAGGTGATGTTTTTCGCCGCGTTCTTTTGGGCCTTCTTCACCTCGAGCCTCTTCCCGGTCGGCGGCGTGTGGCCGCCCCAGGGCATCCACCCGTTCAACCCGTTCGAGTTCCCGTTTCTCAACACACTGATCCTGCTCCTGTCCGGGACGACGGTGACCTGGGCGCATCATTCGCTGCTCGAAGGCAATCAGAGGGGGCTGGTGCAGGGGCTGACCGTGACGGTGCTGCTCGGGCTCAGCTTCACCTGCGTCCAGGCTTACGAGTATTCGCACGCGGCGTTCTCGTTCACCGGCGGCATCTATCCCTCGACCTTTTTTATGGCGACCGGGTTCCACGGCTTCCACGTGATCATCGGCACGACCTTCCTTGCCGTATGCCTGTGGCGGGCGCAGCGCGGCGACTTCACCCCGACGCATCATTTCGGGCTCGAGGCGGCGGCCTGGTACTGGCACTTCGTCGATGTCGTCTGGCTGTTCCTCTTTGTCTGCATCTACTGGTGGGGCATGGGGGCGGCCCTTCCGCTGGGCGAGTAGGGGGCTCATCCGGGAGTGGATTACCCCGCGGTTTCGCTCGCCCATGCGGCGCTGAGGTGCCGCTGCCCACGCTGTGGCGAGGGGCCCGTCTTTACCGGCCTGCTGACCGTGCGCGATGCGTGCCCGCGCTGCGGGCTCGACCTCTCCGCGGAGGATGCGGGCGACGGTCCGGCCGTGTTCCTGATTTTCCTGCTCGGTGCAGTCGCGGTCGGTATCGCCGCGTGGCTCGAGCTCTCATTCTCGCCGCCGATCTGGGTTCATATCGTTGTGCTGACCCCGGTGATCATCGGCGGTGCGATCGGGCTACTGCGGCCGATGAAGGCGGGGATGATCGCGCTGCAATACCGGCACAACCTGCTGCGCTCGCCGCCTCAAACATAAGCGATGACCGGGTTTCGCCCGCGTTTGGTGCCGACGCTGTTCACGGTGCCGGCGCTGCTGATCCTCCTTGGCCTCGGCACTTGGCAGGTAGAGCGTCTGCATTGGAAGGAGGGGCTCATCGCTCAGCGCGACGCGATGGTCGCGGCGCCGCCGATGTCCCCACCGCAAACCCTCGCCGAAGCCGAGGCCAATCAGTTCCGTCACGTCGCTGTTGACGGCATTCTGCTCAACGACCAGGAAATTTTTCTCGCGGCCGCCTCGGATTCGGGCGAACCCGGCTATCAGGTGCTGACCCCGCTGCGGGAAGCGGGCGGGCGCGTCGTTTTCGTCAATCGCGGCTTCATCCCGCTCGATCTAAAGGACCCGAAGAAGCGCAGCGCCGGTGAGCTTACGGGAACGGCCCACATCGCCGGCCTCTTGCGCGTGCCGCCCGCGCAAAAGCCGACCTTCTTCCTGCCGGACAACCGTCCCGACCTCAATCTGTGGTTCTGGGTCGATCTGCCGGCGATGGCCAAGGCGGCCGGCGTCCCGGACGCCGCGCCGTTCTACGTCGACGCCGACAAAACGGCGAACCCGGACGGCTGGCCGAAGGGCGGTGTCACAAGGCTGGAGCTGCCGAACGACCATCTGCAATACGCGATGACCTGGTACGCGCTGGCGGTGGCGCTGATTGTCATCTACGTCGTCTATCATCGCCGCACTTCGACCGCGGACGAATAGTTGCCTGAACCAATCAGTGATGCAAAGGTTTACAGGATAGCCGGGAGCGGCCATATCTCGCCGGAGGCAAGGCGCGCCAATGGCGATCGCTCGGCAAGAAGACCAGACGTCAAGGGGATTCCCGGTGATCGAAATTGGCGCCCAGCACGACGCTCGTGAGACTAGCCGCGTTGCCCTTGACCACCGCTTTCAGCAAATCCGCGCCGAGAGCGAGGAGCTAGCCTCACGGCTGACGCCGGAAGACCAGTCGATCCAATCGATGCCCGATGTCAGCCCGACCAAGTGGCATCTGGCGCATACGACCTGGTTTTTCGAAACCTTCATTCTCGGCCGCTTCGATCCCGCCTATCGCGTCTTCGACCCGGCGTTCCACTATCTGTTCAATTCCTATTATGAGGCCGAGGGGCCGCGGCACCCGCGGCCGCAGCGCGGGTTGCTGTCGCGGCCCAGCTGCGCCGATGTCGCCGCCTATCGCGATCATGTCGGTGCGGCGGTGGCCAAGCTGATCGAGAACGCGGCCGACGAGGCGTGGGGTGAAATCGCGCCGCTCCTCGAGCTGGGGCTCCATCACGAGCAGCAGCATCAGGAACTGATCCTGATGGATATCAAGCATGTGTTCTCGCTCAACCCGCTGCTGCCGGCCTATCAACCACCGCGCCGGCGCGCGCCGGTGGACGCGGCGCCGCTCACCTTCGTCGAGTTTGCCGGCGGGCTGGAGGAGATCGGCCATGCCGGTCCTGGTTTCGCCTTCGATAACGAGACGCCGCGCCATCGGACTTGGCTCGAACCGTGTCGCCTGGCGAACCGGCCGGTGACTTGTAGCGAGTTCGCCGAGTTCATCGCCGCCGGCGGATATCAAAACGCCGAGTTCTGGCTGTCGGACGGCTGGGCCGCCGTGCAGCAACACGGCTGGGAGGCGCCGCTCTACTGGCACAGCGCCGGCGGCGATTGGCGCATCTTCACGCTATCCGGCGAAAAGTGTCTCGACCCGGCCGAGCCGGTCGTTCACGTCAGCTTTTATGAGGCCGACGCCTATGCGAAATGGGCCGGCAAGCGGCTGCCGACCGAGGCCGAGTGGGAAATCGCCGCCGCAGGGGCTCCGCTCGCCGGCAATCTCGGCGACAGCCGGCTCTACCACCCGCGCGCCGATGGTGGCGGTGATGGACTGCGCCAGCTGATCGGCGATGTCTGGGAATGGACCGCGAGCCCCTACACCTCATACCCGCGGTTCCGCGCCCCCAGCGGCGCGATCGGCGAATATAACGGCAAGTTCATGTCGAACCAGATGGTGCTGCGCGGTGGCGCGGCGGTGACCCCGGCCAACCACATCCGCGCGACCTACCGCAACTTTTTTCCGCCGTCGGCGCGCTGGGCGTTTTCCGGCCTTCGTCTGGCCGAGGATGCGTGATGGACGGAGCGAGTTTCACCTTCCACGACTTGGCGCCGGGCGAGGAAAGCTTCCGCGACGCAGTGCTGTCGGGGCTCGGCCGCGAGCTGAAATCGTTGCCCTGCAAATTCTTCTACGACACGCGCGGCTCGGCGCTGTTCGAGGCGATCTGCGAGGTGCCCGAGTACTATCTGACCCGGGCCGAGATGGCGATTTTGGAAACCTATGCGGGGGCCATCGCGGAACGGATCGGGCCGCATTGCCGGCTGATCGAGCTGGGCAGCGGCGCCAGCCGCAAGGTGCGGCTGCTGTTGAACGCGCTCGAGACCCCGCTTGCCTATGTGCCGGTCGACATCTCGCGCGACTTTCTGCGCGATGCGGCGGCAAAAATCGCCGCCGATTTCCCCGAGCTGCAGATTGCCGCGGTCTGCGCCGACTACACGCGCCCGTTCGAGCTACCGGTGCTGTCTGGGCCGTCCGGCAAGCGCGTCGGGTTCTTCCCCGGCTCGACGATCGGCAATTTCGAGCCCGAGGCGGTGGTCGGCTTTTTCGCCCATTGCGGGCGGCTCTTGGGGCCGGGTGCCGAGATGCTGGTCGGGGTCGACGTCAAGAAGGACAAAGCGATCCTCGATGCCGCCTATAACGACGCGGCCGGTCTCAACGCCGAATTCAACCTCAACCTCTTGCATCGCATCCGAAAGGAGCTCGACGGCGATATCGAGATCGCCGGCTTTGAGCATGTCGCGTTCTACAACCCGGACGAAGGCCGGGTGGAGCTCTATGTCCGCAGCAAGAAGGCCCAGAGCGCGGTCATCGCCGGCCGCCGGTTCTCGTTCGGCGCGGGCGAGATGATCCACACGGAGAATTCCTACAAATACGCGATCCCCGAATTCCGCGCACTCGCCGCCCGCGCCGGCTTTGCCGCGCTCGACACCTGGACCGACATGGACGGCAAGTTCGCCGTCCACTATTTCCGCCGGGATTAGGCGGTCGCGCCGCCATCGACCGGCAGTGCCGCGCCGGTCACAAACGAGGCCTCGTCCGATAAGAGGAACAGCGCCGCGTTGGCGATCTCTTCGGGTTTGCCGGTGCGCTTCATTGGCACCTGTTGGCTGCGCTGGACGATCAGCGCTTCCTTGTCTTGGGTCGGGCTCTGCTGGTCGGGGCGGGAGACGAACACGCGCAGCATCGGCGTGTCGATCGGGCCGGGACAGATCGCGTTGACCCGGATGTTGTCGGGCGCAAGCCGCTT
>DATNJF010000104.1:0-6618 GCA_035604035.1 Allostellaceae bacterium | reverse complement strand
TTGCTCCGCCAGACCCCGCAAAGAACCGTCGACGGGCTCTGGCGACGCATCGGTGACCTGCTCGACCAGTTCACCCCGGACGAATGCGCCAACTATCTCCGAGCCGCTGGATATGGCGGCTCATTCTGAAAATGCTCTAGCTGCGCGATCTTTGCGCAAACCCCCAGGTTGGCTTGCGACGCCTTGATCTTGCGGATGAGCTCTTGGCGTGTTGCAGGATCCGCCCACCGCTGCTTTGGCGCCGCGCTGATCTTTGCGCGTTTCGCCAGGGCGGCGCTCTTTTTGTTCACATTTGGCAGGGCCGGCCGCCGGTCGCGGTCGCGTCGAAATAGATCGCGGCCGCCTTGTCGGCGAGGCAGGCATCGCGGTCGAGGCTCCACTTGAGACCGCCGCTCGCTTGCGCCAACGCGCCCAACTTTTCCGGGTTGCGGCCGAGCAGCACCGGCTACGGCATCCGCCGTTCCTCAACGGCAATCCGCCTTCGCCGCGAATCGCCAGCAGCGCCTTCAAATGCTGCGTGATGCCGAGCCGGCCGGTCGCCCCGTCGATGACAATGCCGATCGCGCGGGCCAGCATTACACCGTCGCGGCGATCAGCGACTCGCGGACGATCTCCGGAATCCGCTTCAGCGTCTCGTCGGGTGTCATCAGCGGCGGCGAGAAGCACAGCGTGTCGCCAATCGCCGGGTCGGTGCTGCCGGGCCGCGCGCGGATCAGGAGACCGCGCGCGTTGGCCTCACGCGCGACCCGTGGGCCCAGCCCGATCGCCGGCGCCTTCGACGACTTGTCGGTGACGAGTTCGACCCCGCACATCATGCCGAGCCCGCGCACATCGCCAACATTGGGCAGGTTGCGCAGCTCCTCGAGCGCTTCCAGCAGCTGCTTGCCCTTGACCGCGGCGCGCTCCACCAGCCCTTCCCGCTCAATGATGCCAACATTGGCGACGCCGACGGCGCAGCACACCGGGTGGCCGCTATAGGTCGCGGCGTGCATGAAGCGGCGTTCCAACGGCGAGTTGAGGATCGCGTCGTGGATCTTCTTCGAGGCGATGACGCCGCCCAGCGGCAGGTAGCCGCTCGTCACCCCCTTGGCGAACGAGACGAGGTCAGGCTCGACCCCCCAATGCCCGAGCGCGAACCAGCGCCCGGTGCGGCCAAACCCGGTGATCACCTCGTCGGCGATCATCAGCACCTGATAGCGGTCGCAAATCTCGCGCAGCTTGGGGAAATAGGTCGGCGGCGGCACGATAACCCCGCCCGCGCCCATCACCGGCTCGGCGATGACCGCGGCGACCGTGTCCGGCCCCTCGGCGAGGATCGCCTTCTCGACCGCCTCGGCGGCGGCGATGCCGGGGTCCTCGTTGCCCTGGTAGCGATAGGCGTAGGGCGGCATCACCTGGATAAAGCCCGGCACCAGCGGCCCGAACATCTTATGGTAGGCGGCCATGCCGGTAGCGCTCATCGCCGCCATTGTCACGCCGTGATAGGCGTGCCAGCGCGAGATGATCTTGGTCTTGTCGGGCTTGTCCTGCGTCTTCCAGTAGAAGCGCGCGAACTTGAAGGCGCTCTCGTTCGATTCCGCGCCCGCCGTGGTGAAATACACGCCCGAGCTGTTCGAATAGGCGTGGCTGACGATCATCTCGGCGAGCTTGATCGCCCATTCGTTGGTCTGGCCGATATAGGCCGAGGCGTAGGCGATCTTGCGCATCTGCGCCGCCGCCGCGTCGGCGAGCTCACCGCGCCCGTGGCCGATATTGACGTTCCACAGCCCCGAAAGCCCGTCGATCAACCCCTTGCCGTCGACGTCATAGAGCATCTCGCCCTTGCCGTGATCGACAAAGAACGGCGCCTTATGGTCCTCCGGATGATGCAGCGGGTGGACCAGGAACTGGCGATCGGTTTCCAAAAGCTGCGTCGTGCCGTCCATCAATGCCTCCAAGCATTTCCTTCCGGTTCACCACCCCGGCGTAGTCCGCGGCCCATGTCCGTCATGGGTACCGGCCGTCGCCGGTATGGATCAGAAGGGAGGTATCCCCTTAACCTACGATCACCGCCGCGGCAGGTCGAGCGGATAGATCGCGGATCGGCTCGCAAATTTGTGAAGGCCACGATCGCCGCCCAAGCTGTATCGTAGTTACGGACACTCGGTCCTCGTTGGCGTTAGCGAACCATGCGGCTGATCGCTCTACTTGCCCTGATTTTCGTCCTCGCGGGTTGCGCCGCCGGGCCGCCGATGACCCCGTGCCCCGACCCCGATCCTGATCCGAACAGCCCCTGCGCCACCTCGCACAGTCACACCTACGACGGGCGAAGTTAATTCCAGGTCAGCGGTTCGGCAGGTCGAGCGGATAGATCGGCCGGCGCACCTTCACGAAGGTGAGCTGACTGTAGTCCGAGGTGCACACCCCGATCCCGGCGCAATCGACCACGGCCTTCGCCATTTGACCCAAGCCGGCGCGCCAATGAACCCGGCTCTTCAGCATCACATAGTGTTTTTGCAGCGGGTCGATCCCGAGGCTTAGGAAGCAATTGAGATCGCTCGGCTCGACATGGCGCGGGATCAGCGCCACCTCGACCCTGCCGGTATCGATCACCACCGACGGGCCCATGTCCGTCAGCACGCCGCGCCCCACTGGTCCTTTGTTGCGGAATCGCCCGTTCGAGATCGTCTTGACCGTACCGGTGAGCGACAGGGCCGGGCTCTCGCCCGGGATCTGCGGCATCTTCATTTTACCGCCGACCGACAGCGTGACCTGCGCACCGATCCCGGCGGTGATCGCCTGTTGCACCGCTTGCGGATCGAAAATCGCGAACGCGGCGACGTTCTCTAAGCCTGCCTTGATGATCTCGCCGAGCACGATGGTCGTGTCCATCGTGCCGCCCGAGGCGCAATTGTCGTAGTGGTCGAGGAGCACGATCGGGCCCTCGCCCGGCCCCAGCGCCGGCATCGCCTTGGCCCGCCCCAGCGCCTCGGCCAGCGGCTCGATCTGGTAGACAAAGGCATCACGCTCGACCCAGGCGCGATCCAGGAGCTCGTCGCGCAGCCGCTCGGCCAGGTCGCGGTCGCCGTTCGTGACGACGACTGCTGACAGCCCGGCATTGGCGATATCGGCATGCGGGAAGCCGGTGAAGAGGCTGGCGATCAGCGCGCCGTCTTCAACGGTCATGCCAGCGCAACGCGCCTGCAGCTCCTTGTTCGGGTGATCGTCGGACCCCTGCCGCATGACATGAGGCAGCATCGGCACATTGCCCCAGGCGATCACCGGCCTCACCTCGCCGCGGATCGCGCGCATCAGGATATCGCCGGCGCGCACCGCGGTCTCGTAGGTGTCGATATGCGGGTAGGTGCGATAGCCCGATACCACCGTCGCGTTCTCGATCATCGCCGGATAGAGGTTGGCGTGCATGTCGTAGGAAACCGCGATCGGCGTCCGCGCATCAAGCGCGCGGATGCGGCGCAACAGCTCGCCCTCGCCGTCCTCGAAGCTCTCGGTGACCATGGCGCCGTGCAAGTCGAGGAGGATGCCGTCGAACCCGCCTTTCGCCACCGCCTCGCAGATGTGGCCGGCGATATGCTCGAACGCCGCGTCGTCGACCGGCCGGCTCGGCGAGGCGCCAGCGGCGATCGGCAACACCACTTCCGCCCTCTCGCGCGCGGCTACGTCGAGATAGGCGCCGAGCCCCGATCCGGTGCCGCGATAGGCCGCGACCGCTGCGTCCCCGTACAGCGGCCCGGGCCCATGCCCGAAACGCGCAAGCGGCGTCGGCACCGGCGAGAAGGTGTTGGTCTCGTGCTTCATCATCGCGATCAACAGGCGCATGATCGGCCTCCATTGTCGCGGCAACGATACCGGCCGAGGGGAACGCCATGCAACGCAGCACCGACCGCATCCTGACCACCCATGTCGGCAGCCTGCCGCGCCCCGCCGATCTCTACGAGATGATCAAGGCCAAGCAGGAGGGCGGTACGATCGATGCCGCCGCCTTCGCCACGCGGGTCAAAGGCGCGGTCGCCGAGACCGTGAAGCGTCAGGCCGATGCCGGCATCGACATCGTCGCCGATGGCGAGATGGGCCGGGTCGGCTTCATCCCCTATGTCAACGAGCGCCTCACCGGCATCGAGCCGAGCCCGGGCGAGGTCGCCTCCTATTGGAACGAGTCGCGCGAGTACAAGGCGTTCCCCGAGTTCTACGCCTGGGCCCAATCGCAGGCTGGGGCCGCGGGCAGCGCCGGCCGCACCCGGTGGATGTGCACCGGCCCCGTTTCCTACAAAGGCCACGCCGGGCTTGCCGTCGACATCGCCAATCTCAAAGCGGCAATGGCGGGGCTCAGTGTGACGGAAGCGTTCATGCCGGCGGTGTCGCCCGCCAACCTGGTCAACTGGAACCGCAACCTCTTCTACAAGGACGAGGAAGAATACCTCTACGCGGTCGCCGACGCGCTCAAGGAGGAATACAAGGCCGTGATCGACGCGGGCTTGATCCTCCAGATCGACGACCCGCTCCTTAGCTCCTATTACGTGATGCACCCCGAGGTGAGCCTCGACGGCTGGCGCCATTGGGCGGCGACGCGGGTCGCGGCGTTGAACCATGCGCTCAAGGGCCTGCCGCCGGACCGCATCCGCTACCATACCTGCTACAGCATCAATATCGGCCCGCGCGTCCATGACCTGGAACTCAAAAACATCGTGGACACGATGCTGTCGATCAACGCCGGCGCCTATTCGTTCGAGGCCGCCAACCCGCGCCATGAGCACGAATGGAAGGTGTGGGAAACGGTGAAGCCGCCTGACGGCAAGTCACTGATCCCAGGCGTAATCACCCACTCTTCCAATATCGTCGAACACCCTGAACTCATAGCCGAGCGCATCGGCCGTTTCGCCAAGGTCGTCGGCCGCGAGAACGTCATCGCCGGCGCCGATTGCGGTTTCGCCAGTTTCGCCGCGACCTGCGAGGTCCACCCCTCCGTCGTCTGGGTCAAGCTCGCCGCCCTCGCCGAAGGCGCGCGGATCGCGAGCCGAGAGCTGTGGAGCTAGTTCGCACTCACGGCACCCGCTTCAGGTCGAGCGAGTAGGTGCAGATGATGCTCCACACCTTGCCGGTGAACTGGTCGCCCTGGATTTTGCCGACGAGGGCGACCCCGCCACTCGAGGTCTCTACCGAACCGCTAACGTCGCCGTCGTTGCTTACGATACCGGGAACCTCCCCATCATAGGTTGGGTTGTAGGTGTAGACAGCCTTGCCGTCCTTGATCACCATCTGGCGCTTGAACGGCCCCTTGAGGCATTTCGAATAATTGTGATCGTTGGGATCGTCGGTCAGCGTCTGCGTTCCCTTGTAGACGCCGTCGTATTGCGCGGTCTGCGCCGTGGCTAAATTCATCCCCCAGACAGAAGTGATGCCGAGCGAACCGAGCACTGCCGCCAAGCGGACAGCGCCGCCCAAGTTTCTTCCCGCCCTCATCTTCCTCCCCTGGCCCACAAGGCTGGATCGTTCCGCATCTTAGAGCATGATCTTGCCGTAGGGCAGCGTCCGCGCCGCGCCGGCCAGACCGGCGCCACTTATGATGGGCGCAGCCCCTGGATACGGCGGAGCTGCCCGGTCTTGACCCAGACCGTACAACCCTGGGGACCGGCAGTCGCCCGCAGCGCGCCGTCGCACGGCAGCCGCAGCCAGGATTGCGGCTCAAAATACTCCTCGCCCTCGTCGAAGCCGCCGTCGAGCACCAGGAACTCGGCCCCATCCGGAATCGACAACCTAATTTCGCCGCCGGGCGCCCAGCGCTCCAGCCGCACATCTTCATGTTCGTCGCGGAACAGCGGCGTCAACTCCACTCCCGGCCGGCCGGATGCGGGCACGTGAGCCGTCTTCGCGGTATCGATCCGCACCAGGATCCGGTCGGCGGGATCAAACTGCCACAATTTGACGAAGAGCACGCAACCCGGCTCCGAACCCGGGCGGTGGTGCGACGTCGGCGGGTTGCGGATATAGGATCCCGCCGGGTAGTCGCCATGTTCGTCCTGAAAGACGCCATCGAGCACGAGGAATTCCTCGCCGCCGCCATGCGTATGCGGCGAGAACCGGCTTTTCGGCGCATAGCGGACGATCGAGGTGGCCCGCGCCACCTCGTCGCCGATGCGGTCGAGCATGCGCCGTTCGACCCCGGCGATGGGTGACGGGACCCACGCAAGGCGAGCCGCGTGAACTACCGCGCGCTGCGAGAAATCCGCGTTGAGCTCCACCGCTATCCTCTGCTCGGGGCGACAATCATTGCAGAATTGCCTCTATACCGTAGCTTAATACCTCTGCCGGACGCCCATGCGCGTTTCGAGCCCGCAATATCCGATTTCGTGGTCGAAGCGGGCCGGACTCGGCACGGCGATTCGGTCGCAAGTTTAACAACGCCGTTTTCACACCCTTGTTCGCGCCCGGTCCGCCAAGGCGGTAGCGCACTCCAAAGAACCGCGCCGAGCCGCATGGTACTGTTCGCGATTATCGCGTGGGGGATTCGATGGTTGAAGAAGTTTGGAGCGGCTTTCTGCGATTGTCGCTGATTTTCTGCCAGGTACGGCTGCGGCCGGTTGCCAAGCTGACTGAGCGCCACTTGGGGATGGGAGGCGC
>DATNJF010000103.1:0-4310 GCA_035604035.1 Allostellaceae bacterium | reverse complement strand
CGCGAGCCGCTGTATCCGGCCGAGGAGTTGCGCGGCGTCATTCCGGCCGATACGCGCAAGCCCTACGACGTACGCGAGATCATTGCGCGTTTCGTCGACGGCAGCGAGTTCGACGAGTTCAAGGCGCGCTTCGGCACCACGCTGGTGACCGGCTTCGCGCACATCCACGGCTACCCGGTCGGCATCCTCGCCAACAACGGCATCCTGTTCTCCGAATCGGCGCTCAAGGGCGCGCATTTCATCGAACTGTGCGCCCAGCGCCGCATTCCGCTGGTGTTCCTGCAGAACATCACCGGCTTCATGGTCGGCGCGAAATACGAAGCGGGCGGCATCGCCAAGGACGGCGCCAAGCTGGTCACCGCGGTGGCCACGGCGCAGGTGCCGAAGTTCACCGTGATCGTCGGCGGATCGTTCGGCGCCGGCAATTACGGCATGTGCGGACGCGCCTTCGCGCCGCGCTTCCTGTGGATGTGGCCCAACGCGCGCATCTCGGTGATGGGCGGCGAGCAGGCCGCCTCGGTGCTGGCGACCGTGCGCCGCGACGGCATGGAAGCGCGCGGGCAGGAGTGGCCGGAAGAAGAGGAAGCGGCGTTCAAGGCGCCGATCCGTCTGCAATACGAGACGCAGGGCCGCCCCTATTACGCCAGCGCCCGGCTGTGGGACGACGGCATCATCGACCCGGCCGAGACGCGCACCGTGCTCGGCCTGTCGATCTCGGCGAGCCTCAACGCCCCCATTGAGCCGACAAAGTTCGGCGTGTTCCGAATGTGATGTTCCACAAAATCCTGATCGCCAATCGCGGCGAGATCGCCTGCCGAGTGATCCGCACCGCCAATCGCATGGGTGTCGCAACGGTCGCGGTCTATTCCGAGGCCGATGCCGGCGCGCTGCACGTGGCGATGGCCGACGAGGCGCGGCTGATCGGCCCGCCGCCGGCCCGCGACAGCTATCTCAAAGGCGACAGGATCATCGCGGCGGCGAAGGAGACCGGCGCCGAGGCGATCCATCCCGGCTATGGGTTCCTCTCGGAGAACCCGGAGTTCGCCGAGGCTTGCGCCAAGGCGGGCCTCGTGTTCATCGGCCCGCCGGCTTCGGCGATGCGGGCGATGGGCTCGAAGGCCGCGGCAAAATCGTTGATGCAACAGGCCGCCGTCCCGGTCGTGCCCGGGTATCACGGCGACGACCAAGACCCGGCGAACTTGCTCGCCGAGGCCGAGATGATCGGCTTTCCGGTGCTGATCAAGGCCTCGGGCGGCGGCGGCGGGCGCGGCATGCGCATCGTCACCGCGGCCGGGGAATTCGCCCGCGCGCTCAATGGCGCCAAGCGCGAGGCGCTGGGCGCGTTTGGCGACGACCGTGTGCTGATCGAGAAATACCTCGCGAGTCCGCGCCATATCGAGGTGCAGGTGTTTGCCGACACGCACGGTAAAGTCGTCCACCTCTACGAGCGCGATTGCTCGATCCAGCGGCGCTACCAGAAGATCGTCGAGGAGGCGCCGGCGCCGGGTCTCAAGGCGAAGATGCGCCAGGCGATGGGCGAGGCGGCGGTCGCAGCGGCGAAGGCGGTGGGCTATGTCGGCGCCGGGACGGTCGAGTTCATCGTTGAGAAGGACCGTTTCTATTTCATGGAGATGAACACACGGCTCCAGGTCGAGCACCCGGTGACGGAAGCGGTGACCAACACCGACCTTGTCGGGTGGCAGCTGCGGGTCGCGGCGGGGGAGAAATTCACCCGGACGCAGGATCAGATCACCATGCACGGCCACGCGATCGAGGTGCGGCTCTACGCCGAGAACCCGGAGCGCGGGTTTCTGCCGGCAACCGGGACTTTGCACCGGCTGCGCCTGCCTACGGCGATCGCGCGGGTCGAGACCGGGGTACGCGAGGGCGATGCGGTGACCCCCTTCTATGACCCGATGATCGCCAAAATCATCGCCTGGGGTCCGGATCGCGAGGCGGCGTGCGCGCGGATGGCCCGTGCGTTGGCTGAGACCGGGGTGCTTGGGGTCACCACCAATCTCGGCTTCCTCGCCCGGATAATCGGCGACAAGGACTACGCCGCGGCGAAGCTCGATACGGGCTTCATCGAGCGGCGCAAGGCGACGCTGCTGGCGGCGCCAGCGCCGGTCCCGGACCTCGCGCTCGCGGCGGCGGCCCTGTTCTGCCTCAAAGGCGAGCCAGCAAGCGCCGATCCGTGGGCGCGACGCGACGGCTGGCGGCTCAACGGGCCCCCGGCATCGCAGACGCTCCAGTTCCGCAGCGGCGATGAGGTGCTGACCGTGGCGGCGACTGCTTCCGGCGACAGTTGGCAATTGCAGATCGGCGAGCGGGGCTGCCATGCCGCCGCCGCTTTCTCCGTTGACGGTGGCGCGTCGGTAACCCTTGACGACACCCGCAGCCGCGCGATCGTCCTCGCCCACGCCGATACCCTGGCCATGTTCATTGACGGCGAGAGCTGGCGGCTCGAGCGGGTCGACCCGCTGGCGCCGCCGGCCGGCGCCGACGCGCATGCTGGGCGGCTGTCGGCGCCGATGCCGGGCCGGGTAGTGCAGCTCCTAGTCGCCGCCGGCGACAGCGTCAAACAAGGCCAGCCGCTGATTGTCATCGAGGCGATGAAGATGGAGCACACCATCGCCGCGCCGCGCGACGGCGCGGTCGAGACTGTGCGCTATGCCGTCGGCGACCTGGTCGAAGAAGGCGCCGAATTGATCGCGTTGTCCGACCCTGGGGCGGAGCCGCGCTGATGGCCGCAGATGGCGCGTTCGCCCCTGGCCCGCTGCATCTGGTCAAGATGGCGGTTGGTGCCGCCGACGTTGAGGAACTGCGCCGCTTTCGCGCTCAGCGGTTTGCCGAGCGGGGCGTGAGCTGGGTCTATACCCGCAACCACCCGCGTCGCGTCGAGGCGGTGCTCGACGGCGGTTCGCTTTACTGGGTGGTCAAGGGGCAGATTCGGGCGCGCCAGCGCGTCACTGGCTTTCGCAGCGAGCGCGACGACAACGGCCGCTCCTATTGCCTGATCTTGACCGATCCCGAGCTGGTGCTGACATTGCCGCGTGCCTTCCGCCCGTTCCAAGGCTGGCGCTATCTGCTGCCCTCGGACATGCCGAAGGATGTGCCCGCCGGCCCCGGTGGTGATTTCGCCGCGATGCCCGACCATATGCTGATGGAATTGCGCGAATTGGGCTTGATCTAGTTGAGATCAGGCTTTGGGCAGCCCGGCCAAATTTTGTGCAAGCTTCCCCTAGACAGGGCTAGGTCGGGTGGTTATGTTCTCCGTTCGCCCGCCGCAGCCGCGACGGTCGACTCGATCCCGATGTGACGAGGCTAGAGCCGCCTCCCTTGGCGGTTAGGGCAGTTTCGTCGGGATTTGAGATCGCTGATTGACATTGTTGGGTAGTTGGAAGGGATGCGTGGGCGGCGGCGTTCTACGAAGGACGCTGGCTCGTCTGCGCAACGGGGTCACGGACTCTGTCCGCGATCTCGATGAGTAGGTTTACACCAGTGTCCTTTGAGTGATTGCGATGTCCCGGGTCTTAGCCGGCCTGGGATGCCGTTGTCAGGATGAACATGAGAGTTTGATCCTGGCTCAGAACGAACGCTGGCGGCATGCCTCATACATGCAAGTCGAACGCAAGGCTTCGGCCTTGAGTGGCGCACGGGTGAGTAACGCGTGGGAACCTGCCCTGGAGTGGGGGATAACCGAGGGAAACTTCGGCTAATACCGCATGCGCCCGGTAGCAATACCGGGGAAAGATTTATCGCTCTAGGAGGGGCCCGCGTCGGATTAGCTAGTTGGTGGGGTAACGGCCTACCAAGGCAACGATCCGTAGCTGGTCTGAGAGGATGATCAGCCACACTGGGACTGAGACACGGCCCAGACTCCTACGGGAGGCAGCAGTAGGGAATATTGGACAATGGGCGAAAGCCTGATCCAGCAATGCCGCGTGAGTGAGGAAGGCCTTAGGGTTGTAAAGCTCTTTCGCACGCGACGATGATGACGGTAGCGTGTAAAGAAGCCCCGGCTAACTTCGTGCCAGCAGCCGCGGTAATACGAAGGGGGCAAGCGTTGTTCGGAATTACTGGGCGTAAAGGGCGCGTAGGCGGCCATCTTTGTCAGGCGTGAAAGCCCCGGGCTCAACCTGGGAATTGCGCTTGGAACGGGGTGGCTTGAGTTCGGGAGAGGAGAGTGGAATTCCCAGTGTAGAGGTGAAATTCGTAGATATTGGGAAGAACACCGGTGGCGAAGGCGGCTCTCTGGACCGATACTGACGCTGAGGCGCGAAAGCGTGGGGAGCAAACAGGATTAGATA
>DATNJF010000102.1:0-3476 GCA_035604035.1 Allostellaceae bacterium | reverse complement strand
CCGCCCGCCAGCGCCGCAAGCGCCTCTCCGGCGCGCGGACCGCTGACGCGGATTATCGCGATCGCCGCCTTGCCCGGCGCGGTCGCCGGGGCGAAAATGGTGTCGGGCGCGGTGGCCGGCGCCAGCACCAAGTTTAGTGTTTCGGCGGCAGCTGGTCCGGCTGCAGCATCAGCCGCCCGACCCGGCCGCCGTTCTTGAGGTGAGTCTCCAGGATTTCATCTATGTCCGACTGGGACTCGAAGCGATACCAGATACCCTCAGGGTAGATCACCATATTCGGCCCGAACTCGCAGCGGTCGAGGCAGCCGGCCGCGTTGAAGCGCACGTTTTGGATACCGAGCTGACGCGCCTTCTCACGCGCATAGCCGCGCAACTTGTCAAACCCGCCAGCGGCTTCCGCGCGCGCCATGCAGCACCCGCGCGGGTGCCCGTCGGGGCGCACGTTGTTGCACATGAAAATATGCCGGTCGAAGAAAAGGCGCGGATCGTCAGCCATTGCGGTCTCCGAATTACCAAAGCGGGAATTGGCCAAGCGGGAATCGGCGGAGGCGATCCGCCAAACTGGGGCTAAGATAAGGGGTACAGCCTACTCCGTCGATAGATACTCGGGCAACGCTGCCTCGCAAAGGAGCCTTTATGGACCGCAACCGCCTCGGCGAGGAAACCAGCCCCTACCTCTTGCAGCACAAGGACAACCCGGTGCACTGGCAGGGCTGGGGCGAGGCCGCGCTCGCCGCGGCGAAGGCCGAGGATAAGCCGATCCTCTTATCGATCGGCTACGCCGCTTGCCACTGGTGTCACGTGATGGCGCACGAAAGCTTTGAAAATCCGGCGATCGCCGCGCTGATGAACGACTTGTATATTAATATTAAAGTCGATCGCGAGGAGCGGCCCGATCTTGACGCGATCTATCAGCACGCGTTGGCGCTACTGGGTGAGCATGGCGGCTGGCCGTTGACCATGTTCCTATCGCCCGATGGCGAACCGTTCTGGGGCGGCACCTATTTTCCACCCGAGCCGCGCTGGGGCCGGCCGGGCTTTGCCCAGGTACTACAGAGTGTGGCGCAGACCTATCGCAGCGAGCGCGAGAAGGTGACAAAGAACGTCACCATCCTGCGCGACGCACTGGCCAAGCTGGGCCAGCCCGAGGCGGGCGACGACATCGATCCGGCGCTGTTCGACCGCGTCGCCGAACGGCTGCTGCGCGAGGTCGATCCGCTCAACGGCGGCATCGGCACCGCGCCCAAATTCCCTCAATGCAGCATCTTCGAGCTGTTGTGGCGCGGCTGGAAGCGTACCCACCAAACGCCCTACCGCGAGGCCGTAACCCGCACGTTGACGACGATCTGCCAGGGCGGGATCTATGACCATCTGGGCGGGGGTTTTGCACGTTATTCGGTCGATGCGCGCTGGCTGGCGCCGCATTTCGAGAAGATGCTTTATGACAATGCCGAGCTGGTCGACCTCCTAACCCTGGTCTGGCAGGAGACCCGCGATCCGCTCTACGCGCAGCGCGTCGCCGAGACCATCGGCTGGCTCGAGCGCGAGATACTGACCGGCGAGGGCGGCTTCGCCTCGAGCCTCGACGCCGATAGTGAGCACGAGGAAGGAAAATTCTATGTCTGGTCCGCAGCCGAGATCGATGCTGCACTCGGTGCCGACGCGGCTCTTTTCAAGGAGTTTTACGACGTCACGCCAGAGGGTAATTGGGAAGATCACACGATCCTCAATCGGTTGAACCATCCTGCATTGGCCGATGCCGAGACCGAGGCATTGCTCGCGCGCTGCCGCGAAAAACTCTTTTCGGTTCGCGCGCCGCGGGTACGGCCCGGCCTCGACGACAAAGTGCTAGCCGATTGGAACGGGCTGATGATCGCGGCGCTCGCCCATGCTGGCCTGGTGTTCGCGCGGCCAGAGTGGATTGCCCTCGCCGAGCGCGCTTTCGCCTTCGCCCGCGAGCATATGGCGGCGCCGGAGGGACGGCTGTTCCACAGCTGGCGCAACGGCAAGGCGCGCCATCCAGCGAACGTCGACGACTACGCCAATTTGTGCCGGGCGGCGCTGGCGCTCTACGAGGCGACGCTGGAAAAAGTCTATCTCGATCATGCGCGCCAATGGATAGACGTGCTCGACCGGCATTACTGGGACGGTGGGGCTGGCGGCTATTTCTTTGCCGCCGACGATACGCCGGGGCTGATCGCACGGGCGAAGACCGCTGCTGACGCCGCAGTGCCCTCCGGCAACGGCACGCTGGTCGGGGTGTTGATCCGGCTGGCGATCCTGACCGGCGATGAGAGCTACCGCGAGCGCGCCGAGGCGATCGTCCGCGCCTTCGCCGGCGAGGTCAGGCGGAATTTCTTTCCGCTCGCCACCCTGATCAACAATGCTGAACTGGCGCAAAAACCGGTGCAGATCGTATTGGTCGGTGAGCGGACGGATGCGGCGTTTCACGCCCTGCGCCGCGCTATTAGCGCGGTTTCACTGCCCAACCGTGTCGTGATAGCCCTCGCGCCCGGCGAGACGTTGTCTCCGAACCATCCGGCGGCAGGAAAAAGTCTCGTCGAGGGCAAACCGGCCGCCTATGTCTGCGACGGGCCAGTTTGTTCGTTGCCGATCGTAGTATCGCAACAACTGGTCGACGCCCTCGCCAAACTGCGCTAGCGTTCTCTGAATGTTCCGCGCGGGAGGATGCTAGTGTCGTCGCTATCGATATCAAGCCCCATCGGGAATCTTGTCATTGACGAAGAAGGCCGTGCGATCACTGCGATCCGCTGGTCTGATGAACGCGCTTCGAACGGCAGTCCGCTGCTAGCCGAGGCGGCGCGCCAGCTCGACGCTTATTTCGCCGGCACGTTATCACGTTTCGATCTTCCGCTGCGTCCCGCGGGCTCGCATTTCGAGCGCCGAGTGTGGTCGGCGATGCAGAAAATCCCCTATGGCAAGACGCGCTCCTACGGCGAGCTCGCCACCGGGATTGGCTCGGCGCCCCGCGCGGTCGGCGGTGCTTGTGGCAAGAACCCGATCCCGATCGTGATCCCGTGCCACCGCGTGCTGGCGAAATCCGGGCTCGGTGGCTATAGCGGCTCGGGCGGGCTCAAGACCAAGCAAGCCTTGCTCACCTTGGAAGGTGCGCTCTAAAACCTCCTATCGGTTCTGGGAGGCAAGACGATGGTGCAGGCGATCCGTTTCGAGAAGACCGGCGGCCCCGAGGTTTTAATCTGGCAGCAGATCAGCGTCGATAAGCCGGGGCCGGGCCAGGTACGGCTCAAACACAAGACCGTTGGCCTCAACTTCATCGACACCTATCAGCGCAGTGGGCTTTACGCGGTACCGCTGCCGAGCGGGCTGGGTGGCGAGGGCTGCGGCATCGTCGAGGAAGTCGGACCGGGCGTTACCGGCCTGAAGCCGGGTGACCGCGTCGCATATGCCGGCGGCCCATTGGGCGCCTACAGCGAGGAGCGGGTGATGCCGGCGGA
>DATNJF010000101.1:0-4259 GCA_035604035.1 Allostellaceae bacterium | reverse complement strand
CAGGCGAAACCGTGCCCGGTACGGGAGCTCGACCGATGACGATTTCCCCCCTAGCCGGCAAGCCAGCACCCAAGGAGATGCTGGTCGATCTGGCCCGTCTTGAGCGCGAATATTACGCACGCCGGCCCGATCTCGACGACCCCGAACAACGGGTCAGCTTTGGCACCAGCGGGCACCGCGGCTCGCCCTTTCACGGGTCGTTCACTGAAGCCCACATTCTGGCCATCACCCAAGCCATCTGCGGCTATCGCAAAGCCCAGGGCGCCGATGGCCCGCTCTTTATGGGCAAGGACACGCATGCGCTTTCCGCGCCGGCCCAGCGCACGGCGCTCGAAGTCCTCGCGGCCAACGGGGTGCAGACGGTCATCCAGCCTGCCGACGGCGTAACCCCCACGCCGGTCATCTCTCATGCCATCCTCGTCTACAATCGCTCACGCGCCACCCATCTCGCCGATGGCATTGTCGTCACTCCTTCGCACAATCCGCCGGAGGATGGCGGCTTCAAGTACAACCCAACGAACGGAGGGCCGGCTGATGTTGACGTGACGCAGTGGATCGAGAACCGGGCCAACCAACTTCTGCGGGATGGCAATACCGGCGTAAAACGAATGGGGTTCGAGGCGGCTCTGAGCGCGGAGACGACGCATCAGCAAGACTTCGTCCTGCCCTATGTCCAGGATCTGCGCAACGTCGTTGATATGGAGGCCATTCGCGCCGCCGGCCTCAAGCTGGCCGTCGACCCGCTCGGTGGCGCCGCCGTACATTATTGGGAGCCGATCAACAAGATCTACAAACTCGACATCGCCGTCGTCAACCCGAAGGTCGATCCGACCTTTTCGTTCATGACCGTCGATCACGACGGCAAGATCCGCATGGACTGTTCGAGCCCCTACGCGATGGCAAGGCTCGTTGGCCTCAAGGACCGGTACAGCGTCGCCTTCGCCAACGACCCGGATTCCGACCGGCATGGCATCGTCACTCCGTCGGCCGGGCTGATGAACCCCAACCACTATCTGGCCGTGGCCATCGGTTATCTGCTTACCCACCGCCCGCGTTGGCCGGCCCACGCCGAGGTCGGCAAGACCTTGGTCAGCAGCAGTATGATCGATCGGGTGGTGCAGAAGCTCGGGCGCCGGCTTTGCGAGGTGCCGGTCGGTTTCAAATGGTTTGTGCCGGGCCTCTTCGACGGCTCGTGCTGCTTTGGCGGCGAGGAGAGCGCGGGGGCCAGTTTCTTGCGGCACGACGGCGGCGTTTGGACGACCGACAAGGACGGCCCGATCATGGACCTGCTGGCGGCCGAGATCACGGCGCGCACGGACAGGGAGCCCGGCGAGCATTACCGCGACCTCACCGCGCAATTCGGCGCACCATGCTATACGCGCATCGACGCAGCGGCGACGCCTGAGCAGAAATCGCGGCTGAGAGAGCTGTCGCCGGAGGCGGTTAGAGAGACGAATTTAGCCGGTGAGCCGATCACTGCCAAGCTGAGCCGCGCCCCCGGCAACAACGCTCCAATCGACGGTCTCAAGGTGGTCGCCCGAAGCGGCTGGTTCGCGGCCCGGCCGTCGGGCACCGAGGCGGTCTACAAGATCTATGCGGAAAGCTTCAAGGACGAAGTTCACCTTGAGGCCATCATCACGGAAGCTCAGGCGATGGTGAACAATGCGCTGGCTTCTTTCGACTGAGCCCGCGGGAACAAGGGGGAAGCGGCATGAATGATGCCGGCCTGCCGGCCTCTCTTCGGCCGTTTCCGGCGGAATACCGGGCCTGCGGCATCCTCGTGCACGTGACCTCGCTGCCTTCCCGCTACGGCATCGGCGATGTGGGACCGTCCGCGTGGGCGTGGGTCGACCGTCTGAGCGAGGCGGGCCAAAGCTGGTGGCAGGCCCTGCCGCTAGGGCCCACGGGTTACGGCAACTCGCCCTACCAACCCCTCTCCTCATTCGCCGGAAACGAGCTCTTGATAAGTCCGGACGATCTGATCGAGGACGGATTGCTGCGGGCAAGCGACTGCGAGGGTCAATCGTTTTCCGCGGCCGCCATCGATTACAACACGGTCATCCCGTTCAAGCGTCGGCTGCTCGAGACCGCCTGCATCAACTTCAGCGCCGGGGCGCGCCCCGACCTGCGGACCGCTTTCGATGAATTCTGCCATGAGCAGACGGACTGGCTCGAAGATTACGCCCTGTTTCGGGCTCTGAAGGCCAGGTACGAGGGCGCCTCGTACCTCGATTGGCCGGCGGAGCTGGTCCGCCGGACACCGACAGCCCTGACCCTGGCGCGGCGGGAACTCGCGGACCTGATCGGGCGAGTTCGCGCGGCGCAATTTCTTTTATTCCGCCAAGGAGGTCGCCTGAAGCAGCGTGCTCGCGAGAAAGGACTGTGCCTCATCGGCGACCTGCCGTTTTATGTTTCCCCCGACTCGAGCGACGTGTGGGCCAACCCGGAGCTGTTCCTGTTGGACGAGCGGCACCGGCCGCGCTTTATCGCGGGCGTCCCTCCCGACTACTTCAGTGTCCAGGGGCAGCTCTGGGGCAACCCCGTCTATGACTGGGAGGCACTTCGTCGCACCGGTTACCGCTGGTGGATAGACCGCTGCCGCGCGCTGCTGGCTCATGTTGACGTGATACGCCTCGATCATTTCCGCGGCTTTGCCGCCGCATGGCACGTGCCAACCGGCGCAGCGACGGCCCAAACCGGCCAATGGGTCCCCGGTCCGGGCGCGGCGCTCTTCACCACGGCCGAGAGGGAGTTGGGAGCGTTACCATTCATCGCCGAGGATTTGGGGCTAATCACGCCCGACGTAGGCGCGCTCCGCGACCAGTTCCGATTGCCGGGAATGCGCGTGCTTCAGTTCGCGTTCGACGGCAGCTGGGACAACCCGCACTTGCCTGGCAATTACACGCCCAACACTGTTGTGTACACCGGTACGCACGACAATCCTACGACTCGCGGCTGGTTCGAAGCGCTGCCGGATCGGCAAAAACAAGACCTGTGGAATTATCTGAAGCGCCCCGCGGGCGAGAGCCGCGACGCCGTCTCGGCGTTGATCGATTTGGCTTGGTCGTCCGTGGCAGCGCTGGCGATCGCTCCGTTACAGGATGTTCTCAACCTGGGCAGCGAGGCACGGATGAACCTGCCCGGCCGTGCCGAGGGCAATTGGTGCTGGCGATGCCCCGAAGAAATGTTGACGCCGGCCGCCTTCCAATGGCTGCACGACGTGACGAGAACAGCGAACCGCGCGTTTGTCGATACTCGCGGTACGCCGGAAAGGTAGGTCGCGTGCTGACCACAGAGCCGACCGTCTTCCTCGTCGATGTCGACAACACATTGCTCGACAACGATGGCATCCAGGCTGATCTCAAACGCCATCTCGAACGCGAGTTTGGGGCAGCCTGCCGCAATCGCTATTGGGCAATCCTGGAACGGTTGTTCGGCGAATTGGGCTACCGTGATTATCTCGGCGCGTTGCAACGCTACCGGGTCGAACACCCGAGGGACATGCACCTCCTTTCAATGTCCTCGTACCTGGTAGACTACCCGTTCGCGTACCGGCTCTATCCGGGAGCGCTCGATGTGCTCGAACGGATGCGCGGATGGGGGCGGACGGTCATCCTGTCCTACGGCGACGTGGTCTTTCAGCCGCGCAAGGTGGAACGCTCCGGCATCTTCGCGGCGGTCAAGGGACACGTGCTCATCTACATTCACAAGGAGAACGAGCTCGACGATGTCGAGCGTCGGTATCCGGCCGCCCATTACGTGCTGATCGACGACAAGCCGCGAATTCTGACCGCGGTCAAGACCGCTTGGGGCGACCGCGTAACCACAGTGCTGCCGCGGCAGGGGCAGTATGCCAACGCCGCCGATGCTGCCAGCTATCCCGCTCCCGACCTCACGATTGAGCGGATCGGCGACCTTCTCGCCTGCGATTTGCCCACCCTGCTCGGGCGCCACAATCGACCTCGGCTGCATGAAGGTGCCATGGTGAAAGCGACCTAAAATCTTCAAATTTAGGCTAGGGCATCTGCTCGACAACATCATTAGTGGCCTGCTGACGAGCGGCACGCTCGAACGCTACACAACGAGTTGCCTCGATCAACTCGATCTCAAGCGGCAGGTGCTCTGGATCGAACGAACTGAGGCGGTACAGCTCCGCAACCATTGCTGCGGTGATAGGCTGCGGCCGGCTGTATTGCGGTCCGCCATGTACGGACGCGATGCCCCACCGCGGTCAATGCATCGCACCCGCCGTGTTCCTC
>DATNJF010000100.1:0-3588 GCA_035604035.1 Allostellaceae bacterium | reverse complement strand
CTGCTCGCCGAAGCGGTCTAACGGGAGATGGGCTTGTCGCACAACGAGTCGACCGAGTTGGTCGAATCGGTGATCGCCGAGATTTCGGATGCGCTGACGCGGGGCGAGATGGTCAAAATCTCGTCTTTTGGAAGTTTTGCCGTGCGCCACAAGGGACACCGCATCGGTCGGAATCCCAAGACCAGACAGGAAGTGCCGATCAGCCCGCGTCGCGTCCTCGTTTTCCGTGCGTCGCCTGCCTTGAAGCGCCAAATCGACCAAGCGCTGACGGCCGGCCAGGGCTCAGCGAAAAAGGGCCGCCCTCTATAAAGGCAGTGTTCGCGCCAGGGGAAAGAGGCGCTTATTGCCTTTTCATACGGCCAGTTTAGGCGAAAAACGCGGCGGATGCTCCTCGCGGTTCAGTGGCGCTTGCTACATAATACCGGGATTATCGCGATTACATGATTGAGCAGTGCAAGGGTCTGGTACGGCGCGGCGAGCCATTGGCGGTTCGGCACAACCGGATCCTTGATGGCCGCATCCGCCGATATGAGGCGCTCTGGTTGCCTCTTTCAGATGACGACTGCACCGTCACAATGTTGCTCTGCGCTCTTATTTATGAGGGCCCCCTCGGCGCCCACAGCGCGACCATCCGCTGGCGCATGACAAGCAGCTTTGGACGCCGCAGATGGAACGCCATCGGCAACGTTGTCTCGATTGGTACCGCCCCCGTGCGGCGCGCCTCGATAGGCAACGATGGACCTATCCGCCCGTTGCCGAACAGATGGAGAAAATGCGGTTGATAAGTTAGCCTCGCGAAAACTGCCCTGCTGGGGGAGCCGCCATGATCGAAGAAACCGCAACCATCGTTTCCGCGTTTTTGCGACGGAACCAAGTGGTACCAACCGAGATTCCCGCCCTCATCGCCAGCGTCAACGCGGCGCTATCCCATTTGGGTCAGGCACCCGCCGCCAAGGAACCTGAGCGAACCCCAGCGATATCCATCAGACGATCGGTCATGCCGAACGAAATCACCTGTCTGGATTGCGGTTATCGTGGTCAAATGCTCAAGCGGCACCTGATGACCCGGCACAAAATGACCCCCGAGCAATATCGCGCCCGGTGGGGGTTGGCGTCGGATTACCCGATGGTCGCGCCTGCCTATGCGACTCGGCGGTCGGCATTGGCGAAACAGCTTGGCCTTGGTAGGCGGCGCGGGCCAGGGACGGCTAAAACCCCAGCCGGGTAAAAAAATTCGGCTCCCGTGGACGACCACAATTCGGGCGAAATTGATCGGGACCGGCCGCTATTCGTAGCCGCTGAGTCTCCGAATGCATCCCGGAGCCGTTCAACGCGGGCTTGCGGTTCGCTCAGCCGACACTTTTGGCCAAGGATCCGCGGGCTCGTGGGGTGTGCGAGTGCGGTGGTCACTCGCGGTCACGCCGCCCTGGCGGTGACGGCGAGCACTGCGGCGCCATAGCGGTCGAGCTTGCTGCGACCGATGCCGGGGATGTCGGCGAGCGCGCCGAGCGAGGCCGGACGGCGCCTCGCGACCTCGACGAGGGTCGCGTCATGGAAGATCACATAGGGCGGTAATTCTTGGCGGCGGGCTTCGCTGAGACGCCAGGCGCGCAATGCCACCCACAGGGTCTGCGCCGCAGGATCGAGCGCCAGGCCGGAAGCGGGCTTCGCGGCGCTCTTGCGACGGGTCGCGCGCTCGCGCGGTGCCTCGTGACGAAAGCGCAGCTCGCGCCTGCCGCACAAGACGTTGCCCGCGCTCGGCGCCAGCGTCAGCCCGCCATGCCCGTCGGGATCGGGCAGCAAAAATCCTTGCGCGATCAGCTGGCGGATCACCGACAGCCAGCCGCTTTTGGCGAGTTCCGTCCCGACGCCAAAGGTCTTGAGCCGGTCATGGCCGAGGCTGAGAACCCGCTCGGTCGGATTTCCGACGAGGATGTCGACAAGATGATGGGCGCCGAAGCGCTGGCCCGTGCGATAGACCGCGGAGAGCGTCTTCTGCGCCGCGACCGTGCCGTCCCAGCTGTCGACCGGGTTGCGGCAGTTGTCGCAATTGCCGCACGGCGGATGATCGCGCTCGCCGAAATAGCCGAGCAGCGCCTGGCGACGACACGATATCGTCTCGCAAAAGCCGATTAGGGCTTCAGATTTCTGCCGCTCGATGCGGCGTTGCTGCTCGCTCAGATCGCCCGCCTCGACTAACCGCCTCAGGTTCATCACGTCGGCGATGCCATATGTCATCCACGCGTCGGCCGGGAGGCCGTCGCGCCCGGCCCGACCGGTTTCCTGGTAATAGGCTTCGAGGTTCTTCGGGGCGTCGAGATGCACGACGAAGCGGACGTTGGGCTTGTCGATGCCCATGCCGAAGGCGACGGTGGCGACGATGACGACGCCTTCCTCACGCAGAAAGCGATCCTGATGCTGCGTTCGCGTCTCGGCGGAGAGACCGGCATGGTAGGGCAGCGCCTCGCGGCCGCGTTGGTTCAGCCAGGTCGCGGTCTCCTCGACCGCGCGTCGGGTCAGGCAATAGACGATCCCGGCATCGCCCGGATGCTCCTCATCCAGAAAGCGCAGCAGATCGTCCCGCGCGTTGTGCTTTGGCACCACCCTATAGAACAGGTTCGGCCGGTCGTAGCCGGCGGCGAAAACCCGCGCCTCTTCGAGATGCAGCCGCTCAGCGATGTCGCGACGGGTCGGCCCGTCTGCGGTGGCCGTCAGCGCCATTAGCGGCACGTCGGGAAAGCTCTGCTTGAGGACGCCCAGCGCTTGGTAGTCGCGGCGAAAATCGTGGCCCCATTGCGAGATGCAATGTGCCTCGTCGATCGCGAACAGCGCGATCCGGCACCGCTGTAGCAGCTCGAGGCAATGCGGCATCATCAGCCGCTCGGGCGAGACATATAGGAGGTCGAGTGAGCCGTCGCACGCCGCGCGCTCGACTGCGCCCGCCTCACCAGGTGGGAGCGCGGAATTGAGGGCGGCGGCCCGCACCCCGGCCTGCCGCAGGGCATCCACCTGGTCCTTCATCAGCGCGATCAACGGCGACACGACCACGCCGAGCCCGGGACGCAATAAGGCCGGTAGCTGGTAGCACAGCGATTTGCCGCCGCCGGTCGGCATCAGCACGATCGCATCGCCGCCGGCGACGACATGGTCGATGATGCCCTGTTGCTGGCCGCGAAAGCTTGGATAGCCGAAGACGCGGCGCAGCACGGCAAGCGGGGTTTGCGGCTCCTCGGCACTCATCCGCTCAGGACTCCCGCTCGGCATTGAGCTCCTCGCCCAAGATTGATCTTTCCGTGCGGCGGCGAGCGCTACCGTGGTGTCGCCTAACTGCCGTGGATCGCGCGCGTGCAATGGCGCTGGCATCGGACCCAGTACCACGGGACGCAGGCGATTTTGGTCCAGTCGTTGAGCCGTTGGCGATATCGGCCGGTGGAGGCCCGCTAGGCCTGACGGATGGACGACAATATCGATCCAAACGGGTTAGGTGACGACGAGCGATTCGCCATCGGGCAGCCCGTTCCGCGCTCCAAAGACCCGGTATTGCTGCGCGGCGAGGGGCGATACTCGGACGATATCAGCCTGCCCGGT
>DATNJF010000099.1:0-2344 GCA_035604035.1 Allostellaceae bacterium | reverse complement strand
CGATCGCTAGCCCCTCGCGATACGCCGTGAGCGCGCCGCCGAGATCGCCCTGTGCCACTAGCACGTCGCCGATTTTGTTTTTGCTGATCGACAGATCGCGCTGCCACAGGGTGTTGCCGGGATCGCGCTCGGCCAGACCCTCGCGGATCGCCAGCCCTTCGCGATACGCCGTGAGTGCGCCGCCGAGATCGCCCCGCGCCACCAGCACGTCGCCGATCCGCTCCTTGCTGACCGACGGGGCGCGCTCGTCACCGGATGTTCGGGCCGCGGCTTCGGCACTTGAATATGCCTCGATCGCGTTGCCAAGAGATCCCGTCAGTGTCCAGAGATCACCCAACTCGATCCACGACCAAACGTCACCTGGGGTAAGCTTGGTCAGTTCGCGCAGCGTGGCCTTGGCTGCCTCGTGGTCGAAAGCAATACGCTCGACATTGGCTCGTTCCTTGAGCAGCGGCGCCAAACGGCGTGTGCGAGCCTCTATCTCCTCGGAAATCTTGTTACTAAGCAGCGCCCTAGCGCCAGGCACGTCCAATTTCAACAACTTGTCGCGAGATGCGCTGATCACCGCATCGATGTCGTCTCCATCGTTCGATGGGGGCACCGGCTCTACAGCGTGAGCGCGCGCTTCCGCAATGAAGGCGGCAATGCGAGACGGTATTTCTGCAATCGCGACATCGTCTACGCCCAGCGCATCGAGAATCGGCTGTAACATTTGCAGATCGGCGCCCGTCTTCTCCGCCACCGGCTGCGCGGCAAGCCGCACGACGAATTGGCGTATTGTCGTGGCCGGAACGACGAACGCTTCGTGAAGCGCGCTGATGTTTTCATTCGAGCCGAGCTCGGACAGGCTCAGGATGCCCGCAAGTTGCTGCCCAGACTTGAGGAATATCGGAGAGCCGCTTGACCCAGAGGTGAACCAATAGCCTTGCGGGGTATCGCCAGTGAACTGCCTAAGTCCGTCGCCGGTTGTATTCGGGTTTATTCGGCCGTCGGCGAACATGTCGCGCCACGTCTCACGCCCCGCGCTGTCGGTCCGCGATAGCCGGGCGTGCGCGTAGCCTTCACCAACCTCGAAGCGTTCATGAGCCGCAAGTTGCAGGGACATAGCCGCACTCGGGATATTTTCCGGCCGCAGCAAGACCAAATCTGGAAGTGGCCCTTCATGCGGTGTGCAGGTGTCCGCAAGTTTCGCCGGACAGCACACCAGACCCTCATTATCCCAACAACGCGGATATTCGATTTCGACGCGTAGCGGCTCGCCATCATCTCCGGCTGTCGCATCGCGCCAGACGTGTCTGCATGTCGCGATATAGCTGCCCTCGATCAGCGCGCCGCAGCCGACAAATTTCCTCGTCGGCGTGCGGCGGTAGATGTAGACCAGACCCGTTTCGATAGTCTCAGGCATCTATTGAGGGGAGTTCGCTGTGACCACACGCATGATAGTTGAATTACCGAGCGGCAACAAAATCTTGCTCGGCGGGAGAGGTGTTTCCGCTGGACTATCTGAGGTCAGCGTCCAAGCCGACGTGGCGAAAGCGACCGAGGATCAATTCAGGAAGGCATTAGGCTCCCTCGCGGCACTAACTTCTGTGCTGGAGCACGCTATCGGAAATATGGCGCATCGGCCCGAGAAAGTAGAAATGGAGTTTAGGGCATCGCTAACAGCGGGATGCGATTTGTGGATCGTCTCAGGCGAGGGCGAGGCGGAGTTCAAGGTGACATTGGCTTGGGGGAAGAGCGAATAACCGCAGGCGCATGGCGCCCAATAATCACAAAAATAAAATCGCAATTGCCCTCTTGAATACGAGAACAAACGGCGTACATAGCCGTCATGTTTCGGCGGCTCTTCGCATCCTTCCCGATCCGGTTCGCTTCCGTCTTGCGACGGTGGCGGGTGCGTTCAGCCGCCCGCGCCGCCGCGCGAGATGACGTTGATGAGTGCCTGCTGGCCGCCATCGACCGCTTTGAGCGCGCGTTTCAGTGCCCCGGGAAGCTCCTTCGGGTCCTCGACCCGCTCGCCGTAACCGCCGGCGGCGGCGCAGACCGTCTCGAACGCCGGCAGATCGTCGAGATCGATAAACGGCGGCTTGTTGCTCTTGGCCGCCTCGCCATCCGGATACATGCCCAAGGTCGCGCGCCGCACCGCGCCCCACATCGCGTTGTTGATGACCACGGTCAACACCGGCAGCCTGTGCATCGCCGAGGCGTGGTGCACCGCGACCGGGTTCGAGAAGATGTACGAGCCGTCGCCAAGGATCGCGATCACCTGGCGCTCTGGCTTCGCCAGCTTGACCCCGAGCGCCGCGCCGGCGCCCCAGCCCAGCCCCGCCGCCGGGCTCGACCC